>JBEKDJ010000471.1:0-3609 GCA_050014415.1 Thermodesulfobacteriota bacterium | reverse complement strand
GCGATAGAGAGCCTTCAGTTTGGGGTTTGACAACGTCTCTATTGGAGGTAGCTCATCTTTCAATCCGGTGAGATTGAAATTCTTGGGTGTCCAGAGCTAAAGGTCCGAGGCGGAGGGAGTCCGTGGTCCGAGATCCTTCGCAAGGAGTACTTCCTGAAGTCATCAAGTCGAGAATTCCTATTGCTATACTAGGTTTCAAGTGATAATCTTTAAAAGATAATTTTCATAATTTCATTTTTTATATTGACAAAAAATAGACGTTATGATTGCCTTTTAAACATTAATCTATTGAAAAATTACTATTGGTCCTCACATACACAAAGGGAGCATAAAGGCGAAAGGACCGAAACAGGTGTCTTTCCTCAAAACAATGATAGCAAGTTTATTGGGTGGGTTAAGGTTCACTTCGTGGAATTTTTAACCTAAAGTATTCTTTTTTGAATGTATGAATTAGGCAAGGTCTGGAGAAGAGGGAGAGAGATGAACGGTCAAGAACGAAGCGTGGGGGCACGGATAGTACGCGGGATCATTGTCGTTATCATTGGACTCCTCATTTGGTACTCACCTGTGCCAGCCGGGGTCAAGAAAGAGGCCTGGCACCTCCTGGCCATCTTTGTGGCCACCATCGTAGGTTTAATCCTGACTCCTTTGCCCATGGGGGCTGTGGTCATTTTCGGAGTGATGATGACCACCTTCACTGGTTCGTTTGGGAAGGTTTAGAAGATGATAGGGAAGTGTAAGGATTCTTTTACACTCTCCTTACACTTCCTTCACCTTCGAAGACAAAATTAATTATTTCAACATATTAAGCAAGAATAAGGGTAAGGAGGTAAGGATTTTTAATAAATTAATTTAACATTCAAAAATATATTAGCCTAACGATTTTATACTATAAAAATTTTTAAAAAACTCCTTTCTTCTTTTCCTTACACGTTACCACTGTCTGGTGACACATTGGTGACAGACTTTTCTGATTGGTCACGATCCGGTTTATATAAACTTCCCCCAGATTTGGAAAATCTGGATTTTCCAAATCTTCTCCTTCCTTCTTACGTTATTCTAAACAATTAAATATTTGTGCCGATCAATCTATGACCCACAAGTCATTTGGGACATCCCTTGTTAGAACCTCATGACCCGTCTCGGTCACAAGCAAATTCTCTTCCGGCCACATTGTTACAATTTCAGGCTCGGCTGGCTCAGTATCAACAATTCCCACCTCTACCGAGACATACATCCCAGGTTTCAACTTTCTATCCGCCTCTCCCAACCTCTCAAGGCTTTCTCTCGACATGAAGAACGGAGGTTCATGGGTATATAATCCCATCGCATGTCCCATTACCTCTGAGGGCCGCTTTAATAAGTACTTTGGGTGTATTTCTTTTAGGGCATTTTCCCCAGCATCCCAAACATCAGAGGCCATCGCCCCTGGCTTGACTGCTGAGGCACAACCCAGAGTTGCTGCTAAAGCTGCCCTATAATGGTCTTTCATCTTCTCTGTCGGCTTACCAAAGCATATGTTTCTTTGGATATCCATAAAATACCCTTTATGGCGAGGTCCCCCGTCGATCCAAAGAGTATCTCCTTTCTTTAAAACCGTGTCCGTGGGGCCCATGATATAAGTCGTATATCGGCCTGGTCCGGTCATCATCATCCGACCCGCCATTGGATCCTCATGAATTCCCTCATGTACAGAATTCTCAAAGATCAAACCATGAAATTGGAGTTCTGTCATCCCTATCTTTAATTGATCCCTCGCCCTCAGTAAGGCCTTGGTGAACCTCCTATGAAGATCTCTGATAATGTCTTGTTCATACTGCGTTTTGATGATCCTTTGATCCCAGATTAGATCCGAGGCATCTACCCATTCCACTTTTTCCAAACCCTTTTTGATTCTCTCAAATTCTCCCCAAGAGACCTCATTTTGTATGGTATCATCCATTTCCACTCCCACTCTCCTCGCCCCTAAATCCATGAGGATCTGAATAAAGATGGTCTCATGGTCTCTTTCATAGCCGAACTGCTTCGGCCCTCCCCACGGCCTTACGTCCTCGATCCAAGTGGTCATCATGGCATTTTTTGAAGTGATGTTGTTACTTACAAATACGGGTTCGCCTTTTCTTGGAATAACCACTCCTCGGCGCCATCTCCGGCTAAATCCATAACTGGCCTTTATATGCCCGGTGTAATACCGGATATTATCAATCCCGAATAAAAGCAACGCATCAAAACCATATTTTCCCATCAGTTCCTGGGCTTTGTCTAATCTGAGTTTATACTCCTCATGAGGAATTCCTGGAAACCTTGGCTGTCTCATCTTTTTTCTCCTCCTGAATAAGATTTTTACCCAATGAGAATTTTGAAAGTTACAAAATTTTGTTTAAGAATTTAACCCTCCACCTCCCTTCTGTTTCAAAATTACCTGTATTTATTGATTTCGCATGATCCGACAATTAACCCATCAACCCATTTTTGCTATTATTCGTCTATGCCTTTTCAAAGAAGATCGATGACAACTAGACTAATAGAGCATTGATCAGGCCCGAAAGTGTGAGTATCCAGAGGAATTCATTGCTTTTATAAGGAAAGTTCCTTTCAGTCATTATCCTTCAGCCCAGCGGTTGGCCTCTTTCTCAGAAAAATAGGAGAGAAAACGAGGAAAGCTGAGATGAGGATCAATCCTAATGAGAGAGGACGCGCTACGAAAATCCCAAAGCTTCCGTTGGAAAGGATCAAAGATTGCCGCAGTCCGTCCTCCAACATAGGTCCCAAGATCAACGCCATTATAAAAGGAGCACCCTCATAATGAAATTTCTTGAAGAGGTAACCAATCAATCCAAACAAGACCATAAGGACTACTTCGACAATACTATTATTGAGGCTATAAGCACCGATAAGACAGAATATAAGAATCGCCGGAAAGAGAAAAACATAGGGGACCTTTAATATCTTAACCCAAACAGGAATGAGCGGGAGATTCAGAATGAGTAAAATAATGTTCCCCACATACATGCTTGCAACCGTCCCCCAGAATATACCAGGGGCCTCCTTCATAAGAAGAGGTCCAGTCCGCAATCCATGAATCATCAAAGCTCCGAGAAGAACTGCCATCACTGCATTGGCAGGAATTCCCAGTGTGAACAGGGGGATAAAGGCTCCCCCGGTGGCCGCATTGTTGGCTGTCTCTGGACCCGCCACCCCCGCAATCGCCCCTTTGCCAAATTGTTCGGGATGCTTGGAAACCTTCTTCTCAACGGCGTACGAAGCAAAGGAGGCAACAATGGCTCCTCCTCCTGGTAAAACCCCAAGGAAAAATCCAAGGAAGGACCCACGAATAATGGCCCCAATGGAGTCCATCCAATCCCGCCAATTAGGTAAAAGATTTTTGACTCTCTTAACAAATACCTCCTGCTTAAGGGATTGCTCGACATTCAGGAGGACTTCGGAAATCCCGAAAAGACCCATGACGACTGGGACAATACCAATGCCATCTATCAATTCTGGAATTCCATATGTGAAACGGTTCACCCCATTGATGGTATCCATTCCTACACATCCAAGAAGAATGCCCAGGCAGGCCATCATAAATGACTTTACCATTGAACCACC
>JBEKDJ010000470.1:0-3633 GCA_050014415.1 Thermodesulfobacteriota bacterium | reverse complement strand
GCATTTGAAACTAGCCCGCTCTACCGTGAACTGATGGGCAAGTTGGCAAGTGTTCTGGCTGGGCCACCGGCTGGAGAACGATACGAAGTGAGCGTTCAGGCCTAAAGGCTAGATGGTCAATGATGTCCTTCACCCTCAGCCTTTCAGAGCCTAACGCGTCGTTCCACCGTGAGGAAAGCCGGAGGGACGTAGTTTAGTTATTTAAATAACTTGACCGTTCTGTCTGATTGCGATAATGGTAGATCATGCCAAGAGGGCCACGGTTAGATGCTCCTGGAACCCTGCATCATGTCATGGTGCGAGGGATCGAGAGGAGACGGATTTTCGAGAATGACTGGGATAAAGAAAACTTCCTGCACCGACTTGGGAAAGTAGTTCAGGAGGGACAGGCGAGCTGTTTCGCATGGGTGCTGATTCCCAATCATGTTCATATTCTCATGCGAACAGGTTCTACCCCTCTCGCAAGGATGATGAGGCGGCTGTTAACCGGATATGCGGTCAGTTTCAACCTGCGACATCAGAGGTCAGGCCATCTTTTTCAGAACCGCTACCGGTCGATCGTGTGTGAGGAGGATGCTTATTTGTTGGAGCTGGTACGGTATATCCACCTCAATGCGGTGCGGGCGCGATTGGTGAAGGACATGGAGGGACTAGACCGATACCGTTGGAGTGGGCATTCGGTGTTGATGGGGAGGGAGAGCCGGCCCTGGCAAGCCCGGGAGGAGGTATTGTCCTACTTTGGCCGGAGAGAAAGAGTGGCCCAAAGGAGATATCGCCAATTCGTCTTTGAAGGGATTGCGTTAGGCAGGAGGGGAGAACTGAGCACGGGGAGAGGGAGCAGGAGCGACAGAGGAAAGGCAGGTGCAGAGGGAACAGAGAGGGGAGATTCGCGGATTTTGGGGCGTGGTTCCTTTGTGGAAGAGGTATTGGCGGGGGCGGAGCGATTAACACGGCAGCGCGTGCGATTCAAGAGGAAACGGGTGGATGTGGAAGGATTGCTGGATTTTATTGGAAAAGAGTTAGGGGTGACGAGAGAGGAGATTCTCGGGGGAGGTCGGAGAAGGGAGATTAGTATGGCCCGATCCGTGTTCTGTTACGCGTGCTTAAGGAGATTGGGGTTGACGGGGAGGCAGCTATCGGAGGCGCTTCAAGTGAGTCCTGGGGGCGTTCATTTTGCCTCCGTGCGGGGAGAGGTATTTGTCAGGCAGAACGGTGACTTCGAAAAATCCCTGACAGATTATTTAAATAACTAAACTACCTCCCCTCTAGTCGTCCCTTCACTCTGATCCCAGGTAATGCCCGGTGTGCTGCGCGGCGCTAACGCTCGGAGAAGAAATGAACTACGACAAAGACAAAATAGATGAATACACGCTTGCACTTCTCTATTTGGTAGCCCATGAGAGGCATGAAGGACTCGGGGCAAGGGTCTGGAAGGGGTTTGACTGGGATACCATGAATAGGCTTCATGAGAAAGGATACATATCGAATCCCATTGGAAAAGCAAAATCCATCGCCTTGACCGAGGAGGGTTTTCTCAAGGCTAAAGAGCTCTTTGAGCGGCATTTCAGCAAAAGATGAAATCGTCTTCGGCGAACAAGTCGGATGACCGGATCCCTGGAAAATCCGACTCCCGGCAACCTCTACGGTCAAGAAGCTTATAGCAGGCGTCAAATGAAGTGCATAGTTTAGCTTTGCCCCCAGATATTAACCCACCTTATGCATTCACGATGTATTAATATGGGGTGATTACGTGGACGGTGCGAAAGTGTCTGAGCACAGGGATGCGATCGCGAAGATCTTCTACGGGGCATTGCAGGCGGTTGATCCATACAAAGCAACTGCGCTTCATACAGACAGGATCTCATCCGTCTTCAGGAATCGAAATTACAGTAAAGTCTATGTTGTTGGCTTTGGAAAAGCCGTAATACCGATGTCAAGAGCAATCATGGATGAAATCGGACAAATAATCACAAGTGGAATAATCATCACAAAATACGGGCACTCAACGCGAGCTCAGAAAAGCGAGAAGATAAGAGTCCATGAAGCTGGTCATCCATTGCCTGATGAGAACGGATCAGGAGCTACTCGAGAGGTTTTGGAGCTCCTGAAGAGTGTAGATGATCACACTCTTGTTCTTTGTCTGATCTCCGGAGGGGGCTCCGCCCTCCTCGTTTCGCCCTATAACGGTATCACCCTCGAAGAAAAACGAAAGACCACCGATTTACTTCTGAAAGTTGGAGCAGACATTTATGAGCTTAACACGGTTAGGAAGCATATTTCACATGTGAAAGGGGGGAGACTCGCTGAGACTGCCCATCCGGCGGAGGTCCTATCCTTCATTCTTTCAGATGTCATCAATGATAGGCTCGATGTTATTGCCTCCGGGCCAACTTCACCTGACAAAACAACTTATTTCGATGGACTAGAAATAATCGAGAAATACCGCCTGGAAGAAGAAGTTCCTAAAACTGTCATAGATCTTCTAAGCAAAGGTGTGCAAGGCTTGGTCCCCGAGACACCCAAAGAAGACAACCCTGTTTTTCAAAAGGTGAATAACCTGATTATCGGAAACAATAGAATGGCGATCAATGCTGCGAAGATTGAAGCAGAGGCCCTTGGCTACAGAGCAGCCATCCTTTCCTCCCGGATTCAAGGGGAAGCACGCGCTGCAGCAAGATACCTCGCAAGAAAAGCGGTTGAAGCCCGTAACGCGTCTCATGTCACGCATAACGAGAAAGTGTGTTTGATTTCTGGCGGGGAAACCACAGTTTCGGTCAAAGGCTCAGGGAGCGGGGGAAGAAATATGGAAACTGCTCTTACCTTTGCTCTGGAGATTGAGGGTATGAGCGGCATCACGTTCCTTTCCGCCGGTACGGATGGTACGGATGGGCCTACGGATGCCGCAGGGGCCATCGTAGATGGTCAAACTGTTAGGAAGGCCAGAATGATGGGCATCCACCCCGAAAGATATCTGGAAAACAGTGACTCTTATAACTTCTTCAAAGCCATTGATGAGCTATTTATAACAGGTCCGACCGGGACAAATGTGATGGATCTTCAAGTCACACTCCTGGATCTTTAAGCAAGCCGGTCATCTGATTGTCTCAATCGGGGCCACTGGAACCGGCGCGGCACGAAACGTGAGAAACGCCCAATGCACAACGGATTTGGATCCCGAATGATGACGAGATAACCTATGCTTCCGGGCTTACAAACTGGATACCCGGCGCCGAGAGCCACTTTCTCAAGCGTTCCTCGCGTTTTTCTTCTGGTGACAAGTCTGACCATTTCTTCTCTGCTGTCATGTTGGAAGCTCCTTTACTCTTTCAATTCTGTCGAGGGCTGGCTCCTCTGCTTGCATGCCGGCGAAGCGCACTAGGCAGCTGTCCCGCAAACACTTCTCAGATCAGGGTTTCCCCGATGAGCTGATGTCGCAGATCGGTCAGCGGCCCGCCTCAACTCGGGAAAACCCCCAGAAGATCGTCGCCACAGAGAATTGTGGCGAGAATTGCTTTGTAATCGGGGCAAACCGCATCTCCTCAGGTAACCCCGCGATGACTCTATCGGCTGTCTCAAGGAAAGGCCTATCTCTTCTCCCGGCAGATTCACGCCGGAGCACCTCTACGAGCCTAT
>JBEKDJ010000469.1:0-3637 GCA_050014415.1 Thermodesulfobacteriota bacterium | reverse complement strand
ACTGTCCGGCCGTTCAAGAGCTTTTCCATATCCAATGCCACTTCTGTGCCTGGTGGTACTACCCCAAGGAATCCACAAACCCCACAGCGGGGTCCACCGCGAACCAGGGAATCCACAGCCTGCCGTAGCACCTTGGGATTGCCGACGCACTCCAAAGTGTAGTCTGCACCCTCACCCGTGATGTTTTGGATTGCAGCAACCGGATCCACCTTGCCGGAGTTGATTGTATGCGTGGCGCCAAATTTTTTAGCCATCTCCAGGCGGTCAGAATTGATATCCACGGCAATAATGGGGGTGCAACCGCATACGAGTGCTGCCAGAATAGCACTCATCCCCACCGGACCAACACCGAATACCGCAATGGAAGCCCCTGCCACAGGGTGAAGTGAGATCATGACCGCGCCTGCGCCGGTCCGGATGCCACAGCCCAAGGGGCCGAGAATCTCAATGGGAACGTCTTCTCTCACCTTTACGACGTTCCGTTCGTTAGCCAACGCAAAATTGGCAAAGGAGGATTGGCCGAAAAAAGAGCCATGGATGACTTGATTCCCCTTTCGCAAGGTCGTTGTACCGTCAGGTCGGGCGCCGCTGAAATTGAGAGGGAAGAAACTCATGCAATAGGGATCATTGCCTGACCTGCATGAGATACATGTTCTACAGGCGTCCCAACCCAATACCACGTGATCGCCTGGTTTGACCTTAGTTACCTGTTTCCCCACCTTTTCAACAACGCCAGCCCCTTCATGTCCGAAAACACTTGGCGGCGGTGGCAATGGTAAATGCCCGTCCCTGGCAGCCAGATCCGTGTGACAAATTCCGGAACCCACAATACGTACCAACACCTCATCATCCCTTGGCTCATCTAACTCAACCTCTTCAATCCCAAAGGGACCTGACGTCTTACGCACCACAGCGGCTTTGATTTTCATTTTGAACCTCCTTAGATACCTAAGATTGCATGCTTACACGATACTGAGGGTAAGCCTGGTGTTTGCCAGCTATCCCTATTGTTAGCTTAGACCTTATTCTTTCCGTTCCTGCAGGCTTTGGCGTTGTCGGTAAGATTCGATATAGCGTCTCGCACGTTTATCATGACCCAAGACCAGGTCGGCAGCCAAAATAGATGGACGGACCTTGGCTACATCCACAATGAGACAGGTGACACCTGCGGTAATGGCCATCACGACAAAGGAGTTATTGAGTAAGTCTCGATCAGGTAAGCCAAATGAGACATTGCTGGCTCCCAATGTCAGGTTCACTCCCAATTCAGCTTTTATCTTCCGAATAGCTTCTATGACTGCAGGCCCAGAGCTGGGATCGGCTCCCACAGCGAATGCTGAGCAATCGATGATAATGTCTTCTCGTGCGATACCCGCTGCTTCAACACGCTCCACTAATTTATGGGCTATGGCTACCCTCCGCTCTGAATCCTTTGGGATGCCTTTCTCATCTTGCACCAAACCAATGACTGCAGCTCCATATTCCTTGACCAGTGGTAATACCTTGGCTAAGGAGTGCTCTTCACCCGTAATTGAATTAATAAGCGGCTTACCTTTGTAGACTTTGAGAGCTGCTTCTATAGCATCAGGGTTTGCACTGTCAAGGCATAAAGGAATATCTATTGTGTCCATCACTGCCTTCACTGCCTGCGGAAGCAATGTGACCTCGTCCACACCGAATGTACCCACGTTCACATCAACAATGTCTGCCCCGGCTTGTGCTTGAGCAAGGGCCTCCTTAAGGACAATCTCCAAGTTGCCTGTTCGCAAAGCCTCTGCTAATTTTTTCTTGCCAGCAGGATTGATACGCTCGCCAATCAGCACTGTGGGCTGACCCTCGCTAATGACCACTTCTTTCGTGGGGGTTGATACTCTGTTCTCCATCAGTCCATTTCCTCTCTTCTACCGTCTCTTATCTTATATCTTCCTAAATAATTCGCCTAAATAGAGATCTACTCGAACTTAGGAGCACTGGTCTCAGCGAAGAAGTCACCCTAGGCGATATCGCATATTGTCCACAAAACACAGTAAACCCCACACCCCGTATTAAATACAAGGCTTCCTGAGGTGCGGGGAAAAGGTTAGGAAGCACACCCAACTGCCTTTTTAATGCAACATCCGGATTATTACAACCTCAGCCTGTAAAGCATTATTTGTACACGCCATATTCTTTTGTGAAGTCAACCATCGCCTTGACATTTTCCGGCTTTGCCTGATCAAAGAATGCCCCATTGCTCACGATAAAACCACCACCTTTGCCGGCAGTATCGATGAGTTTCTTTACATAGTCTTTCACTTCTTGAGGTGTGCCTAAGTTCAACAAGGAGGAGGGCACGTTGCCGAACATGCAGGCAACCTTGCCCAGTGTTTTCTTGGCTTTAGTCATATCGCTCTGGTCTATCATCCATAAAGTCTTACCCTTGGGTAAGTCTTGGAAAACCTCCAGACGCGTGTTCCAATGCCCCTCAGCCGCCGGCATTGGTACGACTCCCTCAGCAATTAAGCCTATCATGACCTTTCTAAGGGTGGGCCAGTAGAATTTCTTGAACTGCTCATCGGAGAGGAAGCCGTCAGCACCTTTATGTAGAGGTATGAATACTAGCGGGTGTCCGTTCATCTTTGCCGCGCCTACCCCCATCTTAATCATTAACGGCGTCATTGCTTCCAGGGCTTTGAGGAGCTTATCCGGTTGCCGGTACATATCCAGCATTATCCCTTTAGTTCCCCTGAGGGTGTCACCAATTACATCAAAAGGTGCCTTGGTAAATCCGCCGACTATGTTGGGAAATCCTGATTCGGTCATCTCCTTATTGTAGGCTCCAATAGCTCCTGCCCATTTCAGGACTTCAGCGCCAGCCTCAAAAAGAGCCTTATAGGCGGCTTGGACGGGGGGCAGACCAAAGGGTATGAAATTAAAGGCAACCCCGTACATTTCGAGTATGTCGGTGAGAGCAGGGAGCATCTGGAAGGGCTGCAGCGCGCCGAATACGCGCGGCAGGTAGAAATTACTGAAGAAATTCGACGGGTCCTGAATCAGGGCGTCATATTCATCCGCCTTCATGTATTCGCCTTCGTTGGCTTGGTATGATTGCTCGGGCGGGACTCCATGGCCGGGCCAGGAATATAACTTATAGTCAAGAATGTCAAAGAACCTCCCGGGGCCAGGCACAACCGCGCCAAGGTTCCCATCGGGCTCAAAGTCCAGCATGAATTTCTTGAATGCCGTGTAGAGTTTGTCGTAGTCATACATCACTTCTCGAGGGGTCATTCCGGCATAATAAACGGGGAAAAAGCTAGGAAGTACAAAGATCGGCACCCTCTCCGGCAATTTCTTCATTTGAATGGCATCTTTTATTCTGGTCACTCTTTCCTTGTACGCCTTCTCGGCTTGGGGGGTGGCAAACTTTACGTCTGGTGGCGAGAGCCACTTTTGAAACAGCGCCTCCTGCTTTTCATCTGGTGACATTTGTTCCCATTTCTTTTCCATCGTCTTAACCTCCTATCCAGCCTTTGGCTAATTTAACAGCCTCCATGGCGTCTTTTCCATAGGCGTCTGCCCCTGAAAAACTCTTTACCTGATCGTCAATCTGGCCGCCCCCAATCATGATCTTTACCTTGTCCCTAAGCCCGGCCTTCTT
>JBEKDJ010000468.1:0-3640 GCA_050014415.1 Thermodesulfobacteriota bacterium | reverse complement strand
CACAGCACTACCCACAGGGACCATCAAATGCCTGCGCTTCGTCTTCTTACCCTTGACGCACCTGGCCTTTAGCTCACAACCCTTGCAACCCTCGCCATCACTGCGATACCTTCTATAAATGACCCCGTCCGTGATCGTGTCCTTCACCTGAAGCCTAAAGACTTCTCCATGAGGACAACGATATTCATCCCTTTCCTCATGGTGGTCAAAATCACCTAAGGTCAACCGATCTGTCCTATGCTGCCGTTGTCTGTGTTCCCGCTCAAACCTCGGATCACGGCGCCTAAACCGCTTATCAGGAATATACGCATCCAATCCCTCTTCCTCACACTTCTTCAAATTGGGCGGACTGTGATAGTTGCTGTCTGCCGTCAAGGTCTTTCCCACGAAGTAGTCTTCTCCACAACCAATAGCCCTCATATTTTCTTTCGCGCCGTCCAGCACGGAAGGAATTAGATGAAGATCTTGTGAATCTCCAAACGCTTCCGCATGGAGAATCACCTGGTCCTTGGAATCCACAAGCGCCTGCCCGTTATATCCCTGAATGGTTCCGTGAGAGGTGACCATAATCGCTGATTCATTGTCCGTCACATTACTCTTAATCTCTCTGCCCTGTCTCCCCATCTTCGGACGGCTCTCCTGCAACCACCTCTCCAGACGCTCTGCTTTCTTCCGGAGTCTCTCGATCTGTCTTTCCCTCTCCGTTCCCCCTGATGATCTCCTCCCCGGTTCATCCTCTTCGTCTCTCCGATCAACCTTCACCTGCTCTTCAACCCATTGCTTCACCTTCTGCTCTATCCTCTCCTTTTTCCTCCTCAGATCACTGACGGTCCCACTCCACTCCTTGGAAGCATTGGATGGAAGCTTACAGCCATCTAATGCAAAGAACGTCCCCCCAAGAAGACCCTCCTCTTCGCATACCCATAACACGTCCCGAAACATGGGCTTAATCTCTTCCTTCATCGACGATACAAAGGCGGCTATCGTACTATGATCCGGTTGCTCTCCGCAGGTTAGCGCCATAAACGTCACGTTCTCTTTACAGGCCCGTTCGATCTGCCGAGAAGAGAGCAATCCCCGTGAATAACCAAACAGCACAACCTTCAAAAGAATCTTTGGATCATACGCCAACCGCCCCGTCTCATCATTGCCGTATCGGCTGTCAAAGATCGAAGTATTCATCCGCGTTTCCACCAGCGTGTGAATCGCAAATTCTAATGTCCCTGGCATCAACTGCTCTTCAAGAGAAACGGGAATCAGAACACTTTGGGAATAGCTGTAACTCTTGTATTTGGCCATAACTTCCTTCTCTGAAAAGGGGATATGAACCATCCTCCTCACGGAAGACATCCTGAGAGATACCATACTCTTGTTTACGAGTAAATGAATTCTTTCGAAAATCAGAAAAAAAAACTCTGAGAAACAACCCATCCTTAAAATGACCTTTTTCGACAGTCTCTCCTGAAAGTGTGATTTTCAAATCTCGCCACACAATATAATGTTCCAAGTTGAAATTAGCAATTCGTGTTGTCATCTTCAGCATCCCTTAACAAACACCTCGGTGAACCCGGGCGTAGTACCAGAGTTCCTTCGTTTTCAGGAGGCTGTGCACATTAGCAGTTATCATCTAAAATTAGTAGAAATGAAAATTGACCCTGTTAGATTAGTTAGAATGAAAATCAACCATGATTCTGATAGAAGATTTGGTCAGATCGCTATGCCAGATTACACGTCATCATCCTCAAAAAGATAATATTCACAAGCCCGTTTTTATATTGACAAAGGATTCGTTTTGTGCCGTACTAACCGTATAACCTTAACAAAACTTTCTCTTTCCTAAAGGGGGTGGTGGATGGAGCAAGACCTTTAGAGTTTCCCCTATCAAGATTTTGAGTCCCCGTCGGAAATTTAGTCCTGTGTCTTTATCTGACCTCTAAGGATATTTTAAGGGCCTCCCGTAAAAACAAATATCTTTACAAGTTTAATCCCGATATAGAGGAAGTCTCAGATAGTGTTTCTCTATTCTCTTCTAAGGTATCTATTAGGAGAAGGTAATGAAATGGAGTTTCCAGAAGGTGCCGATACGAAGGCTCCAAGGGAGTTTAATATCCTTTTGGAGCCCCTCTTTTCGCCTTTCTTGAAATGAAGTTTGTAAAAGGTGCCGACCCAGTCAAATCATATCAAAAGGTCTAACGGAAGACTAAAGAAGGGAAAGGAGGTAAATTATGAAAACATTCGTCGCATTGGCAGTAAGCATTGTATTAGTGAGTATTTTGTTTTGTCCTTTGGCAATGGCTGCCCCTTCTATGCCGAACGACGTCCAGATGGTCCAACCCGATCCTTCGTTACCAAAGGAAATAGCCGGTTTTTGGGGTAAGTGGGAGGGAAGCGACCAGACTATGGAGTTATTTATAATTGTAGAGAAAATAGACGAGGAAAAGGCAAGCCTTTATATTTGGCGAAGTGGCTATAAGTATGAGCCAATGCAAATTCAAATACCTGAGGGTTGGGAAAGAATTGAAGCCACAGTAAACAAAGAATATGGGAAATACGAACTCTATTTTCGTGATGTTGGTGGTTGGTGGGGTGGTTTCGTGTATCTCGCCTTAAAAGGAGAATACTTAGATGTGACCACTCCTGGAGGGCATGGGAAATTTAGTCGGGTTCCTTAAGTTGGAAGAGCGAGCCATCTGGCAGGCTTACAGAGGCAGGGTCAAAAACGACTCTGCCTTTTTTGTTTATTTCCTTCGGTAATCATCAACTCTGAGATCATTCTCTCATTGCTGAGTAGTAGGTGTAGCCAAGGACTGAGGGGGACGAGGCCGGATCGCTTTTTTAAAGGTTTCAATATCTGCTATCAATCTTCTGTTTTTAGACTATAAAGAATGCCTTGGTATGGTTTTCAAACATTGAAATAGGATGCTCGATTTCTACCTGCAGTCGTTGGCCTCCAGAATCGTCTCAGAGTGAAGACTCGTAAATGAAGGCGTCAGAGTTGCAAAGAGCTATAATCGTCATATTGGGTATTCCTTTATTATTGCCACCAAGGCCCCCTCAATTTTGGGTGTCCGAATCCAGGGGCAACCACCCCTCCAATTCTTATTGACAACCCTGTTCCGAATCTAATAGATTGAAATGGAAAAATAGAAATTCTGGAGGTGAAAGATGTCTTCAAAAAAGATATTGATTCTTTACTATAGCGGGAGTGGGAATACTAAGAGGATGGCAAAAGCGATAGCTGAGGTCATGAGGTCAAGTGCGATGAATGTTACGGTAGAGAATGTTGAGAGATTTGACATTTCTCTTCTCCCAAATTATGACGGCATCGTTCTTGGTTCGCCCACCTATTTTTCTAATGCGGCATGGCAGGTGAAGAAGGTGATTGACGAATCGATCGTTCATTACGGCGGCGGAAAGCTGAAAGGAAAAGTGGCAGGTATTTTCACATCTGCTGGAACAAGGAGAGATGGCAGAGAGTGTCTGAAAATGCTTGAGATAGCCTTGGGACGTCACCATGGGATGAAGGTGGTTGAAGGTATCCTACGGGTGGATGGTGAAAGTGATAAAGAAGTCGAAAAGAGATGCCACGAATATGGGAAGAAGCTTGCAAAGGAGATTGAAAATTGAGCCCTTGAAGGTG
>JBEKDJ010000467.1:0-3642 GCA_050014415.1 Thermodesulfobacteriota bacterium | reverse complement strand
GTACGAAGGGTCCGCAAGGGAGCGAGAGTGAACATCGAAGCCGATGCGTTTCCGGGCAAGAGCTTCGAAGGCAAGGTTGAATCCGTGGGCGCAGCGGCCATATCTGAATTTGCCCTACTTCCATCCGACAACCCTTCGGGAAACTTCATCAAAATCGCTCACCGACTTCCAGTAAGGATTTTTGTGAAAGACCCGGAGAACCTGCTCAAACCGGGGATGATGGTTGTTGCAACGATCGAAGCAAGTTCATAAACCGGGCTGTTCTAAGAATGGAAAGACAACCTCCCCAAGAAACCCAACAACGAAAATGGTCCATCCTCATCGTCGTCATCCTCTCCAGCTTCATGGCCATCCTGGACAATAACATCGTCAATGTTGCACTGCCCAAGATCATGGCGAATTTCGGAGCCAGGGTCGATCAAATCGAATGGGTCGTCACTGGCTTCATGATTGCTTTTGCTATCTCCATGCCGGCAACGAGTTGGCTGAGGGAGGTTCTTGGCCTGAAGAAGGTGTTTATGGCCAGTCTGGTCCTGTTTTGTTTAGGGTCGGCCCTCTGTGGTGCGGCTTGGGGAAAAGACTCCCTCATTGCTTTTCGGATTATCCAGGCCATCGGAGGCGGGGCTATGATGCCCACTGGGTTGACCTTGATTTCGGAAACCTTTCCTCCCCACGAGCGGGGGACAGCCATGGGCGTCTGGTCCATCGGATTAATGGTCGGTCCTGCTGTTGGACCATTCCTGGGTGGATATTTGGTGGACGAAGTGAGCTGGCGGGCCATTTTCTATGTCAACCTGCCGGTTGGAGTGATGGCTATTCTGGCGGCGCATCTCATCCTCCCTCCCAGCAGGCCACTCGGTCAAAAGAGAAGATTTGACGTCATCGGCTTCATCAGTTTCTCGGTCTTTCTCGCTGGCCTTCTCATCGCCTTGACACAGGGTCAGCGGGAAGGTTGGAATTCTGACTACATCCTCTCCTGCTTCGGCTTCAGCCTCTTGGGACTGATTCCATTCGTCGTTTCAGGGTTTCTGCGAAAGGATCCGATCATCGACCTCCGTCTTTTCGGAATCTATAATTTTCTGATGGCCAATATCATCAATTTCGTGCGGGCTGTGGCTATCTTCGGGTCTATGTTTCTTCTTCCCCTTTTTCTACAAAACCTCATGGGTTACACAGCTCTGCGCACAGGCTTCATCCTGGCGCCCACAGCCATTAGCATAGCCATCGTCTCGCCTTTCTCCGGAATCATTTCAGACCGGATTGGGGCCAGGATACCTTTATTCGTCGGAACCGTACTGACGGCCTTTTCCCTTTACATCTATAAAGATCTTTCCCTCAATTCGGACTACTGGTTCCTGTTATGGTCGCAGGTGTTGCGAGGGGTCGGCATGGGTTTGATTAATGCCCCCTTGATGAGCACAGCGCTTAACGCTATCCGCCGGGAGCAGACCAGTGATGCTTCGGGTCTCCTGACTGTCAACATGCAGGTTGGTGGCGCATTTGGCATTGCCATCATAGGCGCTACTTTAGAGCGCCGGGAGTTTTTTCATTATGCGCATTACATACAGCAGATCGATAATGCCTTCTCTCCCCCCGTGAGTCGGGCCCTATCGGCCATGCAGGAATCGCTTTTGAGGGCCGGGCATGCGCCTGCCGAGGTCGTGGCTAAAGGACAGACTCTGCTGGCCTTATGGGTTCAGAAGCAGGCCGCGGTAAGTGCCTTCGGAGATGCTTTTTTGATGGCCGCGATCTTTATCACAGCCGGTATTTTGCCGACCTTGCTGATACGAAATACCCGGTTTCCAGCCAAGGGAGGACCCGTCGGTCCATCTGAGTAATAGTAATCGAGGGCAGGCGATCGTGAGTTTAGATTTCTTGAGGAAAATATCAAAGTTATCTGACTTTGGAGAGATAAAGGGGACGGGTCTATTTTCACCTCTATACTTCCGATGCAATAGAGGGGCGGAGGGGAATACCAGCAATTTACCGATATCCTGGATTCTAAAATCTGTAAATCTTACCTGAATCTTGGGTAAGAGGATGATGCTGCAGATTAAGAGAGCTGGTCTAAGAGAAGAATGTCGATTCCTTCGACGGGAGCGAGATTTTCGTCATTTGTTAAGAAGGCACGGGAACCTGAAATGAGAGCAGTGGCCACTTGGATCGCGTCCGGGGTTTTCAGATTGTAATGGGCTCGAAGAAAGGCAGCCCTTTCTGCGACGTCATCCGTCATGGGAATGATCGATAGGTGAGGGAAGTTTCTGAAAAGGACCATATAGTGGGCAGCTAGAGCAAAGTCTTTTTTCCGGTAAGGTTGAACCAGGCATTCCGTGATCGTGATGGTGCTGGTGACAGCTTCTATTTCCCCTTTTTCCAAAACACTAAAGAAATTTCTTAGAAGAGGAAGGTAGGCTGGATGTTCCTCAAAGGCGTAAATGAAGATCATTGTGTCCAAGCCAACCTTCTGACTTTTCAGAACTTTGAGAAAAGAGGTCATTTCCAGGCCGCCCGCTCTTTCTTGACATAAGATTTGGGATCGATGCCTTTCCAGACATCTTTTCCCAATCCGAGCATGAGTTCAGTGAAGGACTTCGGTTGGGGAAGAATAACAATTACGCCGTTCATTTCTTCTACAAAAACTTCTTTCTTGGGGAAAAGGGGTACTTTCTTACGAATCGTTTGGGGGATGACGACCTGATACTTGGGGCCCACTTTGACTTTTTCTCCCATGGCAGCCTCCTTTCGGATTGTTATACGTTATTCTAATATCGTTATACGGTTCTGTCAAGAACAATTGGAAGCATATAGGGAAAAAGATCGTCTTCGGTAGGCGTGAACTTTATCCTATGGGCAATTTATAGAGGGAGAGGCCTCAATGACGAAATGTAAGAGCTGTGATGAGCGAAAAGGGAATCGGTTCTGTCCGGGGCTGAAGGGCAGCATCTGTTCGATATGTTGTGGAACAAAAAGAGAGAAGGAGATTCTGTGCTTGTAGGCCTGTGAATACCTAAAGAGAGGAAAGGATTATCGGCTGAACCGCGAAATTGTCAAAAAGATCAGCTCAGACCTCCAGGAGGAAACAGCAGACGTTTTCGAGATGGATGAAGTGGCTGCGTTTGTCATGCCTATAGAGCGGTTTTTTATTGATCAGTTTTACCATGACAAAGAGACACGCGATAATCACATCTATGAAGCGCTGACAAGACTATATGCATTCCAAAGGGGGTTAATCCCGGCATTGGAAGGGGAGAACAAATCTGAAACATTAATTTTCAATAAGTTTGGTGAAGTGAACAGAAGATTCTCCAATCTTCCAGATGGCTTGAAGGCGAGGGCCATTTTGAGAATCATTAAGTCGATTCGGTCTTCTTTGAGTGGTGTCCTAGGGAACCGGAATTATCTTGAAATGATTTACAGTCAGCATACCGGAAAAGGGAGGTGGGCCGACCTTTTCCAGAAATTGGAATCCACTGGTTGAGAAACTGGAGACGGGTACGAATTTGAGGATTGAGGGAATTAATTAGTGTCTGTCCATAAACAGCCTTTTCTGTCATGCCGGACTTGATCCGGCATCCAGAAGGTCTTGAAAGGACTGGATTCCGGCTTTCGCCGGAATGACGATTCTAATTAAAGAGGCAATTT
>JBEKDJ010000466.1:0-5418 GCA_050014415.1 Thermodesulfobacteriota bacterium | reverse complement strand
CACGCACCCCACGGCTACATTGAGCACCAGTTCCTTTCGCCATTGACCAACAAACGGACTGATTGGTACGGCGGGGAATGGCGAAACAGGAAGCGATTCCTCATGGAAGTCATGGAGCAGATCCGTTATGCCTGCCCTGGTGCTATGGTGGGCGTCCGCATCAGCGCTGAAGAACACGTGGAAGGCGGTCTAACCCGAGGAGAAATGATTGATGTGGCAAAGGACCTGGAGGCCCGAGGGGCAGAATACATTAGTCTTTCAGATGGTGGTGGATACGAGGACGCAGCCCATCTCGTCGGCAGGGAGGGCGTGGCGGAGCACATTCCCGATGCCGGAGCGGACTTCAAGAAGGCGCTTAAAATCCCGGTATTCGTCGCGTCTCAACATGATCCGGTCAAAGCCGATGCCAACATCGAGGCGGGGAAATTCGACGTTTCCGCTCTCGGACGCCAGCTTTTCATCGATCCGGATTACCCGAACAAGGTGATGGAGGGACGCATCGGCGATATCAAACGGTGCACGAGATGTAATACCTGTCTCGTGCGGTGTCTTTCCGGGCTTCCCCCCGCGTGTCCCTTAAACCCGAATCTCGGTAGGGAGTATGGCCTTGACGAGTACAGAATAGGTCCGCGCCAGAAGCACGAAGAGATCATGCCAAAGGCGGTAACGAATGCGCCGATGCCGGCTCTTGAGCGACCCTGGTGGAAAAAGGAGATACCCCTTATAGAAAAAGCCATCAGGCCATTCCGGGGCCCCGGCCCGCAACGTTAAACACTTTCTCAGAGGATTCCTCGCCCATGACTATTTGGGCGGGGCTCTGTACGATGAGGGCAGGTTCTGTTCTGTCGATTAGTTGATCTTGATAGGAGGAAATCGTGACCACGGAATTCAATAAAGATGATTTCTTTAAGATCGATCCTGAAGCCCATCTGGTCGGAGATAGTCAGCCCTTCGAGTATTTTCCAGGCACCAAACAGTGGTGGTACTCCATCCGTGCCATCTCGCGGCCTATGAACCAGGGAATGCCGAAATCGTATATGGATGATCTTGAGCCCCATGAGATGAAAAAGGATCCAAGTCCGGCTTCGTTACTTGCAGCCATGGACAAGTACGGTGTTGATATCGCCTGCCTCCTGCCGGAATCGATGATGGATACCACAGGTTATACGGGCCGCTTCTGTAGTAACGGAGAAATGGCAAAGGTGGTTGAGGCAAACCCCGACCGTTTTCTGTATCAGCCAAATCTCTCACCTATCAAACATAAGGGTGTCAAAAATTCTATATGGGAGCTCGAATACTGGGTCAAGGAAAAAGGCGCAAAGATCTTTAAATACTATCCTCCGGAAGACACCCACATCAATGACCCTGATCTCTGGCCCTTCTATAAGAGGGCTGAGGAATTGGGAATCGTGCTCGATATTCATACGGGTTTTGGCTGGTGCGCGCCTGGAAAATTCAGCAATGGTCTGCCGATGTATTTGGATGATGTTGCCCGCGACTTTCCAGACTTGATAATTGTTGCATTCCACATGGGATATCCATATTGCGACGACCTCAACATGGTAGCCATGGCCCACAAGAACGTATACATATGCATAAGCCTTGTCGTGACCTGGTCTCTTTCTTCCCCTTACAAGTTTGCAAAAATGTTCGGTGAAGCCATGAGGTGGGTTGGCCCCGACAAAATCATCTGGGGCTCCGATGACCCCTCGCTTCATTTTCAGACTGCATTTGCAGTCCGGGGTTTCAGGGACTTCCAGATGCCAAAGGAGTTGCAAGAGAAATATGGATATACAGAAGTTACAGATGAAGATAAACGGAAGATTTTTGGTTTAAACCTGGCAGGGCTCCTCGGCATCAACCCAAATAGAAGAAGGGTAAAAGGGTTGTGAGTGAAATATCGAAGTGGATTAAGTCCACTCACGTCCTGGCAAAAAAGGGTTAGTCTTGGCAGGACTTTATATTCTATGCGGAAAGGGCTTTAGATGTACACACTAGGAGATATACCACGAAAAGGATATGCACTGCACCGCAACAGAACGGCCATGGTTTTCGAAGGCACTCGCATCACTTACGGTATGCTGGAGGATCGCGTCAATCGTCTGGCCAACGCCCTCATAGGCCTTGGTCTACGAAAAGGTGGCCGTGTGACCATATTGGCCGAGAACACATACAAATACATGGAAGTCTATTTCGGTGCAGCCAAGGCAGGATTAAGCGTCACGCCTCTTAATTTCAGGCTCTCCGACAAGGAGCTAACTTACATAGTCAATGATTGCGAAGCGACCGTTTTCTTTGCAGGGGATGGGTTGGAGGAACGCGGACAAGCCTTGTTGAAGAGCCTGACGGGTATCGAGCACTTCGTATTCCTGAACAGAAAGGGCGGAGGGATCGCATATTATGAGGAGCTCCTCGAATCCGCCTCTAATGCCGATCCTCTGATAGAAGTGGATGAGAACGAGATGGCGATCCTCATGTATACCGGGGGTACTACAGGTCTTCCGAAGGGAGTGATGCTTTCTCACAGGAACATTATGACTGCTCACTACGGACTTGCTCTCGGGAACTCCTTCACACAGAACGATTGCGTTTGCTTCTCTCTTCCCATGTTCCACGTATCATTGTGGCCCATCCTCTGTCACCTAATGGTGGGTGGAAAGTCAGTGATCCTCCGCCGCCCTGACTTGGGGGAAATACTCAAGGCCATCTATGCGGAGAAGTGTACACATCTCCTTCTTGTGCCTACCGTGCTGACCTGGCTCGTGGAGGACCCTCGCACCAGTCAGGCCGACCTCTCCAGTCTTCGGCTTATTACTTATGCGGGCAGTCCGATGCCAATTGATGTCCTGAGAAAGTGCATCGACCGGTTCGGTCCTATTTTGTCCCAGGGCTATGGATTGACCGAAGCTGCCCCGCTCGTGTCGATCCATTTCAAAGAAGATCATATTCTTGAGGGTCCGAGAAGCCGCCTCCTGTCCAGCGTGGGTAAGGTAGGCGTCTTCGTAGAGGCTAAGGTGGTGGACGTTGAGGACCGGACTCTCCTACCTGGTGAGGTGGGCGAAATCTGTATCCGCGGGAAAAATGTCATGATGGGTTACTGGAAAAATCCCAACCTTACCGCAAAGACGTTGCGCGGCTGGTGGCTCCACACGGGTGACGTGGGTATGATCGATGATGAAGGCTTCATATTCCTTATGGATCGAAAGGCGGATATGATCATCACCGGTGGCGAAAACGTCTATCCCGCAGAAACCGAAGATGTCCTTTATTCCCACTCGGCCGTTCGGGAGTGCGCCGTAGTTGCAGCCCCGGACAAGAAGTGGGGGGAGCGGGTACAGGCCGTGGTTGTACTCAAAGACGGGTGTTCCGTCACCAAGGATGAGCTTATAAAACACTGCAAGGATAGGCTCGCAGGATACAAGTGTCCAAAAAGCATAGACTTCTGGAGCGAGTTGCCAAAAGAAAGGAGAAATTATCATGAGCTCTAAGAGAGAAGCGGCTGTATCCGAAAAGGCGAGTTTTGAGGTTCCGCCACCACCGATTCCGGCAAAGGACATCAAGGAGACGATCAGCACAGAGGTTGTAGTCGTGGGTTGCGGCATTGCTGGTTTGGCGGCCTCACTCTCTGCGAAGCAGGCCGGCGCCAAAACGATCGTGCTGGAAAAGCTCCCCAGCTATAACTTCCGAGGTGGCTGGAATGCTGCCTTTAACAGCCGGCTGCAGAAGAAAGTGGGGATTGATATCGACAAGGAAGAAGTAATCGCAGCGATTATGGAAAGCGGCGCATACCATAGGGACCAGCGGGTAGTCAGAAAATGGGCTTATAACGCAGACCAGGTCATGGAATGGCTGATAGACATGGCGGAAGCGGACGGTCAACCTGTAGTCCTGGACCCTGTCCAGAGAGACTGGTTCTTCCGGCACTATCCTATGTCTCATCTCTTTGTCTCGCGCGATAAGGGCAATTCTTCTCTCCAGATGAATCTCGCACAGTTGCTGTACAAGAACGGTCAGGCGGCTGGCGTCGACTATCGTTTCGACACGCCGGCAGTGCAGCTCATTCGCGAAGGTAAAGGTAGGGTCACGGGCGTAATTGCGAAGAATGAGAAGGGAGACGACCTGCAGTTCAATGCCAAGAAAGCCGTCATCCTCTGCAGCGGTGATTACGGCAGCAATAGAGAGATGGTAGAAAAATATTGCGCCTGGCGGGCAGCGGCCATGTTTGACATCTCCCAGGCGTATGCCGACGCTACAGTCATCGCTACCGGGGCCAAAGACGGCAGGGCGAATACCGGCGACGGACATCAGATGGGCATGTGGATCGGTGCGGCTATCGATGATCCACCCCACTGTCCTATGTTCTTTGACCGCTCAAATGCCGGTGCCCCGCCGGACAAGATAACGAAAAAAGGGCAAATACTCATGAGGTATTTCTTGGATATTCCCCGTCAACCGTTCCTCACGGTAAATATTAACGGAGAAAGATTCATGAATGAAGACATCCCCTGGAATTTTGAGTCCAATCAGTACATGACTCAGCCGGGATATGTAGGATGGAAAGTATGGGACAGCAAGTATGAACTGGAATGGCCGCGATTCAAGTCAGTGGCCTGTAAGAGCCTTGGGGCACCAATGTACCGGCATAAACCCGACTATGTACAAAAGGGCATTGAGTGGGGCGCTATCCTGACGGCGGAGACCCTGGATGAGCTGGCGAAGAAAATGGAGGTGCCGGCCGATACCTTCAAGGCCACGGTAGCAAGGTACAATGCGATGACGCGTAACGGCAAGGATCTCGACTTCGGCAAGCACCCGGAGCGGATGACAACAGTAGATTATCCAACGTTCTATGCGTGTAAATGCAGCGGACAATACCTGGTCATACTAGGCGGTCTGCAAATAAATCCCGACCTTCAGGTACTGGATACGGAAAGAAAGCCAATTCCAGGACTGTACGCTGCCGGCGGACGTTCGGTCGTCTGGCAGGGTTAGCGGCGGCAGCAGAGAAGGTAGTGCGATAGACAATCAAGAGCACCATTGAGGGGGAAACGCCTCTTATAGTCTCAAACCCTTCGGACTGTTGCTTAGCTAAGCATTGAAGCCTGGAGGACAGAATCCGGTTTATGATACAGAAAGGAGGTGAATAGGTGGGAGAGTGGGCGGGAGGAGTTCGTAAAAAGAAGAACCATTGCAATATTTTCTAAGAAAGGAGGAAATAAAATGAATAGAAAAAAAATATTCATTAGCTTAGTGGGTTTGTCCATTTGTGGTTTCATCTTCATGGGCACTGCGGTAGACGCAGTAGCAGCGGCAAAGACATTGAAGATTGGCGCCATTTATTCATTAACTGGTCTCGGGTCCGAAATAGAAACCATCTGCAGGAACGGTTCCGAGTTAGCTAAAGATTGGATCAATGAG
>JBEKDJ010000465.1:0-3650 GCA_050014415.1 Thermodesulfobacteriota bacterium | reverse complement strand
GTATCTTTCGTCATGCCGGACTTGATCCGGCATCCAGTCGGTTTCTTCTCTGGATTCCGGCTTTCGCCGGAATGACGGATACGCGGCAAGCCGCGGGGTATTGGACCCGAAGTGAATAAATGCATCGGCAAAGGTCTTTCATCTATCGATTCATCTTGGGGTTCGGATGGTTTCTAATCCTTTCCGTCTTCTTCCCCAATCTCTCTTTCTCATCCCATGAGATTACCTCTTTCCAGAACAACAAAAAAGGAGCAGTCTCCCTTACGTTTGATGATGGGTATCTCTCACAAGTAACAAATGGGTTCCCGTTGCTCAATACCCGCAATCTCAAGGGAACGGTTTTTGTGGTCACCGGCCCGGGATGGATCAATAGCCACGTCTCCTGGGAGACCTGGCGTCAGATTGCGAGCGAGGGCCATGAAATCGGGAATTCCACAATGGATCATCCTAATCTCACCGCCCTGTCAGAAGGGGATGTGAAGTGGGAGCTTCAAGAATCCCAAGGATTGATTAACAAAAACATACCAACCCTATCCTCCTCGCCGGAAGAAGTGATCTTCGCAGTCAATTGCGGCGGTCCGGCTTATGTCGATCAAAGAGGCATCCTTTATCAGGCTGATCGCTTTTTCTTGGGTGGTCGGAAGAAGACCACGAAAGTAACCATCGGAGGCGTAGAAGATGACCTTCTCTATCGGAGCGAGCGGTGTGGAAATTTCTCTTACGATATACCGGTATCAAATGGGATTTACACGGTCACCCTCAAGTTTGCAGAGACCTATTACCATGCGCCTGGAAAACGCCTCTTTGATGTAAAGATACAGGGTCAAGAGGTTCTAACCCATCTCGACTTATTTGCTCAGGCCGGCAGAAACAAGGCCTACGATGTCCTCATCCCTGCCAGTGTTACCGACGGTGTGCTGAGCATCGACTTCCTTGCGGAAAGGCGTCAGGCAAAGGTCAATGCAATCGTCGTGGCCCCATCCAGGCCCTGTCTATCGCTCGCATATCCCTTTGGTGCATCGAATCCTCAAGTCCGACTGGCAGCGAGTGAAACCCACATTGCGGCGAGAGGAACATGGACACCGGAAGGAGGGTTCCTCAACCATTATGAGAATGGTCCCGGCTGGATGGCAGTCGATTTCTTGAATGTCGGGAGCTATGAGATCGATGGGAATACAACCCTTGCCGACTTGGATCATTACCTGAATCTTGCTGAGCAGCGAAAAGCCTGGTTTTGTCCCCACTTGCATGAAGTTACTAACCCTAACTTCTTGAGTCAATTTCTCGATCATCTTCTCACAAGAAATGTCTGGCTAGATACCTTTGGGACAATTGCCCGGTACATGCAAGAAAGACTCTCCTCCAACTTGACGGTTCTCTCTGAGGATTCTTCTGAAATCAGGTTGCACCTTTTTCATTAACTTGATCCCGCTATCTATGACCTGCCACTTACCATCCGGAGCTCTATTCCCTCTCACTGGTCTAAAGTAAAGATCAAACAAGGAGATACCTATCAGACGGTGATACCTGTTGAAGAGGACGGCGGTATGGCCGTGTACTACACTGCCATACCCGATGGGGAAGAGATCGTGCTCAGGGAAGCGCCATCGTTTGTAACCCACGGGAAACCCAAGTCTTTTCCTTAGCTTCCGTGATGAACTAATAGATGACAAATGGCATGACGTTGCCGTATTTTTTCAGAGATACCAAGTTGAGGGACCTGGAAATGATAGTTATCCTTTGGCCTTGGAAGTGGTTGCGCAAGTCTTAATACAGTCCACTGCAAAAATCAAAAGTAACAAGGAACCCAGAATTGCAGGGACAATATAGACTTCCTTATAATTCCAGCCTTCCCACCAGTAACCAAAGACCGGCGAACCCAACCATGCACCGACCCATCCGACCACAACTTTGGATAGATAAGACCACCATCCCGGCGTAATGTAATACTTGAAGGCGAAATGTAAGATCCCGGAGACAACAATGCTAATGATCAGCAGAATAATGAAACTCGCAAAATCCATCCCTATCATTTTGATACCCTCCTTTCAATGCTACCGTTTGGAATTTAATTTCACAGGTTCCTCAACCTGAAATACCTCCACCTTGAGCTTCACCTCATTAACAACCCAACAGGCCAACACGGCGGAAGTTTCGATACCGTGAATGATATTCTCTGTCGATTCTTACGCCTTAGTATATGGTTTGTGTTTTTGTCGGGGATGAGTGGTGAAGAGCCTCTGAAGAGATATGAAACTCCCTCAGAGGCCTTGTATTGGCACCTTTTGGAATCCTACCCTCATGACTCTCTCCAAAAAGGTTAAGGGTTGTGTTGTTAGGTTGTTTTATCGAGACGAAACTGACTGGGGACTTATACTGGGTGTAAGTCTATATAATCCGATTGGAGAAGTCAACAAGAATCTAAGAATTTAAGGCACATGGCAAGAAAATATTTGACTTCACGAGCCAAAAGTGGTAGATAAATTCCACTTCATGCATAAGCGTTTTGCCTAAAAATGGAAAGATATTTCCAAAGTGTCCGAATGGTGTTCGGAACGCGCATCAACGTGAAATAGCCCAATTAATTGAAAGGATTGCTATTTTAATAGATTCTTGAAAAAGCACAAATAAACGGTACGGGTTTTGCTAGGTCATTAGTGAGGTATTATCTATAGATGATGACATGAGTCATAAGATGACCGTTTTTCAGCACCCTGCCAAGGAATGTAGCGTGGAAAGGTGCCAGGAATGAAAAGGTTGAAGTTCATTGGTATCTTAGCGATTCTATTCTTAGTCGCCTGTGCTCCTGTAGTGAAAAACCCCGCCCTTTTGCCTTCGAATGATCAAAATACTCAGCCGGGCTCTTATAAGGAGCGAGAGTATCGAATCCAACTGGGAGATCAATTGGACATCAAATTCTTTTACAATCCCGAGCTCAACGAGCAGGTAATGGTCCGTCCCGACGGTCGTATTTCTCTGCAGTTGGTGCATGAAATTATGGTCGCAGGCTTGACACCCTCTGAATTAACTGACCTTCTCACCACGAGATACGCTTCCGAGCTCAAAAAACCCGAGATCACCGTGATCGTCCGTTCCTTCGGAGCCCACAAGATCTACGTAGATGGTGAAGTCACGAAACCCGGCGTGTTTCCCTTAATCGGATTCGTGACGGTTCTCCAGGCTATTTCTCAGGCCGGGGGAATGAAAGAGACTGCCCGCACGAATCAGGTGGTCATCATTCGGAGAAGTGAAGACAACAAACCACTCGTTTCCTCACTCAATTTGAATAAGGTGATCGACGGTACGGACATGAGTCAGGACATCCCCCTCAAACCCTTTGACATTGTCTATGTGCCCAGGTCAGCCATTTCCAATGTCAATGTCTGGGTAGATCAATACGTGCGTAAAAACCTCCCTATCAGCATCAGCTCGGGCTTCGGTTATTATCCGTCGACTCTTTAGCCGGGTGCTTCCATGGATCAGCAGAACCAGGAAAGCAGTTTAAGAGATTTATTGGCGGTACTATTCACTGGACTTTCGCACTTTTCAGGCTAAGGCTTTTTTGATTTCAGCAATTCGAAATTGAGCAGAGTCATTTCCTCAACAATATCCCAAAGCAATTTATAATTTTTCACATACTCCTCAGCTTC
>JBEKDJ010000464.1:0-3687 GCA_050014415.1 Thermodesulfobacteriota bacterium | reverse complement strand
AATCTCACCGCCCTCAGTTTCATTTCATTAGTTGTGGGAATGTTTCTGATCTACAATGCCATCTCTACCTCTGTCATCCAGAGAAGGCGAGAGATCGGGATTCTCAGAAGCGTGGGTACAACACGGCCGCAGATCCTTGGTCTCCTCATCTGTGAAGCTGGACTCATCGGTGTGATGGGAA
The DNA here is from genome assembly GCA_050014415.1 of Thermodesulfobacteriota bacterium. Taxonomy (GTDB): domain Bacteria; phylum Desulfobacterota; class BSN033; order BSN033; family UBA1163; genus JBEKDJ01. The sequence continues at coordinate 3,506 of JBEKDJ010000464.1, read as the reverse complement.
GTCTGGTAGGTCTAGGAGTGGGGATCGGTCTCGCTAAGATCATGCTGAACCTCGTAACAAGGACGATCACGGCCCTCTACATACTGGTCAAGACGGAGCATCTCACCCTTTCTTTTTCCATACTCATGGAAGGGTTTGGGCTGGGATTGGTCGCCTCTCTTCTGTCAGCGATTGGCCCGGCAAGGGAGGCAGCGAAGATTACACCCAGGGAGGCCCTCGCTTTGGGTACCCTTGAAACCAAAGTAAGGACTCGTCTCAGGCATTTCAGTCTCATTGGCATCGGTCTTCTTCTTCTTTCCCTTTTCTTTGCCCTTCAGAAGCCGGTCTATCAAAAGCCTCTCTTCGGGTTTCTGTCAGCCCTCCTTATTCTTATCGGCATATCGTTCCTGATTCCTTCTATCACCACTTTACTCAACCGTCTCCTCGCTCCTCTTCTCCGATCTCTATTGGGCATTGAAGGAAAGCTGGCAAGCAGATACATCCAGGACTCTATGGCGAGGACGGTCATCACCATCGCAGCACTCATGACCGCCCTCTCCATGCTCATCAGCATCTCCATTATGATCCTGAGTTTCAGAAAGACGGTCGACCTCTGGGTGGAGCAGTCGATCAATGGCGATGTCTTTATTTTCCCTGGCTCTTATTCTCTCACTGGCTACTCTGCCCTGCTCCCAATCGAGGTCTCAAGAGCTCTTCCTTCCCTTCCCGGGGTGAAGGCAGTAGACTCCTTCAGAGCGTTAGAAGTGGAGTATCGAGGGCAACCCACAATCATTGCCTCGGTGGACGGGCAGGTCTTTCTGAACATGAAGGTGATTCGTTTCACCAAAGGGAATCCTCAGACGATTTTGAACCAGTTCGCCTCTGGCCAGTCCATCCTTGTGACAGAGAGTTTTTCTTTAAGGCATCAGGTGAAGCCCGGAGACCGAATTAGGCTGAATACCCCGAAGGGAGAAAGGGATTTTTGGATCTCTGGAGTCTTTTATGATTATTCGACGGATTGGGGAATGATTTTGATGGAGAAGAGACTCTACCAATTTCTTTGGAACGATGAAACGCTCCACAGCGCCGGAATCTACCTCCGGGAAGGGGTCTCACATGAGGCATTCAAGAAGATGGTTCGGGAAAGATTTTCGAAACCCTATCAACTCTTTCTGGTTTCCCATCGTGAATTGAGAAACGAGATTTTGAAGATCTTTGACCAGACCTTTGCCGTCACCTATTCCCTTGAATTGATCGCACTCATCGTGGCATTTCTCGGGATCATCAATTCGTTGAATGCCTTAATCATCGAGAGGAGGAGAGACATTGGAATCCTCAGGGCTGTGGGGGCTTTCCGGGGGCAGGTGGAGAAGACGGTATTGATCGAAGCAGGGATGATTGGGTTTTTTAGCCACATCCTTGGCCTCATCGCTGGTTTTCTCCTCTCCATTCTGCTCATTTACGTGATCAACAAGCAGTCTTTTGGTTGGACGATTCAGTTCTCCATTCCTCTCAGGAGTCTGCTCGAGTCCTGGTTATTGGTGATGGTCACTTCCGTCGGTGCAGGACTCATTCCGGCACGAAGGGCCGCCAAAATGGAGGCCGCAGAACCGTTGAGGATGGAATAGAGATCAGTTAAGAGTTACGAGTTGTGAATTATGAGTTATGAATTGGTTGGAAAGTCTAAAGCGATTCCCCAAAGGACCGCGGAGAATTGCGTAGAGAGATTTTTAAGGAAAGATAAGCGGGATGGCATACAAATGTTTGCTAGTCTGATCCCTTCGCCTATCATTCTGAACGTAGTGAAGAATCTCTGCCTTCGACTCAGGATAAACTCCGAGAAGAATCTCATCATTTGGGGAATTACATTTATTCTTTTTTTAACTCCTTCAAAAATATGCGCCGAGGACTTCAAATGGGCTCTCCCGGGAAGAATCTTCTCTTTTCCCCAGGACCATTTTTCTCATCCTGAATTCAAGACCGAATGGTGGTACTATTCGGGCCATCTCCAATCCCCCCATAGAAAATCGTATGGGTATCAGCTCACTTTCTTCAGAACGGGCTTAAAGAGAGAAGCAAAGAACCAAAAATCAAAATGGACCATTCAAAATCTCTATTTCGCTCATCTCGCTGTGACAGACGAATCGAAAGGGAGGTTCGAATATCGGGAGAAGATCAATCGAGGAAGTCTTGGAGAGGCCGGGGCTTTTCCCTACACGCTGAAGGGAAAGACATTCCGGATTTGGATTGAAAACTGGTCCGTAGAGGGAGGTGGGCCCGCAATGCGAAACCATGTGCTCAAAGCCGGGGATAGAGATCTCGGAATTGAACTGATGCTCACACCAGAAAAGAATCCGGTCATCCATGGTCAAAACGGGATCAGTCAGAAGGCAGGAGGAGAGGGATATGCTTCACACTATTATTCGATCACCCGCCTGAGAACGGAAGGGAAGCTCCTCCTAAAGAGCAAGGAAATTCCTGTGCATGGAATAAGCTGGATGGACCACGAATTTGGTTCTAACCAACTCCAAGAATATCAGGTGGGGTGGGATTGGTTCAGCATCCAATTGGAAAACGGAATCGATTTGATGTTCTACCGGATTCGGCACAGGGATGGGAGAATAGATCCCTATTCGAGTGGAACAATCATTTTTCCAGATGGAAAGAATGAATCTATCACCCTCAAAGAGTTTGGGATCGAAATTCTGGAAAACTGGAGGAGCCATAAGAGCGGAGCGCTCTACCCTTCTAAATGGAGCCTAAAAGTTCCTCGTTACGGTATCGAGTTGGTTCTTTTCCCAACCGTAAAGGATCAAGAATTAATCACAGAAGAATCAACCCGGGTGACCTATTGGGAGGGAAGTGTCAAAGTTGAGGGGCAATACCAGAACAGTCCTGTCAAAGGAATGGGCTATGTCGAATTGACCGGCTACGCTAAGCCCTTTGCAAAAGGCATTTGATCTATCAGGCCTAAGGCTTAAATAGAGCCATCAGTTACGGAAATGAACGCTAACAAATCCCGCCCCCGGCGGGACTTCGAATGGCTGTTTTTAGGAGATTTAAGGGAAATGAGAAGAATTCACCTTTAGTGACCTCTGATGATGAAACGATTTGGAGGTGCCGATTCGATAAAAGGTTCACCTCGGAGCCTTTCCGACCGGCCTGTCCGGGTTCATGCAACTCACTTTTCGCAACATCCGGGTAGACGTGGCTATCATTTTTATCTAGCCATGGCGTGGAAGATCGAATAATTATAGTTGATTTTCGTTTTTCAACTTTCTTATGATTCTTGAAATAAAAAGGGAGAAAACGAAGAGTCCCGCAGAGAAAAGAGACTTGATGGAGAAGAGATTTCCCCTGTGACCGCCTTTTGTCTCAAATTACACCAGTGCGCCGCTACAGGAAGATCCTGATCCTGCTGTGCACCCAAAGCAATGTTCACCCGTGACAATCCGTCTTCTCAACAAGTCCTCTCGTTTGAAGAATAGAATGTGGTCGGGAGCCCCGTGGTTTACGGGAAGGCCAAG
>JBEKDJ010000463.1:0-4665 GCA_050014415.1 Thermodesulfobacteriota bacterium | reverse complement strand
AGGGCTGGAATTTGACCTTATTCGCCTGTATCCTGACCAGCAGCCACCCGTCCAACACAACCCGAAAGGCAATGGTGCGCGTTTGATACAGGTTCTGACGCAGAAGTGCAGAGATCTTGGAGTGTCGTTATTCCCAGAAAGCAGCGGCAAGAGAATCGTACGTGGAGAGAATGGGAATGTATGCGGCGTTCTGGTGATGAAGAACGGCGAAGAGGTGGAAGTCAAAACCAAGCGCGTTATTATCGCTACAGGCGGCTTTGGGGGGAATCATGAACTCCTTAGAAAATACTGCCGTTCGTACTACGACGACATGCCTCTCTCCGGGTTACCACTCATGGGAGACGGGCTGTTCATCGCCGCTGAGGCAGGAGCCGCCATAGAGGACTTTGCCACTATGATAAAGGAGGGACCCAGGTTTGACCTGCACACTTGGCCTCTGATGACCTTCGAGAGGGACCCTTCCACTATTTGGGTGAACAAGACGGGAAGACGGTTTATCGATGAAAGTGCTGGTTACCATGTCTTTGAAAGCGTGAATGCAATGCTTCGGCAACCGGAAAAGGTCTCTTACGCCCTCCTGGATGCCACAATAAGATGGAGATTTGAGGAGAAGATGCCTGGATTGGAAAAAGTTTTGCAGGCAGAAGCAGGTAGAAGCCGGGTGAAAATATCGAATTCATGGGACGAAATAGCCCGGTGGATAGGGGCTGCTCCTGAAGTCCTGAAGGATACGGTAAATCAATATAACTTCTTCTGCAGCCAGGGGTATGACGAGGATTTTGCGAAAGGGCGAAGGTATTTGCTGCCGCTCCGCAGTACTCCTTACTATGCGATTCGAGGGCTCTCAGTTCTCCTCGATACAATAGGCGGAATCAAGATTAATGATCGTATGGAGGTTCTTGATACAGAAAATGACCCTATTCCAGGGCTTTACGCCGCCGGTGTGGTTACAAGCGGCTGGGAGTCAGAAACATATTGCAGCGACCTGAGCGCTAGCGCCTTCGGTTTCGCCATCAATTCAGGGCGCATCGCTGGAGAGAATGCAGTCTATTCTGCCTTTGGGGCAGTCAGGAAAAAGATTGTCGGGCCGGCCCTTGACAGGAGACAGGAGATAAAGGCCCCTTGATTGCCTAACACTTGTAAGACCCCACCGGACATGATGCGATTATGTAGTCTTGCAGCCGAAGGCAGGTGTCTTCACTCAAACAAATTCGCTGATGGTTGCTGTTAGTGTTGAACACTGGACGCATCACGGAAAGGAGAACAAGTGCAGTCAGAGAAGGGTATAAAAGCAAAACTCTACACAAAGTATCCATTGTCCAGTGTATTCATCTACAACGGCAGCACAATCATGCATTTTCTGTTGGGTGGATATGGGATAGCCCTCGGTTATAGCTTTTCGTTCTGGACTGGCTACACATTCGGGGTTTTATATCTCGTGTTCTCCTTCGTGGAGATGTACGTGATCATGCCGTTGACCGTTTGCCCGAACTGCGTTTACTATCGATCCGAGAACTCACTTTGCATATCAGGCTTGAATATTCTCTCGAAGAAGATTGCAAGGGAAGGAGACCCAAGAAATTTCACCAAACGTGCAAGGGGCCTATTCTGTCCAAATAACCTGTATCTGGTTTCTCTCATCGTTCCCATTCCGGCGATGATTCCTGCATTGGTTGTAAATTTCTCTTTTATCCTGCTCTTCATATTCCTTGCCGTGGCAGGCTTACTTCTGTTTCGATTTTTCATCATCTTTCCCAAGTTGGCTTGTCTTCATTGTGCCGCGAAGTACCATTGTCCTCAGGCTGAAGCAATAGGCGTTCGAGATCTTTAACCGAAATCAATCATGTAAGTGAGAATGAAGTCAACATCTCCAGCCAAGGTAGCTTTGTTCATCCGTGTCAAGACGCCCAATACGTTGCAGGCGAGGCGCTTCGCGCACCGAGTTTTTCGGTCCATTCTTGAGGAAAAACTTGACAATAGTTTGATGTCAAACTATAATGTTCGCATGAAAACAGATCATGTTATTGTGCTCATCTCAACTATCAGGGACAAAGCAAATAAGCTGATTGATAAAGAATTAAGGTCTCGCAACATCAGCGGCCTAGCCCCATCCCACGGGGCTATCTTGTTTGAATTATTCCAAACAGAAAGCGTTTCAATGACGGAGATCGCAAAAAGGATCAACCGGGATAAATCAACGGTTACCGCTTTGGTGAAGAAGCTCATTGATCTGGGATACGTTGAAAGGGTCAAGGACCCAAATGATAGTCGGGTGACATTAGTAGAATTGACAAAAAAGGGTCGGGAGTTGAAGCCGGACTTTAATGAGATCTCAAAGACTCTTCTGGAACGTGTCTACAAGAGCCATTCAACCCAAGAGAAGGAGGGCATTATCCGCGGACTGGAAAGGCTTTTGAATAACCTTTGATTTTTTTTGAACTCATTGTTTGATATCAAACAAAAAGGAGTTAGACTTGGAAACCAGTGGAACATCCTACAAATGGAAAGCATTGGCAACCGTAGCCCTGTCTACTATGATGGGGGCGATGGACTTTACATTCGTGAACCTCTCGTTGCCCATGCTCACGAAAATCTTCAAGACTGACCTTGCAACCGTGGTTTGGCTCAACCTCACGTTTTCCGTCGTCCTCATCACCCTGGGGCCGTTTCTGGGCAAGATAAACGACGTGATAGGGCGAAAAAGGGTTTTCGTGACGGGGTCGGCCTTCATCGCCTTTGGACTTGTCACCTGTTCCCTGTCGCAGACGATCGGGCAGTTAATCCTTTTCAGAGTAGTTTACGCCATAGGGAATGCCATGACATCAACATGTCATGCTGCGATCATCACCGACGCATTCCCCCCAGAACGAACGGGGCAAGGGACTTGGACTGCAGAACTCATCCCTTTCTCTCGGTTTCATCATAGGATCTGTCGCGGGAGGAATCCTCCTCAACTGGCTGGGCTGGAGGTCGATCTTTTACGTGAGGGTGCCGGTAGGGCTTATCCTGTTCCTTATGGCGCTCACTTTGTTGAGAAAGGACAAGCCAAAGGCCACGAATATCAGGTTCGACATCGCAGGGACTCTGACGTCTACAGCCGGTCTGCTGAGCCTCATCCTTGGCCTGAGCCTCATCGCCAAACTGGGCCTGCAATCGCCCATTATCTACACCCTGATAACCGCAGGCCTTCTCTTCCTCGCCCTCTTCATCTATGTTGAGAGGAAGGCCGAGGACGCCACGGTCGATCTCTCCCTTTTCAAGAACAGAACCTTCTCGGGTGCTATGGTGAGCCTCCTTTTTTACTGGATGGCCGTGCAGGGCCTGGCCTTGACATCGCCCTTCTATCTCATGGAGGGTCGTAGTATGGCTGCTTCATATGTGGGTATTCTCTTTACAGTGGGGACGATAACCAGTTTGCTCATCAGCCCTTTGAGTGGGTCTCTTTCCGACCGCTTCGGAGCGCTTTCTCTGTCCGCCATAGGGGCGGGATCGGTCTTGTTGCCTTCTCCTTTTGGCTCAGCTTCAGCCCTCAAACGCCGATCTTCCTCATTGTTTTGGCACTCATTGTTGGGGGCGTGGCACTTATCTCACAGCAAACGGCAGCGCTATCATGGGGTCCGTAAGGCCGGAGCAGCGCGGGTCCGCTTCTGCCCTGATGATGTCGATGACGGGTTTATCCCTTTCACTGGGAATGACCTGGTCCGGGACGGTCTATTCCATTAGAAGGGTATTCCATCAAGCGGAGCTTACGAGGCAGGGGTTGGGGGCAGACCTTGCGGCCAACCAATCCATCCATCTCTCCTTTCACGATGCCATCGTCGTATCCATGGCTCTTCAAGCTCTGGTGGTGGTATTCTCACTCCTTCCCGGAATAATGGCGTGGCGTACGGAAAGACGTAGTCGCCCGAGTCTGGTACCAGAATAGGAGAGAATACGCCATAGGCCCAGAACCAATCTCCATTGTGGGAGATATTCGAGGGGGACTAGACAGTGAAGGAAATGGGTCATAGCCACAAAGATGAGGAAGCGGCTTAAAGAGGGAATTTGGCATTCAATCACGAAGAGTGTTATGGATGTAGAAATAGTAGAGGCTGCTTCGACAGATTTACTTCAATGGGGACCCAATCTCTATTCTTGAAACGAGATTGAACGAGTTACATTTTGTCAATTTTAGAGATGCGGTTCTAGACCTACTGCTTGTTAAGTAGGGCTGGTATCAATTACGTAATAGATGACAAGGAAGATTAGCCTCTATTGATCTATTGATTTTAATGGATTGCACGGGGATTCACGGGATAATAGTGTAAATTGAGATCTATCATTGAGATCGGGTATGTTGTCATCATCATTCGACGAGAACCGTTTAAGAAATCATTAGCTTTGTCCTATGTCAAGGGCTGACCCCATCATCACCATCATCATCACATGAATTGGTAGAGTAGTTGCTTCAAAAAATCTCTTGAGAAAGGAGTGCTTTATGGAGGAGGTAAAGAAGTTTTTGAAGGAGAATCGATTGGGATTCTTAGCCAGTGTTGACAATGGTAAACCGAGAGTTCGACCGTGGGGATTCATGCTCGAGGAAAAAGGAAGATTCTACTTCTGCACCAATACCACCAAGGACGTCTATAAACAGCTGAAGAAGGTGCCTTACATAGAGTTTTCATG
>JBEKDJ010000462.1:0-3727 GCA_050014415.1 Thermodesulfobacteriota bacterium | reverse complement strand
ATGGTAAACCCCCTTTCTTTAAGAAGTCTCTACCATGGCTACCCCCCCATGTCCGCTTTTACTCCACCTTTAGTTCACCTTTGATTGTTACATGTCATCCACTTTTGATTGTTCCGGAACACAAAAATCTAAGGACCCCGGCTCTGATCTTTTTTCCTATATATCGGAGGTATCTGATCCTCCTTTTGCCTTGTCCAATTTGGAATTGAGACGTTACACATCAAAGAACGCAGCAGAATGGTCGGCACCACTGCCCTTCCGATGCTACAACATAGTGCAATTCAAAGGGAAAAGTGTTAGGAACATGACAGGAATCGCTCGGATGCATGAGCTGTTTCAAATTCCCTTTTACATCTGATATAATGAGCAAACCTCGCACCCTGTGTTGAAACATACGGCGTTCTTTGAGGCAGCCCCCAAACGTCACCAAAGGTGCAGGGGAGATATCTTGATGCGTCCCTGTAGCCTTGTTCTGAAGAACGCGGTTTTGCGCGATCCGGCGTAAAGGATCTCTTCTGGCATAGGATGTATGAAGCTTTCACGCATTAAGCTGACGATACTCTCCAGATTGGTTTTTGGTTACTCTGTCATATTTCTCCTAGTGATAGCAATGAACGTCTATACGATTGTTCGGATAGGTCAATTCAACGAAGTGACTCAATCTGTCTCGGTGAAAAACAACCGAATGATTAACGACATCGAAAAACTCAAAGATGCCATCTTGTCACAGATTCGATACGAAAAGAAATACGTTATCACGCAGGATGAAGCCTTTTACAACCAGTTTCTGCAGCTTAAGAGTGATTGTGATCAATATCTCGTTGAAGTGATATCCATTGCGGATACCCCTCAAGCCAGAGGTTCTCTAAACCATGTAAAGGAGTCTTATCAAACCTACCGCTTCTTGTTTGACAAAGAAGTGAACTATCTGAAAGAAGGTCACACTTATCCTCAAGAATGGTATAAGCAGGAAAAAGAGAGAGCAGCAAGAGTGATCATAGAGGAGCTTGATAAATCGAGAACGTACACTGAGGAAAACACTTACGACAAGATAAGGAAATTGTATGAGTCTGGAGCCAGCGTACGAAGAATGGCAGTGGTGATGACCGGAGCTTTCCTTATCATCAGCATTTCTCTCTCCCTCTTCATTAATAGAACGATCACGCGGCCCATTGCGATGATGAAGAAAAAGACCAGAGAGATTGCTAAAGGGAATTTTGAGGGGGGGCTGAATCTCTCCTCCCCGCCTGAAATAAAGGATCTTGCAGAGGCTCTAAATCTGATGTGCAACAAGCTGCAAGAGCTAGATAAGATGAAGTCTGACTTTTTCTCATCAGTATCCCACGAATTGCGTACGCCTCTCACTACTATAAATCTGGGGATAGGCCTCTTGAAAGCCGGTGCAGAAGGTGAGATTACGGAGAACCAAGAAAAACTCCTGGTAACCCTTCAGAAGGAAAGCAAACGTATGATCGAGATAGTCAATTCCTTGTTGGATCTGTCCAAGATGGAGGCAGGAATGATGAGTTATACCTTTGAGCAAAAAGATCTCACTCCTTTGATTCATATGGCCATCCAAGAGATGGGGCCTCTCGCCGAATCTAAGAAAATCAATCTCGAGGTAGAGCTTGCGGAGAAATTACCCATTATAAACATCGACAGGGAAAGACTTCTTCAGGTGTTACGAAATCTGATCGGAAATGCTGTGAAGTTCACTCCTGACGCGGGGCAGGTGAAGATTCTTGCCCGGTCCATCGATGGAGGGGTGGAGGTCTCGGTGGCAGATACAGGTCCTGGTATACCCACTGAAGATCTGAGCACGATTTTTGAGAAGTTTCGGCAAGTAAACTCAGAAGCTTCACAGATCAAGGGAACCGGATTGGGTTTAGCTATTGCTAAACAGGTCATCACACGGCATGGTGGCAAGATATGGGCAGAAAGCGTATCAGGGGGTGGAAGTACATTTGTTTTTGTATTGCCAACCTGATTTTTCTTCTTCTTATGAACTGCGCCTCCGTTAAAGAAGCAAGACAGCAAGTGGAGCCCGGCCGTCAAGATCTCATTCGGGGTCAGGCGTTTCTTGTTAAGGGAGATTACGAGGGCGCACTTGCCGAAAACCAGAAGGCGCTGGCCCTTTCCACCCACGGGCCCCCCGAGGACGAGGCCCTTTTCAACATCGGGTTGATCTATGCTCACTTTGGGAATCCCCGAAGAGACTACAGGAAATCTCTTAATTACTTTCTCAAAATCCTAAATGATTACCCCAAAAGCCCTCTGGTGGAACAGGCCAAAATCTGGGTAGGGGTGCTGTATGAGAATGATAAACTGAAACATAACGTTGAGGAGTCAAAACACACCATTGAAAAGAATAGACAGATGATCGAGAAGCTTGAAAAGCTAAAAAGGCCCGAACCCGTAGTTGAAGCACGAGGAGAAGCCCGAGAACGTCTCCTACGAGGCCAGAAACTTCTTGCCCAGGGAGATTACGAGGGTGCACTTGTTGAGAACCAGAAGGTGTTGGCCCCATCCACCTACCGGCCCCCGGAGGATGAAGCCCTTTTCAACATCGGGTTGATCTATGCCCACTTTGATAATCCCAAGAAAGATTATGGCAAATCCCTCGATTGTTTCAAGAGAATGACAAAGGATTATCCTAAGAGTCCTTTGGTTGAGCAGGCCAAAATCTGGATAGGGGTGCTTGAGGAGAACGAAAAATTGAACCAGATCATCGAGAAGTCAAAACAGGTAGATATTGAGATTGAAGAAAAGAAAAGGGAGAAATATAAATAGAACTGTGGCGATCAAGCGATCATCCAAGAAAACTCTGCCCTCCCCGAAGATCTTCTTGAGTGGATACAGTTCACCGTCATTCCAATGGGAGTCTTCGCCTTCTTAGGGCCACTGCAGTTCAGACACCGGACCTCAGCCCCGCCAAGGCGGGATGAGACACCAAAGCTTCCTTTTTCGTGAGAGCGCAAGTCGTAAGACACTGAGGATTGCACGTTACGCCTCATGCCCGGGTGTCTTGCCTTCGCCGATCTGTCCGCCGAACACGTTCTTTGGCGGGCGAGAGCGACCCCGCCCAGGCAGGTGAAACACCGCACTCCGGTGCGCAAGCACGAGTATCGCCTTGCGACAAAGACAATTCAGTCTAATGTCTAAAGCCTGGTCTCTGAATGAGAGTTAGACCTTGATGGAGAGGTATTTTCAAGAAACCCTCACTAGCTTTGCTGCTTCTTTGACCCATGCAATGGCACCAGACCCCCCTTCTGAAGGCAGGGTAAAAAGACACTGATTCGGATCGATTCTAAGCCGCCGGTCTGAGCTCGGCTGAGAGGCAAACCTCTCCTTCAGGCCTTGAAGTCGTGGGGTTGACCTCTTATTCTTCTATTGTTGATCATGCCTCCCCTTCGTGTTTTGTCTGAATTCTACAAAAATTGCGTGTGATCTTGCCTCTATTTAGTTCGTTTTATTTCCATTTTATCAACAAAGTCGGCATAATTCTTGCCCTTTGCCATCCAGCAAGGGCCAAAAAAAACCCTTAGCAAAAATCTTAAAAGGGAGGTTCAGAGATGAAAAAGAAGATTACCCTACTCACTGTTGCTTGTCTATTGACGGGGGCAGCCATTTTCGGTGTTTCAAAACTTAAGAAGGCACGCTCAAAGCAGCCGGCGTAGAAGCAACGTATGCTCCTTCTCTTTGTGGCACGCAGGGACTGGGGGATGAC
>JBEKDJ010000461.1:0-3742 GCA_050014415.1 Thermodesulfobacteriota bacterium | reverse complement strand
TATTCGTGGAGCCATGTCCAGTGCTCCCTTTGACCTGATAGGTGATACCTTAAGAGGGACGAAGGGGATCATGATGGACATGTATCAGCGGCCAGACAAGCTTCAGGAAGCCATGGAGAGAATAACACCTATAGTCATTGATTTGGCCGTAGATGCGACCAATATTTCAGGGTGTCCGGTGGTATTTATGCCGCTCCATAAGGGGCCTGCCGGTTTTATGTCCAACAAGCAGTTTGAGACCTTCTACTGGCCCACCCTCAGAAGGGTGATGATGGGTCTGATCGAAGAAGGTCTTGTGCCCCTGCCCTTTGCTGAGGGAGACTACATGCCCCGTCTGGAGATTATAAAGGATGTTCCCAGGGGTAAGGTCATATGGTATTTTGAGGCAATGGATATGGCCAAAGCCAAAAAGGTCCTCGGTAACAGGGCCTGCATCGCCGGCAACCTACCGGTCTCCGTGCTGTGCACTGGCACACCACAGGAAGTCAAGGAAGGATGTCGTAAGCTCATCGAAACATGTGCTCCTGGGGGCGGTTATATCCTGACAGCGGCGGCAAATATAAACGAGGGCAACCCGGACAACCTTCGGGCCATGATGGAGGCCGCCAAAGAATATGGCGTGTATAAATAATCTCCCCTCGCCACCCTAAAAGTGGGGTTGGGGATATTTGAGATTATTTTATGGGAATTTTTGAGAACTTGAATTCTTTGCCCTCCAGTTTCAGCGCTATAAAGGCAAGCCAATTCTCGTCATCCTGTTCTGGGAAGTCAGCTCTGAAGAAACCAAAAGGAGCTTTACGGCTCTCCTTCCTCTCTCGCGACGCCAGCAGGACCATCTCAGCATTGTCTAAGACAGACCTTACTTCAAGACAGCGCATGATTTCATGAGGACTCTCCGCCCTGAACGACACGTTTTGCTTGATATCCTTCAAACGGTCTGCCCCCCGGCTTAACATCGGAGCGGCTCTCACGTCGCCAGCATAGTGATCCACAATGTTCTGTACAGCCATTTCAACTTCACGCCAGTGAAGTCCATTCTTGCTCTGAGTCATGTTGGAACATAACCTTTTGACCGATTCCAATCTCTCTCCGCTTGCCGCTAAGAAGCCCTTCTGTTTCATTGCCTCTCTCGCTGCCATCTCACCCGCCCGCCAGCCCATTGTGAATGCTCCCGGTGAGCACATCCACGGCACACCCCCGACGTCATCGCCAGCAGCAAAAAGATTCTTGACATCCGTCTCCAGGTTGTTCTTGACCCACAGTCCTGAAGCGGCTGTGCCAGCCATCTCACGACTATTGGGAAGCCACTCCAGTTTATCTCTTCTAAAGTCAAACCCTTCCTGCTTTTTCAAATAATCTAGGAAGAGAAAACCCTTACCCTCATTACCAATGGACCATTCGATGTAGCGTATCTCCTCTTCCGTACCCCCGGTCAGATCGAGATAGAAAGGGCCTCCCCCCTGTTGATGCAGTTGGAAGTAGGAAGGTCTCTCCTGAAAGGTTGCCAGGAACCTCCGCCTGCTCTCCTTCCCATCGACTTTTTCTTTGCGCAGTTTTTCCCAGTTATAAAAATAAGTTCTGGGTACGATGACTTCTCCCTTCGGACCGACAACAGAGGCGGCTGGCTGTACGGTGTTTCTTGGAGAGCCGAGGTTTAGTTCATAATTACCGATAGAGAAGTTCGCTGGAGAATAAAACTCCATGTTAATAATTGGGAGCCCTGCTCTCAGTGCCATGGCCCTCCCATCACCCGTCTCATTAACAGGAATGCGGTGATTGCCCCATATGCCGGTGACACTACGGGATAATCTGTTGACTCTGCCTGTGGACATTACAACTGCCTTCGCCTTAAAGAAATAGATTTTCCCATCGTTTGTGCCTAAGCCTAAAGCCCCTGATACCTGTCCATCCGTGAGTATCAGTTCAACCACCATGACGCGGTTGATGATGGTCGTCCCTCTTTTTTTCGCCTCATGGGTAAGCTTGAGCTTCAGGTCCCTGCCATCGAAGTTAAACGTGGTTGGCATGCTATGGAATTGATGAACGATCCTAAATTTGCCGGGTATTTCGCTGTCTTCATACCTGAAGTTGACGCCAAACCTCTCCAAATCAAGCACCCTGTCATAGCTCTCACTAACTACCAGATAAAGCAGTTCCTTGTTGATGAGTCCCCGCGCTATTCCCTGGGAATGGTCCTCAATAAGATCATCCATCGTCCATCCCATCTTTTGATGAATAGGAGGAATGTAACCCCACACGTGATCTATTCCTGTGCCGGCGCATCCGCTGCTCACCGTGTTGGCTTTTTCCGCAATCGTGACTCTTACCCCGTATTCACTGGCTTTAATTGCTGCCATGCATCCTGCCAATCCGCCACCAATGACCAATACATCCGTCTCAATCGGAATAACCTCAATCGTGGAATTCATCAATCTAACTCCTTTGTCATTTCGAACCCAATAGATTAGTTAATCCCCCTTTAGAAAAGGGGGAAATATTTCTCCTCCCTTTGAAAAAGGGAGGTGGGGAGGGATTTAAGAGCCTATTTTCAAACGAAATAGATTATTTACTCTTACCTCTCAATATTGAAACCCGCATCGGAAGTGGCGGGACAATCTTTATGGCTCCTTGATCCCTAAGGGGGCAATGTATCCAGCAGGCACCATCATATGCACATTCATCCGGGTATGCCACGACAGGAGGTTTACCCTTCTCCGGATTGGGTTGCAAAATTTCCATCAGACAGACATCCACACATTTATTGCACCCTGTGCAAATTTCCTTATCAAAAACGATTGGTCTGAACATCGTTTGCCTCTTTTTCAATGGCACTAATGATTAAGTAAATCATTAGGGAACTGGGGTATTAGGGATTTGTGGGAATTTTTTTCACCCTAACTCCCAATCTCCCTAATTCCCCATTAGCATTCAGAACCTCTTACCACGAGTCTGAGTTCATTAAAACGCTGAAGATCACCCCGAAGGCGGTCTGTTATTTGGCGGGGGCGGATTTTTCATACCGATGCGGAAGTATTTCCCTGTCTCCTTTCGCTTCCAGTTGACGGAAATATTCTGATTTAGCGGATGCGCCATGGTGATAGCACCCGGTCTGGGACATTCTTCGATACAAGCGGCGCAAAACCAGCATTCTTCGGGATAGAGGACAATGGGGGGGCTCTTCTTCTTTGGGTTCGGCATCATGACATCGGTCGGACACACCTCGACGCAAAGGTTGCAGCCGTTGCATATCTTGGGGTTGAATTTCTGCCCTTTATTGGGTGTCATCGGGTTGGGCGTCATATATACTTTGTTACTCATGTCAGATCTCCTTTCTCGGTAATGAACCTATCACTTAGCATGGAGCTTATAGTTTTCTTCGTAGCTGGAAGCGTAAGGAGGTTTCAGATTAAAGTCAAGCGGCAGCTCCCTGACCTTAACTCTGTTCTCCTCCTGTCTTATGGGCAGCAGCTTCTCCCACTCCGGTGGATCCATCTGCGGATAATCCAGCCGGTAGAAATCAAGGTAGACACTGCTGCATTTTCTCGCCAGTGATGCATGCATTACCAGTTCACCAAACGTAATCAGCGAAAAACATTCCAGGGTACGTCCCAGCTCATGTGGGTTGGAGGCATAAGCTGTGGCTGCTTCATTTTCCTTGAGTTCCTTGAGCAGTCTAAGCCCCAGATTCAGTGTTCTTTCATTTTTGTATTTCCCGCAGTAGTCTTGCATCACCCTGGAGATC
>JBEKDJ010000460.1:0-6209 GCA_050014415.1 Thermodesulfobacteriota bacterium | reverse complement strand
GTCTTTTGAAAAAACTGAAGAAAGAGGGAGAGTGGAAAGATTATCTACTCAAACTCCGCCAAGCCAATGCCCGAAAAACAAAGTTTATCGAAATTCTCGACCGTGTTGAAGGCCGTCGGATCGTGGAGAAGACACAATGAGAAAGTCTGCCCGGTACTCTTGTGAGAAGAAGATATTTTGCCAGGTGGCGGCAAGTCCGAAGAAGGGTCAGATTTGAGGAAATATTTTAAAATGCTTTAGAACCTACCTCGCGTCACGTCAAAGTTATCTAAATAACTTGAGTAGGTCCCTCAAGCCTTTCCTAAAAGGCTTGGGGTTAGCCAGAGCATGCTGTCTAAGTATAAGAAGGGCAAGGTAGGCTTGACCTTGGAGATAGCTGTTAAGTATGCCGAGGTCTTTAAGAAGGATTTGGACCATATCGTTTTTGGCAAGAATGATTAGGGTGTCGCGCTGCCGTCCAGGAGCCCGGTGACCAACTTCGTTGCCCTGTGTGGGCACGTGAGTATGAAAAAGCGCAACAAGTCCAAGCGCTCGGCCAATAACTGAGGGGCTCCATCAAAATTTATTGCCTCCTTCTGCAACTCAGCCCAGCTTTGGGTTATTTTTGGAAATTCTGAGTGGTTTGTCCCGTCCTTTGTCCGCCATGCGAACATGTCTTCTGGATGATCAGGCATAAACTCATTCATCTGGACATACGTTATCTTCCGCCAGTTCTCTTCCAGTATTTTTCTCTGGTTTCTTCTCGTCATCATGAGGATCATTGCTTCTATTATGTATGAGTTTCCGGCGAAACCCCTGAGGTCGATGTCCCTACTATCCATTTTCATTATAACCTCGAATATTTCGCTTGCACTGTAGTAAACATTTGGTATTCCATTCTCCTTCCTTGGGAAATTTAGATTTATGATTTCAAGAAAAATATTCGTCAGGACGGACTGGGCAGATGACCCTTCTCCCTTTGTCTCAAGATATTTTATAATGCCAAAGAAATAGGGAAATGCAGATTCTCCCCAGAAACACAAAACGGGCAAGCTCTTCTTCATTAGGCTTATTAGCTTCTCATCATTCTCAGGTTTTTTGCCTGCATGATGAACGTGGGTCATCAGTGTTGCCAGCGCTCCTAAGACGATTGTTGCCCTCACTCTATAGATAAGTCCGCCGTCACCCCTCCAGTCGCCTTCAAGGAAGTCTTCCCTTTGCAGCATTTCTTCCTTCAGCATTGAAAGGTTTCGGATGATTTCATCAAAAACCAGTTTGTAAGAATCCAGCCAGTCTCCTTTTTCAAAGTTGCTCTTATTTGCATAGCGAACAATGGAACCTGCTAAGCATGTCCATCCCTCAAACAGGGCATAATAATTGTTCTTAAGTTGGTATGGGTTAAGCGAATACGCTGCCAGTATTACGCTGCTTGAAATTGCATTTATGGCATTTGCTTTCTGCCTAGGGGCATCCCCGAAAATGGTCTTGTCAAGGAATTCGAAATACTTGTCTTTTGGCAGGAAGTCCGTTCCGTCAGCAAGAAATAGCTTGAGGAACAGGTCAAAATCCTCCAGGTCCTTTGGGATGAATTCTCCCTGTGCATCTATGAATTCCTTTAGAAGCGCCTTTCCATGGATTACATCAAGATATGAATACCTCCTGTCCTTTCTTTTATTGTCTTCGTTTATCTGGTCAATTTGTATCCTTACTTCATCAGTTATTTCACCGTTTGTTACGAGGAAGGACTTATGTATTTTTGATTTGTCCGCTGAGGGATGAACGACAGGGAGCTCAATTAGTTCCTTCACTTCACCTGATATTTCCCTCCATTTCTTAAGGTCTATGTCACCTGTCTTCAACTGGTAAGCGCAGCACTCGCCATCCTTGTCTATTGTGATAATGTCCTTCCCCTGTTCCATTGGCCGGTGAGAAGAGACGTAGATTATCCTATGCCCTTTGCTCAGGAGGGCCTGGCAGAAGGGTGCATGGTAATTCCGTTCATTGGTGTTAATCAACCAGTTTTCTATGGCTCTCTCTATCATTCCATTCCTTCCTCTTCAATTCGATTACTTCTTCGTAGGCTTTCTTGTATTCAGGGTTTTTCTCCCATTCAGGGAGAAGTTTGCTCAGCTTTGCCTCAAGCTCAGGAGAGACAACCATTGTTGGCAGAATAGGGTTTCCGCCATCATCGAACTCGATCCACACTTTTTTGATTGATTCGAGGAAAAGGTCAAAATTCATCGGTTGGCCTTTCCCGTCAACAATGTTCCCTGTTTTCTCTGTCACTTCTTTCATCTTGTCAAAAAAGTACTTTGCTTTCTGCCTGTTCATCTCCTCGGCTAGTCCTTTAATATTTTCTATGTATGCCATTGCACCCTTGGCTATCACGTCTTCTCTTTTAACCATAAACTCACTCGATGCCGCCTGATACTCCGTTTCATCTGGTTCCCCGTCTACCGTCTTGTAGGACATTCTGTTCCCTTCAAAATGATGCTCTTCCCTAATCTCTGAAAAGAGCGGATCCTGGTGAATTAGGTCTTTGAGATACTTGTTGATTGCTTCCACATGTTTTTTCTTAATCTTAGGGAAGTCAGGCAGCATTTTCTGTTACACCCTCCTTGATGACGATATCTAGCGTGCTTCCTCTCCTTGTCGCTTCCAGCACATTATTTAAGGGGTCATAGTCTGATTTCTTCCGGTCTTCCTCATAATAACGCCCTGCGCTTGCATACTCTTGGACAGAAGGAAGTGTATTTCTAATCATGCTCCAGCCGTTGCGCCATGTTGCTGTCGTTACGGTTGTGTGGGGGTGGTGGAGCACTATTACAGGCTTTTCTTCTTCTGCGAGCTGCCTGAATTCGGTTTTGATATCTTTGCGCCATTTTTTAGTTTTGTCCATGTTCCTGTTGTTGAACATGGTGAGGTCGTGGCAGCCAAGCAACATTACCTTCCCCGCGCCGCTGAGGTTCACGAAGTGGGTTTTCAGGTCCGTTATTCTTACAAGGCCGTTCTGCTGCCCAGGCGTCGGGTAGGACTTCCCTGTCCAATACAACTGGTTGGTCTTCAGGTCAACAAGAAATACTGTTTCTATGTGAAGCTCGCTTATGTAGCTCTGGGTCATTGAGATCTTTTCTTTATAGGAGTCTATTCCGAGGGTGATGTAATCAGTGATTTCCCTTAATTTTTCTCCCAATCCGCTGCTTAGCACTTGCTTTGCGCATTTTTCAGCTTCCTTTATTAAAGCGTTAACCGCACCATTACGTGGGTTTCTGTTATCCCCGACTTGTTCCCAGCTTATACCCTCAGGCCATTCGAACTGGATGAACCCTCCGCAGGTTATGAGAAACTTCACTTTTTGCCCTTTAGGCCATTTTGTGTAAACGTCGTTGAGGAGTTTTTCGGCTTCGTCTGGGTTTCCTTTCCAGGGCCCTTTTATGATGATTCGCCCGATAGAAGGGTTAGGTGAGCCTGCCAGGTTCAATTGCCATTTTTCAAGGTGACCTTTCATTATTTCTTTAAACTTTTCCACATCCGACGGCTTCTCACGGTTTAGGCTGCACCAAACGTAATCCTTGGAATGTGCATAATCCGATGCATTCTGGCCAGTGATTCCGATCCAAGGTGGCCACCCATCGTTGAAGGGGTGAACGAAGCGGCGCTGGATAATCCTTTTGAAGGCCATTACCCTCTTAAGAAACGTTTGAGGAGGAGTGAATGGCAGCCAGGAGATTATCCATGCGCAAGATCAGAGAGGTGTTACGTCTTCATTATGAGAAAGGTCTCTCCGCCCGTGAGATTGCTCGAAGCCTCGATATCGGGCGAGGGACCATCAGAAACTACCTTGACCGTGTTGAGCAAGTTGGGTTGAGTTGGCCTTTTGCTTCCGAGATCGATGAGGCTGCTCTGGAGCATCGGCTTTTCCCTCTCATCCATCCCGTCCCCCAAGAAAAGCGCCAAATGCCTCCTATGGAGTATCTCCATCAGGAGTTAAAGAAGAAGGGAGTCACCCTTCAACTTCTCTGGCATGAATACAAGGAGAAGTGTCCCGAGGGGTACCAATACAGTCAATTTTGCCGCCTCTACCACCAATGGGCCGAAAAGCTCGATGCCTGCCTCCACCAGGAATATCGGGCCGGAGAGAAACTCTTTGTCGATTATGCCGGGCAGACGATGGAGATCACCGATCCGGAGACTGGAGAGATCCACCCGGCTCAGATCTTTGTGGCGACTCTGGGAGCCAGCAATTATACCTTTGCAGAAGCCACCCTCTCGCAGGATCTCCCCTCCTGGATTCAGTCCCATGTCCATGCCTTCGAGTTCTTCCAGGGAGTTGCGGAGATCCTCATCCCTGACAATCTCAGAGATGCCGTCACTCGATCCTGTCGTTATGAGCCTGATCTCAATGCAAGCTATCGGGAGATGGCCGAGCATTATGGAGCCGTCATTATCCCTGCTCGGGTCGCAAAGCCCAGGGACAAGGCTAAGGTGGAGTCGGGAGTCCTACAGGTCGAACGCTGGGTCCTGGCTCCTCTGAGGCACCACACCTTCTTCAACCTGGCAGAACTCAATGAAGCGATCCAAAAACGATTAGAGTTCCTCAATAACCGACCCTTTGAAAAACTCCAGGCCACCCGTAAGAGTCTCTATGAAACCCTGGAGAAGCCCGTCCTCAAACCCCTCCTCCCGAATCGGTTCGTCTTTGCGGAATGGAAAACCGCCAGGGTCAATATCGATTACCACATCGAGCTGGATCACCACTACTATAGTGTCCCCTATCAACTGATTCATGAAAAAGTGGAGGTCCGTCTGACGGATACGACCGTGGAGGTCTTATTCAAGGGCAGTAGGGTCGCCTCTCATCTCCGGAGTAACCTTCCAGGCAAATACAGCACCTTATCGGAGCACAGGCCTAAATCTCACCAGAAGCACCTCCAATGGACTCCCTCCCGTCTCATCCAATGGGCCGGGAGCATTGGCCCTCAGACCCAGAAGCTGCTTGCCTTTATCCTGGAGAATCGTCCCCATCCGGAACAGGGGTACCGGTCCTGTTTAGGAGTTCTGCGTTTGAAAAAACGGTACAGTCCCGAACGTCTGGAGGCAGCCTGTGCCCGAGCTCTGGCCTTCAAGGCTTACTCCTACAAAAACGTAGAATCTATCCTCAAGAGCGGATTGGACCAACAACCGTTGGATCGCTCTTCTTCATCTCAACCTCGCCTTTCCCTGTTGGAGCATGAAAATCTGCGGGGAAAGCAATATTACCAATGAAAGCCTGCAATGGATATGGGGGATACGGAGGTATGGACCAGGTGGAGAAAATGGATTATAGAGCAAAGGGTGAGCTCATTTGGGGAGTCCGAAAACCGCACCAACCCAATTTCTCTGAAATGCCTTTATAAAGATAGCTCATGCTACCGACAACGACGATGAAAGGAAAGATCATGCTCAATGAACAGACCTTTGATAAACTCTACGCGATGAAGCTCATCGGGATGTCCGAGGGCTTTAAAGAACAACTTGAACAACCTCCCTTCCGGGATCTCTCCTTTGAGGAACGCTTTGCCATGTTGGTCGATCGCCAGTGGATCTGGAAGGAGAACAAACGTCTCAAGCGCCTCCTCCAAGACGCCAAACTCAAGCTTCAGGCGTCCTTGGAGGACATCGACTACAGAACTCCGCGGGGAATCGAAAAATCTCTTATCCTCAGCCTCGCCTCCTGTCAGTGGATCCGCAGCCACCAGAATCTTCTCATATCGGGTCCTACAGGAGTGGGCAAGACCTTCCTTGCCTGTGCCTTCGCTCAGAAGGCTTGTAGGGAAGGATTGCGTACCCTCTACCTTCGCTGTCCCCAGTTCTTCTACCAGATCGCTCTGGCCCGAGCCGATGGCAGCTACGGCACTCTGATCAAAAGGCTCTCCAGAACTCACCTTCTTGTCTTGGATGATTTGGGCTTAACCCCTCTCACGGATACCGAACGGAGAGATCTGTTAGAAGTGATCGAAGAACGAAGTGGGAGCACATCCACCCTCATCACCAGCCAGCTCCCGGTTGATCATTGGCATGATCATATCGGAGACCCGACCATCGCCGATGCCATTATGGACCGCTTGATTCACAATGCTCACCGAATTCAACTCAAAGGAGGATCGATGCGAAAGAAACATAAACTTGACGGCAACTAAGGAATCAGTCAATATCAGAAAACCCCAGCGTCGCTTCGCTCCGAGGGGGGG
>JBEKDJ010000459.1:0-3759 GCA_050014415.1 Thermodesulfobacteriota bacterium | reverse complement strand
TATCTTGTAGGCACAGAGCATAAGAAGCTTATCCCTGCTGCCGCAATCCTCGGCGGGGGATTTCTCCTTGTGATGGATACGATTGCGAGAACCATATCCGCTTCTGAGATCCCCATTAGTATCGTGACCTCTATTTTAGGAGCTCCCTTTTTAGGATACTTGGTGATCCATAGGAAGGGAAGTAGGTTCGCATATGAGCGTACAAGTTAAAAACCTCAGTGCCGGATATGGAAAGGTTCCGGTTCTGACAGATATTAGAATGGAGGTTCAGGAGGGCCGCATCTGCGCGCTGATCGGACCTAACGGATCCGGCAAGACAACACTCATGCGGTGCATCAACTCGATTCTAAAGCCGATGAAGGGAACAGTCTTTGTATCCGGCAAAGAAATTTCCCGATTAGACAGAGACCAAATTGCACGACTGATTAGCGTGGTCCACCAGAGTAGTTATGCTGTCTTTTCATTCTCCTGTCTGGAGATGATTCTGATGGGGGGAGCCACCCGGGTCAAGCCCTGGGCGTCCCCGGGAGCAGATGAACAGCGAAGAGCCTGGAAGGTCTGTGAAGATCTCGGCATTATGGATTTAGCCGCCATTCCTTTCAATCACCTTTCCGGCGGTCAAAGACAGCTGGTGATGCTTGGACGGGCCCTCTATCAGGATGCGCCTATCATGCTTCTGGATGAGCCCAACTCCCATCTCGATTTCTGCAACCAGCACAGAATGATGAGCCTGATCCGTCAGATCGTCAAAGAACGCGGTGTCACAGCGCTGATTACGCTGCATGACCCTAACCTTGCCCTTTACTATTGTGACGAGGTAGTCATGCTAAGAGAAGGACATCTGGTTGCCGAAGGCCCAACCAAAGAGATCATGGAAGATCACTATCTGAGGCTCGCTCTCGGAGACAATATCCGAAGGGATGAAACAATGAATGGGGTGCAGGTTGTCGTGCCCAGAAATGTAACTGGAGAAAGCTGAAAGGGCAGACGAAACAAGGACAGGGAGGTAAAAAGCATGCGTTGCCATTACTGTGAATGGCGTTGTGAACTAGGGCAAGAGAAACTCGGCATCTGCAGGATGTATATTGAACATGAGGGCGCCATCCAAGAACGATTCCCGCATAGGTGGTGTACCTACGGGATATCACGGATCGAATCAATCCCTTTCTACCATGCCTATCCGGGCAGCAGGAGTATGATTATCGGCACCAGCAGCTGTAACTTAAATTGTAGATACTGCTCCAATGCCTACATCGCAAAAGAAGATCCCGAAAAAATGCAGGACAGCATGTTTGACCTTCCTCCCCAGGAGCTGATTCAGATGGCCAAGAAGCTGGGGTGTCATAACATTGTATTTAGTATCAATGAACCGACCGTCTCCTTTCTCACACTCCTGGAGGTGGCAGAAGAGGCAAAAGCAGCCAGCCTTCCCATGGGCTGTTTAACCAATGCCTACACTACTGAGGAATCGACGGAGCTCTTGGCCTCCATCTTCTCCTTTTTCAATATCGGACTCAAAGGTCTTTCAACAGAGTTTAACCGAGACTATATCGGCATCCCCTCTTCAGAGCCAATACTCCGGAACATCCGAAGATTGGCCGGGACGAGTCACGTTGAGGTGACAACCCCTGTTATTCAGTCTGTAAATGATGGGGAATTCGACGAGATTGTCCGGTTTGTTGCAAGTGTTGACCGGGAGATCCCGTGGCATGTCTTTCGCCTTCTTCCGGAACATCAGATGAAGGATGCCCAATACCCAAACATCGAGGCGATCAATCAGGCTTTGTACTCAGCCAGGAAGCAGCTTCCATACATCTACTTCCATAATTTTGTTGGCTCTGATTGGGTGAACACCTTATGCCCAAACTGTGGAGCAGATGTCATTGAACGCTTCAGTTTAGGCTGCGGGGGTGACAGACTCAACCGTTTTCTTTGCGAAAACAACCATTGCCCAAACTGCCATCAGGAGATCAAGATCTTGGGTAGAAAGGTAGCATGGAATGCAAACCCCGTTAGAAATTCCAGCGGGGCATTAATACCCCCGGAATTACTTAAAATGTAACCCCACTGCAGAGCAGCGGGGCATTATTTCTAACGTGGTAAAGGAGGTACTGGCATGAGTCTGGCGATCATTGACGCAAGGGAATGGCAGAACATGTTTGACCTTCGGACCGGCAAGAAAGCCCAGGGAAATGGGGCTGTCGTCCAGATGGTCAAAGGGGTTCTGGAGAGACATCCCTATCCCGGAGATATTGACTTAAGAAGCAACCAATGGGTAACGGACACTGCCCTGGATCTCACTGAAAAATACGAGCCCCGGTTCGTCTTTCTAAGCTATGCGCAACAGTATTTTTCTGCCCGCTATGCACCCATGACCCATCAGGAGCGAACCGATATGATTTCGGCCGTATTCACGGAAGCAGAACGTTTCACAAAGGAATCAGGCTTCACCCCCATCGTGGTGGGTACAGGGGATATGACAGACTTCCAGGACTTCATTGATGTGAGCAGACTGGATGGCCTGGCCATTTCCACCCACTGGTCGGCCCGGTACGCAGGCCTTCACGGACCAAGCCCCAGCGATCTCAGTCGCCTGAAAGAGAACCCGCAAATCGATTGGATTGTACCCAGAGAAGAATTACTAGCACTTTTCAATGGTAGTCCTGAAGATGGACTGAGGGTGCCGGATTATCTCCTGTTGGCTCGCGAGGGCTATCTTTTCAAGACCGCTGGGACCACGCTACGCAAGTCTTTGAGGATTCCAGCCACCAGTTTCCGCATCCCCGTGTTCACAGAACTGGGAAGCTTAAGGGCCATTACGGATATTCGGGGGTTGACTGACATCCATCTAAAAGATCGCAAAATCGTTCTGATCATCCTGGAAGGCATTGGGATGAAGGAATTCCCCTGGTCTTACAGCCCTTGTGAAAATGGAAAGGGGTGGTACTATTATGAACCTGGAGACGCTCAATATTTGACGATTACAGCAGGAAAACATCGAGTCTTTGACTATCCCACAGGATACAAATACTTCGAAGAAGATGGAGAAAAAAAAGAATACCCCTTTTCAGGGTACTTCAGATCCATCCCTGACGATACGCTCGCAAGCCAGTTCCCGGGGAAGAGTATTGTGGTCGGCAACAGGAGCATGTTGATGCATATGGTCGTTGGCGCAGACATTTCATTGGAGTGTTTTGCGAGGAACCTCTATAATCAGGGAACAATGGCAGTCATCCATCGCCAGGATAAATGAGGAGGGCCCGCCATAGATTCATTTAGGAAAGGAGGAGGAGAGAATGGATCAAAGTAAATGCCAGCATCCTGAGAAATTAAAAGGGAAACCGAGTGAATGCACACCTGAGCAAATCAAGGAGTGCCATGGTGATTCCATGAATCACTCCTGCGAGGAAGAAAAGAAGGGTACTCCCTCAAAAGAGAAAAAGAGAAAGCTTAAGGCATGAATTGAGCCCTGTCTACCCGAGGACAGAATTTTTCTTCGAAATTGACAAGTATTCCAAGGCTTGATATAGGAAGAATAGTCATGTTTTTTTGCAAGAAACATAAGTTTTTTTTAATCTGGCTATTGCTGACGCTCCTTTTGCTTGGAGGTTTTACCCACGGTCTTCACGCTCAGGAGAGTTCAAGGCCATGGAAGTTTGTTCTCCTCAGCGATACGCAGGGGGATAATAAGGATGAGGTTGGAAAATCTTGCATCAACGATCTGGTCTTGGGAACAACTGTTGAGGACATTGTAAAGGA
>JBEKDJ010000458.1:0-4400 GCA_050014415.1 Thermodesulfobacteriota bacterium | reverse complement strand
GTGAGGTAGATAGTGAGCACCCCAAGCACCGAGTCTGGATAGGAGATCATCCTGATTTCTAATGATCAATTCAATAGAATGGCCCTTCTTGAATATCATTGCAGTCGGCATAATCGCTATTGCGTACTCAATCACCTCCCCTGTAGGAACAGGTACGGGGTCTTTTCGTGGATGAATAGGTAGATAAGGTTTAGATTTGGCTTCATCGAGAGCTCTGTGCTCTGCTGCCAGAGCACCGTTACTTACCAACGTCTTATTACCTTCGGGATCCACATCCACCAGGTCCACCATCCAGTTTGTTTCATCCTTGTCGATGGAGGCATGCAGATAGAGGGCGATATATCCGGTTATATCTATATCTTGAGGTAATGGCTCGGTTCTATAGGTTAAGCAGTAGACCGTTGGGTCTAAGTAAGGTGCAGGTTGCGTGAAGGTGTCAGGCTCATGTGTTCCCTTCACTGTTTCTGTCGATAGACCACCTCGAGGATGTAAATAGAATTTTACATACTCTGTCCTTGCAAGAGGCCATTCATTCTCGAAGCGCCACTTGTTGACCCCATTCACAAAAATCTTTAACGGTGGTTCATCCATTATCCCCGTATCGATTCCCTTAATCCAATAGTCGAACCACCTCACCACCTCATCGAAGAACTGGGTTTGAGGTCGGTCCGGGGACAATGGAGGCCATAATAAAAGCTTCCTATTTTTTGATCCTATGTGCTCAAATGATTCAAAGGTGCACCACGTATGCGTTGGAACGATCCCGGAAGTGGATAAATAGGTGGGGACTGTTATCTTAGGGAGTTTCGAAGGAGGAAGGGGTGTAGGATGAAATGATTCTAATAACGAATCGAAAATTATGGGAGAGCGCATTGGATACTTGAGCAGGGAATACCACTTGCTATTATATTTTATATCTGGATGATTTAATGCTTCTTGGATTCTGCGCTTTAATTCTTCCTTGGGGAGCTTAAACATCTCTGGTGGTGTACGAGTATTTTCGGGAACAGGTGCACTGTCATTTCCATGCCTACCACTCAATACGCTATTCATTTTGCAGTCAAAGATGCCAGTCCATCCGTAGTCACCCTTGTGGTAAAGGGTGAGAAAAGGGGTGATGGCTTTCAAGACCGGCGGAGGGTTCTCAGCCAATTCCAGCTGGGTACCTGAATAACCGCAAGCGCCTGTCATGCCAACATTACCGTCACACCAGGGTTGTTTTGCCATCCACTCTAAGAGATCATAGGTGTCTGATTGTGGAACCCACATACTGGAAGGACGTTCGCCTCTCCCTTCTGATTTACCGATATTCCTCGGCTCGGCAATAACGTGTATATACCCTCTCTCTACCAGATAGTCTATGTCTCCTGCTTCGATACATCCGTCCCAAAGGGGAGAGTCATAATATTCCTGTAAGGGTAACCAACGTGTCATTTCTTGTAACTCTTTTCCCCATCCATAAAAAGAAAGTATCGCTGGAAATTTCTTCCCGCCTGCATTAGGACTGTAAACGTCCACCGCTAAACGGACACCATCGCGCATAGAAACCATTATATCTTTCTTCACTTTCACAGAATAAACCGGCTGTGACCCTTCTTTCTTTACTAACTGAGGATAACCATCGAAGTGGACACTCTTGACGTCGGTGCCGTACGGGACCGGTTGCCCCACGGGCTTATAACCCTTAACCCTAATTCTGATGGCGTCACTACGGTAAATATGTGAATTAGGTTGAGCATGTTTAATTGTGATTGTCATGACTATTCTCCTTCTTTTGATTTGATAAGAACTAGCTTCGGGGTGAATCAAATATACGGAGAACGGAGTTGAATGTCAAGCAAAAAAGGCCACAAAACATGAATGGAGCTTTCAGGCTAGTCTCGTAGGTAAACGATTACCGAAATCTTGTATCACAACCAAAATCTGTCAGTCAATGACTTCAGGAAGAAGTCAATGAGGCAACCGTCCAATATGTTGGAGTGGTTTTGGACCCCCTAAAACCCAGGATATCTTGCCACTATCCGTACCTTCTAAAAGGCTTCGATATGTGAAAGAAATTGAAACCCTTGATTTGTTCCGTTTGTTACTGCTTGAAGCGTTGCCTGGTGAGGTGCACGAGACTTCTAGATATCCTAGATATTATGATAGCAAATTGGTAGCAGAAACTAAAAAAGGGATCAAGCGATATCGCTTAACCCCTTGAATTTATTGGAGGCGGCAACCGGATTTGAACCGGTGAATAACGGTTTTGCAGACCGTCGCCTTACCACTTGGCTATGCCGCCTCTGGAGCGGGAAACGGGATTTGAACCCGCGACTTCAACCTTGGCAAGGTTGCACTCTACCGCTGAGTTATTCCCGCACGCCTCTTGCTTCCAGTTTGAAGATAACCCTAAACTCATGAATGGAATATCTAGAAAATTACAAGATTTGGTCACGATTGTCAATAACAAAAAAGCGATTGTGTGATCGCGGGATTGGGAGAGGGGGAGGCAAAGGGATGAGGGAAGATCGGGAGATCAGGTGATAGGGGGATTGAAAAATGGGGAGATAAATCAGGATAACAAATGAAGCTATTAAACAATAACGGACTTTAAGAATTTCTTAAAATAATCAATGCCAGAGAAGACGGCGATCCCCAACGCAATCCAAAGAAGACCCAATCCAACTTCGTGGAAGTCAATGGAGAGGAAATCTTCGTTAAGAATAAGAAAAAAGATGGAAGCAACCTCAAAGACAGTCTTGTACTTTCCCAGAGGGCTGGCAGAGATTATGATACCTTGAGAGACTGCGATCCCTCTCAGCCCGGTCACTGCAATCTCCCTTCCTACGATTACAATGACCATCCAGACAGGAATTCCTCTCGCCGTGATGAGGGCTATGAGAGAGGCGACGATCAGTAGCTTGTCGGCAAGGGGATCGAGAAATTTCCCTAACGTGGTCACCATTCCACGGCGTCTGGCAAGATATCCATCCAGTGTATCGGTGCCTGCGACTAATAAAAAAAGAAGGGCGGTGATGATTTTATAGGATGGGCCTGAAGTAGAGAGTAAGATGAGTATAATAGGAATCGCCGCGATTCGAATGATGGTCACCCCGTTGGGGAGACTCAATATCTTCTGGCGATTCAGTTTTTCCATGAAGGAAGCTTTGATTTCAGATTGCAGATGTTGAATTGATGAATCTCAAATCGAAAATCTTAAATCTGAAATTGGACCGACGGCTAGGGCCTATAGAACTGATAATAATTCAGCACCCTGCGGACGTAATCGACCGTCTCCCGATAAGGAGGGATCGTCCGCAACTCGGAAACGAGGTTCTCGCCCGCATTGTAGGCGGCTAAGGAGAGTCGCAGGTCATCGTTAAAAAGGGAAAGGAGATATTTGAAATAGCGGACTCCACCTTCAATATTCTCCCTGGGATTGAAAATGTTCGACACATTCATCCGAAGAGCCGTTTCCGGCATCAGCTGCATTAGCCCCTTTGCCCCCTTTCTCGAGATGGCACGGGGGTTGAATCCAGATTCTGCCCGGATGATCGCCTTGACCAAGGCAAAATCGACCTGATATTTCTTTGAGAACTCAGAGATCAATTCGTCATAATCCTCAGAATCTATAGCTGAAACTACATCATCTTTGCTCTCACGGAGATAAAGCTTAAATTTAGGGTCTCTCGGGCAGTTCGTAAAATGGATGACCCCATTTTCGTCTTCGTAACGATAGATGCCCGCTGAAGAAAGGCCAGACAGGAATAGGACTGAAAAAAATAGAAATAGAATGAGTAAATATCTCATTGGATCTCGATCTCTGTCACGAAAATTGGTAAAAAACTTACCATAATTTGTCACTTCTGTCAACGAAATTCTCGGCATCGAATCTCTACTATTTTGGAAAATCACATAAAATCAAATGATTTCAACAATTAGACACAAGTGTGCATGCTGAGAAAATGCAATCTCTATGCCAATCTTTACTATAAAAAAGGAACACTATGATGAAACCGTGAGTATCAATTCTTATCTTCCGCAACTCTTTTCTTGTAATTTCTGACGAATCCCCCTTGAGTAGTTAAGCGCTTATTGCATCGACTTACCGATCGGTAAAATATTTTTTGAATTCCCCTTGACAGACTTTTTTGATGTTGTATAATTACCGGTAGGTAAGTTTTGCTCCGGCATGGCATTTCATTCGTCGCGACCTCAGGGGGAAGAAGGAAGAGAAGATGGCAAAAGCTGGCCCATCATCTAAATCACCGGGCGTTGCAGCCCGCGAAAGATTGCTAGCAGCAGCTACAGATCTATTTTCGCGTAAGGGATACCCCGCGACAACGACCCGTGAGATTGTGGCGGCTGCACAGGTGACGAAACCTGTCCTCTATTACTACTTTCGAAATAAAGAGGGA
>JBEKDJ010000457.1:0-3776 GCA_050014415.1 Thermodesulfobacteriota bacterium | reverse complement strand
ACCCGAAATTCAATAACGCGCATTCCGGTGATACCCCTTAAGGTCTTGGTGGCCCTTGCGAAGCCGATCTTCACCGCATCTTCAAAACCCTTCGAAGAACCTGCAATAATTTCCGTTACTCTTGCTACCCTGGGCTCTGGCATTCTGATCACCTCCTTCTTTTAAAAGTGAGATCCAATCCTAAATAGTCTATACCAAGATCTTGGAAAATGTCAACGAGAAAAAATCATCGAAGAAGCTCGTGAAAGAAACGATTGACAGGCAGTTTGAAAGTTTGTAAACTACAAGCAAATCAATTCACCTTTACCCGTCCCAAAGGTACGGATTGGGAGATCGGAGAACAAGGATGGAGGCATCGACACCTAAGGTTTTGATTGTGGACGACGAGCCGGAAAATGTAAAAGTACTGGAGGCTATGGTTACTCCGCTGGGCGTTGAAAGTTATGCCGCCTCAGGTGGCAGCCATGCGTTGGAAATGGCAGCAACGGTCTCTCCCGATGTGATTCTTCTTGACATACTGATGCCGGGTGTCGATGGAATCGAAGTGTGCCGCCGGCTGAAAAGGAACCGCTCCACACGGAACATCCCAGTGATTTTTGTGACTGCCCTGACGGATGTCCAAAACCATGCAGCAGCGGTTGAGGCGGGCGGAATTGGCTTTATCACCAAACCGATTCAACACATCCTTTTGGTGGCTAGTATCCGGAGTGCTATCCGCATGAAGCATCTCTCCGACGAAGTGGATGAGCTGATGAGGCAGCGATCCAGCGTTACCCATATGTTTGTCCATGACATGAATAACCTCCTGAATGTGAGCTTCGGGCACGCTCAATTGATGCTGTTCGAAGATAGCCTTCCGCAATCTCTTAGAGAGGATGTGGCTGCCATTGAGAAAGCAAGCCGGGACATGAAGGAGATGACATCCAATCTGCTTGAGGTGGAGAAACTTGATTCTGGAACGATGCGGATCTTTCTTGAGGCCATCAACCTGCGGGAGCTGGCTGAGCAACGGGCAAACCTTTTGAGCTCACAGACTGTGGAGCAAGATGTCCAAATAAAGGTAACCAAGCTGGCAGAGGACGTCTTCGTGCAGGCTGACAGCAACTTACTGTCTCGTGTCTTGGATAACCTGATCCAGAATGTGATCAAGTTCTGCCCTGACAAAGGTTTGATCGAGATGGGCATTTCTCAGAGTGAAAACATGGCAGAGATCAGGGTTAGCGACGAAGGACCACTCATACCGAAAGAATTACATAAGCGGGTCTTTGAGAAGTCTGGTCAGATCGAGGTGCGTCAGGCCACCGGCCGCAAAGGGGTAGGGTTGGGCCTCATCTTCTGCAAGCTGGCCTTGGATGCAATGGGTGGAACTGTCTGGGTTGAATCACCGATACCCGGACGGCAAGACGGCGCCCGGTTTGTGGCCCGTTTGCCCGCTGCGCCTACTGTTCAAAGGTAGCACCCGTATGGGCGGATTGAACGAGCCTTGCGTACCTTTTCAGGTAGCCCTTCAAGTCCTTCTTGGGCGGCTTCCATTGCGATAGTCTCTTCTTCAACTTCTCATCGGGGATGAGGAGATTCAGCTTCTTTCCGGGGATATCGATCTCAATCGGATCACCATCCTGAATGACAGCAATGGGACCTCCCTCCGCAGCCTCCGGAGAGATGTGGCCGATCGCTGCCCCTCGACTCCCACCCGAAAAACGGCCATCGGTTAAGAGGGCGACATCCCCGTCTCTCCCAATGCCGACAATAGCCGAGGTCGGACCCAGCATCTCCCTCATTCCAGGTCCGCCCTTCGGGCCCTCATACCGGATTACGACCACCTCACCTCTCTCAATCTTCCCGTTGAGGATTACCTTCAGAGCCTCTTCTTCAGAGTCGAAGACCCTTGCTGGCCCCGTGTGTTTCAGCATGGCCTCATCGACGGCTGACCGTTTGACGACTGCGCCTTGAGGAGCTAAATTTCCGAAGAGGACAGCTAAGCCTCCCGTGCCGTGATAAGGTTTTTCGACAGGACGGATTACTTCTGGATTACTGATCTTCTTCCCTTTGAGGTTCTCCTTGACCGATCTTCCTGTGACGGTCAATGGATCTTGATAGATCAGATCTTTACGACTCAATTCCTTCATCAGGCCGGGAATGCCTCCGGCTCGGTGAAGATCCTGAAGATGATGGGGCCCGCCCGGGGATAGGCTGCAAAGATGTGGAGTCTTTTCACTGATCTCGTTAAAGGTTTGCAGGGAAAGATGAATTCCAGCTTCCCTGGCGATCGCAGGGAGGTGAAGCGAGGTATTGGTCGACCCTCCGAAAGCCATATCCACGGAAACGGCGTTTTCGAAGGCCTCTCTCGTTAAGATTTGTGAGGGACGGAGATTCCGTTTCACTAACTCCATGATCTGAATCCCTGTCTTCTTTGCCAATCTGATTCTATCGGAAAAGACAGCAGGAATGGTGCCATTATACGGAAGAGCCATACCAAGAACCTCCGAGAGGCAATTCATCGAGTTTGCTGTGAACATGCCTGCACAAGAGCCTACGCCAGGGCAAGCACACCCTTCCATCTCTCTCAGATCCTCCATCGTCATCTCGCCGACCTTTACTTTTCCTATTGATTCACAGACCGTGATGAAATCAATCTCCCTTCCCTGAAACTCCCCGGTCAGCATGGGTCCGCCGCTCACCACGATGGAGGGAATGTCGAGCCGCGCCGCTGCCATCAACATCCCAGGGATGATCTTGTCGCAATTTGGAATAAGTACCAGACCGTCGAAGGGATAGGCCATTGCCATCGATTCAACCGAATCAGCAATCAACTCCCTCGAGGCGAGGGAATATTTCAT
The DNA here is from genome assembly GCA_050014415.1 of Thermodesulfobacteriota bacterium. GTDB lineage: Bacteria > Desulfobacterota > BSN033 > BSN033 > UBA1163 > JBEKDJ01. Next base: position 936 of record JBEKDJ010000457.1, on the reverse strand, counting down.
CCCTTCGTGGCTCATGGTGATCCCGTCACAGATCCCGATGGTGAAGAACTCCATGGGTGTTCCCCCTGCCATGCGGATCCCTGCTTTGACGGCGTTGGAGATTTGATGCAAATGCAAGTGGCCTGGAATGACCTCATTGGCAGAGTTAGCGATCCCGATCATAGGCCGATCGATCTCCTCATCGGTCAGTCCCAAAGCCTTGAAAAGGGAACGGTGAGGCGCCCTATCGACTCCCTTTTTCATTTCATCCGATCGCATCGAAGCCTCCTCCTTATTACGCAAGTTCTTTTAGGGACAGTCTTTTTAACCTTCTAACACAAGTTTCCCTTTGAAACAAGACGGACTTTGTCAACCGAGGGCTTCGTGAGAGCCCGCCGTTTCCAGAATCTCTTGTATTGACAAAAAAGATCAAAAAGTATAGCTTTAGTTTTAAGACTGGTCACTCACAACTGACGATTTTCCGAATTGCCTGGGTGGCGGAACTGGTAGACGCAAGGGACTTAAAATCCCTCGGGGCTTCCACCCCGTGCCGGTTCAAATCCGGCCCTAGGCACCAATAAAATTGAGGGGTTAGATATTAGTGCTAACTTCTTTTTTATTTTCAATTTTCGTCGTGGTGTCTGCATAGGTGTCTATCTGGAAAATTAGGGTCTTCAATTCTGCCTCATCGACCATGTTATAACGCTTAAAAACGGAGATCGTCTTATGACCTGAAACGGCCATGATTTTGAAGTAGTCATGGCCTTCCTTTCTCCAATTATTGATAGCCGTATGTCTGAAGTCGTGGTAGACAAACCCTGATATACCAGCTTCCTTGCAGACTGCCTCATGGGCTACTCGAACGTCATGGGGCGTAATAGGTTGCCCATCCCGATGAAAAACAAGCTCACAATTCAAATGTCTCACTTTGAGCGCATTCTTTAGAACCTCTATCAA
>JBEKDJ010000456.1:0-3939 GCA_050014415.1 Thermodesulfobacteriota bacterium | reverse complement strand
AAAAATTTTAACATCGTGGAAAAACAGGGCCCCCACATCGGATGCCTTGTTTGATGCAAAAGGGTGGGGTGAAATCGTTGGTCAGAGGGAAGGTTGATTTTAATGCTAAAAGGATAGATCGTATGCAGTCCGTTGAGGAACTCGGGGCCATGCTGTTTCCAGTCCGGTCGAAAATGCGGCGCCTCGGAACGATTGACCATATCTCAAGATTCAGCAAAACTCATGGATATAAAGATGGTTGGGTTCTCTCCACCCGATTTTCCCATTCTCTAACTCGGTTGGCAGAATTTACCGAGGTTTTTAAAGAACGAAAGGATCCGTTGCAGGAGCGTAAGGACCGGGACCTGTTCAGGTATCTATAGAACTCAGAAATTTATTAATTCGGACTTTACTCCCACCCACAAGTCAGCATTTTCCAGAAAATTTTCCCTCAATCTCTTAATAATCGGCGATTTTGAGCGATAAGAATTCAGGGGATGATGAGGCTTCAGTTCCAAAACCTTTAGGAGCAGCTTGTGAAAAGATACTCGAACTCGTGACGCAATTTTCTTTGCATTTATTTGATTTAGAGAGTATCGGGTCAGATTTTTGGGAATATGCCGAACAAAGGGGGGTGGTCCCAGTGAGAATAGCCAAGGGCATTAAGGGCCTGATTTCGGATGGCGATAAGGTTCTGGTTCTTATAGAGCCAAGTCAAGCGTATGACCTCCCGGGAGGGCGTGTTGAGGAAGGCGAAAGCTCCTTGGATTGTCTCAGAAGGGAAATTTGGGAGGAGACAGGATTGGAAAAGGTGGAGATTACGACTTCTTTTGTCCCTTGGTCATTTCATAAAGAATCGGGTCTTTTGGTCAGAGGGTTTACTTTAGTATGTCGGTACAGAGGCGGTTCCATCGTCCTTAGTCCTGAGCACTCCAGTTTTATTTGGGTTTCTCTAAATCAACTTCGGAGCATCGATATCTATTGGAAGTATGGCTTGGATAAGTTCAGGTTTGATTTCATAGAAAAATCTTTAGAAAGGAGAGAAGCTTATGCATTTTAATCATGGAGAATTGCCACCGGAAATGGGAGAAGAATTTGAACCGGAAGTTCCCGAAGGAAATCTTGAGTGGAAAATCACTATTGAATTTGAAAAGGCTCCGGAACCTGAGAGGTTAATCATTGACAAGGTCCCTGAGTATGGTCTTAAGGATGATTACCTCCAGAACGAGTTGGAAAGACAAGAACAAGAAGCATTATCGAAAATGCTTCCAAAAAGGATTCCGTAAAGAAAGGAATTTACGATTATGATGGTCAAAATAGGTCACGGACAATCAATTCAGCGGGATTTGATCGAATCCATTCTAAAGGCAGATAGATCTCCAATGAAAAGACTACGACAAGAATACAAAGAAAGGGGGCTCCTGATCGATGCGACCTCCGGGCGCAAAACTCTAAGCATGATCGTTACGACTACGGGTAGGCTCTATCTCACCGCCTTCCAGTCCGAGACTCTGGAGACCCGGGTGAATAATTCTAACGCTCATAAGGACAAGGATAATGACTTTTGAAGCATGGTGGTCTATTCCATGCCACTGGGAATTTCTCTATCCGATGGGGCTGAAGCATCCGAGTCCATGACCAAATACTCGAAGGCCAGTGATAGGCACAATATCGCTTTCGGAATATCATTCGTATCTAACGAGTACGTTGTCTTCCAACCTTGCTGGCTCTTGTACCTTTTTTGGAAGGCAATCTTCTTGATTTTGATTGTCTTCCCGTTTTGCTGGATCTCGTTTTCAAAGATGGAGGCCTCAATGGCTCCGGCTTGGAATCTTTTCTCGGGTTTTGGCATGCAAATCACCTCGGCAGGTACCAGAAATATGTTTAAGTATTTATTCTTTTTCATTCTGAATACCATAACGATTTCAGTAAATTACAAAATATTTTTTGAGACACAAAATGACATTGCGAAAATTGCGATTATTATCATGAAACCAGTAACGATACGATTCGTTTTTGAAGAAAGGAGACCCTAAGTGGTTAAGAGAAAATCAGGTGAGATGGAGATTGCCGAGGCATTGGCGTTCTTTGAGTCTGTCGGAAAGCAGGCTCCAGCCGATAACCAAGTAATCACCGATGAACTGGAAACGCTGAAAAGGAGACTCCATGAAATGCTACTGAATTCCGTCCTTCAAAAGTCTAAAAGGGGGAAGAAGGATTGATGGTTATTTATGTTTTCTCAATTGGAGACCTTCTGAATGAAAAAGATTGAGAAATTGTACTGCATTGTTGTATCCGTAAATCTTGCTTTATCTATTATCGTTTTTGACATGTATTCTAATTGGCAGAGCGTTGAATCCCCGACTTATGTGACTTTGTTTTTCATCCTTGGCATCTTGATTACTACGGGGGCTGTTGTGTGTTTGTATTATCCCGACTCGAAAAAGATCCTGTTAGGCTCTCTCTGCGTCAATCATTTTAACCTAATGTTCTGGTCATTTTTGAAAGAGTCAAAGAGTCTCCCAAATTCTCGTATGACTGTCGGCTTTATTATCTTTGTAATAATTCTTCTCGCTATCGGGTGCTTTATCTTATGGAGAAACAATTTGCTTAATACTTTCTGTTGGAGCTCAAAACATGCCTCCTTCTTCAGCGGCAATACGGCTTATCAATTCAATGCTGTAACTCCTGTAAATCAGCGATACTTCCAGAACCCATCCTTTGGTTCCTATGGTTTATCGTTAGATCTCTACCATGGGACCCCAAAGGTAGAGAACGCTCGTGACATTCTGAGGTACGGGTTTCTGATAGGGTTGGGGAACTCTCATGGGACCGGCCTTTACATGGGTGATTTGGAGACTGCGAGGGGCTACGCCAGAGGAACAGGATCTATCATTCAGGTCAAGCTGCAGGCTGCTTCTCACCAGATCGTTGACAATAACTTTGTCAATTCATCCGAATTTCGTAATTGGTGTTCCACATATGGTAATGGGAACCAAGGCGACAACATTACCAATTATGCCCTGACGGTGCTAAAGAAACGATTTCTCAGAGTTAGCCAGAATTTCTACGTTGCTTTGGCCAACAGAACGGGAGAAAACGAACGAGTGGTCTTTGAAGGCCTAAAAATTCTTGGGATTCTCGATGCCCAGGGAAATCCAATATGAAGGAGGAACAAAACATGTGTAATCGTCAACTGGAGGCATCAGAAGTATTAAGGAAGAGCGGAGGAAACATATCTTTGATGAGTTTTCCGCAAGAATTCTTCAGTCGGTTCCCTATTGGTGCGGTTCAGAGGGGACATTGTCTGGTATGCAGGAAACCTCTTGGCTATGAGGAGATGTTTCCTCAGGGGAAAGCCCCGAGGTATATGTGTAATTGCTGTTATGAACGTATCGCTTATGCCGGTCCCAAGCATGTCTGTCTGACCTGTGGCCAGCCATTGCCTGCGGAGCAGATAAGAAACCAGATGCAGAATCCCCGGGAATTAAGCCATGCAATGCACAGCGGACTTTGTGATGATTATCATACAATTTTAGCCGGAATTGTGCTTGGGGTCATTCCCAATTATAATTTCGCGCCCATGCTCCCCCAGTCCGTTAACAACAATATGGTTCCATTTGGTCAGTTTTTGCCTTTCAATCAGGGGACTTCAGATTTCATTGATGTTGAGCCGTTGAAGCCCCTTAGGCATGTGAAGGTTTTAAAACTTCCCGAATAACGGCGATCTTTGCTCTTCAAGAAATGGAGAGGTGATCGGCGGGTCATTTTAAGACCTGCCTTTCGGCCCACTTAGGATTATTTCTTCGGCGGCACAATCGCCTCTTTGAAAGCTTTTGCAGGTCGAATCTTCACGACGGTCTTTGCTGGAATTTTGATTTCTTTACCAGTCTGCGGATTCCGACCTATACGGGCTTTCCTCTTAACAAGAACCGATTTGCCAATGCCTGGGAGAACGAA
>JBEKDJ010000455.1:0-4156 GCA_050014415.1 Thermodesulfobacteriota bacterium | reverse complement strand
GAAGTATATCCACCTTGGAAGAATCAGGGCTGTCAAAGCTGGAAACGGCTGGAGAGTGCACCAATCCGAATTATATCGATTCTTAAAGGTGGAGGGAGGATAGAAATAGAATGGATCTGTGATTGAGGCATTAGACCATAGACTCCGGACATCGGACCGAAGGGGAGGAGATGGCCAGAGATTGCAGAAGAGTCGTAGGGGCATGGGGTGATGGAACAGGTCGATGCCGAGAAGGGTTGAAAGCACGGTCGTGGTTCAATTCTTGAACAGAAGACTCTGATGTCTCATGCCGCATGAGGGGGACCGGAGTCCGGTGGCTACAATAGAAGGAATGGCGATTGATTGAAGGAGAGAGTGAATGGGTGAAATGAGAGGGGGGGCGCCCGTTCGGGTCCTTTTTGTTGATGATGAAGAGAACATCCTCAGGTCAATCAAGCGGCTCTTGATGGAGGAGAGTTATGAGGTCCTCACTGCCAAATCAGGAGAGGAAGCCTTAGAGCTTCTGAAGGATGGGCAGAACATTGGGCTGATTGCTTCAGACCAGAGGATGCCCGGCATGCAGGGTGTGGATCTTCTCAAGCAGGCAAGCGAGATATCTCCCGATACCCTGAGAATCATGCTGACAGGATATTCGGATATTAATGCGGCGAATGATGCCATCAACAAAGGAGGGGCCTACCAATACATCACGAAGCCATGGAAGGATGGCGAACTCATCCAGACCGTCAGAGATGCTGTCTATCGATATTCCTTGATCAGAGAAAACAAGAGACTGACAGAGATTGTCAAAGGACAGAATGAAGAGAAAAAGAAGTGGAATGACCAGACGATTGAGATCCGGGAGAGCGAAGAGAGATTTCGGAGGCTGTTTGATGAAGCCCCGGTGGGTTATCACGAAGTGGACAAAGAAGGGTACATCACAAACGTAAACCATACGGAGCTGGAGATGCTCGGCTATACGGCCGAGGAAATGCTGGGCCAGCCCATTTGGAAGTTTACTGCAGGACAGGAGACGATCAAACGGATTTTTGAAGCCAAAATAGCAGGTGACTTGCCGCCCGGGCAGGCCTTCGAGTACACCTACTGCAAAAAGGACGGGACGACTCTTACTGTCCTGGCCGAGGACAGGCTCCTCAAAGGGAGAACGAGTGAGATCATCGGCATCCGCACCACTATCCAAGATATCACTGAATTCAAACGGGCAGAGGAGAAACTGACTTCCCTGCAGAAGCAACTTCACCAGGCGCAGAAGATGGAGGTTGTTGGCCGATTGACCGGAGGGATTGCCCATGACTTCAATAACATCTTAACCATCATTAAAGGCTACACTCAACTGTCCCTGAGGGGACTCAAAGAAAACGATCCTGTAAGGGAAAACGTCAAGGAGGTCAACAAAGCCGCTGAGAGGGCAACTGACCTGATCCGGCAGCTTTTGGCTTTCAGTCGTAAACAGATCATGGAGAAGAGAGTCCTCGATCTTAACACCCTTTTACAGAATATGAATAAGATATTACGTCGTGCTGTCGGTGAAGACATTGAATTGGAGAGTGTATTGGCTGATGACCTGGGAAGGGTGAAGGCAGACCCCGGGCAAATTGAACAAGTGATCATGAACCTCGTCGTCAATGCCAGGGATGCGATGCCCTCCGGGGGGAAACTCACTATTGAGACAGCCAATGTGGAGTTGAAGGAGCTCGATGTTAACAGCCACATTGGCGCGGCACCGGGTCGTTATGTGAAGCTTTCGGTGAGCGACACGGGGATCGGAATGAGTCCCGAGGTGAAAGACCATGTTTTTGAGCCTTTCTTTACGACGAAGGAAAAGGATAAAGGGACAGGGCTTGGATTATCTGTGGTCTATGGGATTGTGAAGCAGACTGGAGGAAACATTTGGGTCTACAGCGAACCGGGCCAGGGCACGGTGTTCAAGATTTACTTGCCGAGGGTGTACGAACTCCTCGAAGAATTGAAGGAAAGGGTAGACGTTGGGGAACTCCCTCATGGCAGTGAAACGGTTCTTGTTGTTGAGGATGACGATCAGCTTCGAAAGTTAATCGTCCAAGTCTTACAGGAGCACGAATATAAGACCCTGGAGGCATCTTGTGGGGATGATGCCCTGGCGATTTGTAAGGAGCAGAAGGAGCCCATCCACCTGCTCCTAGTGGATGTTATCATGCCGAGGATGAATGGGGTTCAGTTTGTTGAACAGTATCGGGCGCTAAACCAAGTATTCAAAGTGCTCTATATGTCGGGTTACGAGGAAAGTGTGATTATGCATCCTGAGGTGCTGGTGAGAGGAACCAGTTACATCCGGAAGCCCTTTACAGCTCAAAGTCTGGCAAGAAAAGTCCGTGAAGTCTTGGATCAAGATTCAAATCCTGATATTTAGAAAGACTGTGTTGTCATTTTGGATTCCAACCTTTTCGTAATACTCAAGTTCTTCAAAAGGAAAGGGGAGGAGGAAAGACGCTGGAGGGCTTTTAGAGCCCTCTGAATGATCCGGTCAAGGGTTTCTTGCCCTTACCTTCCTGGATTCCGGCTTCCGCCCTGAACCAGACCTGGTTCAGGGCGAAGGCGGGAATCCAGATGCTCTGTCTGCATGATAAGATCGATAAGATCGCTCACTCTTAGTACTCAATAGTTCAGAAATCTTTTAGATCAGTACCCTTCATTGGGATCACCTGACTCGGCCTGACTTCCGTTGGTTTAGGAGGAAGCTTTCGAACCTCAGCCTTGGGCTGATGGCCGGCACCCGATACCTGAATTATGTTCCCCCCATTGTGCCCTTTCGTTCTTTGAGCAAGCATTCCACCATTTCCGTTGCTCCTTCCACTGACCAACTTCACCAATTCTCCCACGAAATCCTTCATCTGCTCTGCCTGAGCATTCATCTCCTCCGATGCGGAAGCCGCCTCCTCTGCATTCGCGGCATTCTCCTGCACCACCTTGTCCATGTCCGCAACGGCTTTGCTGATTTGTTCGATCCCTTGGGCCTGCTCAGTGGAAGCTGCAGAAATCTCACCCACCAATTCGCTCACCTTCTTGGCACCCGTCGCCACCTTACCGAAGGCTCCGTTGGTCTTTGTCACAATGTCTGAACCGGTCTTGATCTTCTTCACCGTCCCCTCAATTAGGTTTGCCGTGTTTTTGGCCGCATCAGCTGCACGCATCGCCAAATTCCTCACCTCGTCGGCCACTACTGCGAACCCTGCTCCTACCTCACCAGCACGAGCTGCCTCTACTGCGGCATTCAATGCCAGCAGATTCGTCTGAAAGGCAATTTCATCAATGGTCTTGATGATTTTTGCTGTCTCTTCACTGGCCGCCGTAATCTCTTTCATGGAGTCGGTTAATTCGACCATCGAACGATTGGCATCATCAACGACACCGCTCGTCTCGGCCATGAGCGTATCTGCCTGGTTGGCATTGTTGGCATTCTGGCGGGTCATAGACGCCATCTCTTCGATGGAAGAAGAAGTCTCTTCCAGACTTGCCGCCTGGTGTGATGCTCCTTCAGCCAGAGACTGGCTGGATGAGGAAACCTGGGACGAGCCTGAAGTCACTTGATCTGCACCATCCGAAAGGCCTTCAATCACCCGGTTGATGGGTCGAGAGATTGATCGAGCCATCAAAAAAGACAGCCCCAGGCCACCTATCACAATTAACAATTACACCCAGTACGACCAGAATAATGTAAAGAGTCTGGGCGACTTCCTTTTGGACATCGTCCAAATAGATTCCTGAACCGACAATCCATCCCCAATCCGGGAGCAGCTTTACATAAGAAATCTTGGGCACTGGCTTTGTAGAACCCGGCCTGGCCCAAAGATAATCCACAAAGCCTGCCCCATTGGTCTTACAGGTCTCAACCATGGCAACGAAGAGTCTTTTACCGTTAGGATCTTTATAATCCGACAGATTCTTACCATCCATGTCTGGTGTGATGGTATGCATGACCATGCGTGGCTCCATATCATTGATCCAGAAATAGTCATCAACGTCATAGCGGAGATTCTTGATGACCTCCTGAGCCTTCCTTTTGGCTTCCTCCAAAGGCATGGCTTTCGACTTAGTCTGTTTTGAATAATAGTCCAGAACACCCCAGGCCGCTTCGACCACATGTTTTGTCTTAGTGTACTTTGCATCATACAGAGTT
>JBEKDJ010000454.1:0-3795 GCA_050014415.1 Thermodesulfobacteriota bacterium | reverse complement strand
GTGTTGCGCCAGAAATCTAGCCACGGTCTGAAGTGGGAGACCCTCTCTTCAGGAGGCCCATAGATGGCATGCACAGGTACCTCGATGATGGGAATCCCACACCACACTGCACGAACCAGAACCTCCACCTCAAACTGGTATCTCTTGGCCTTGGTCCCAAGGTGCAGGGTTTCAGGAAGGGGGTAAATTCGAAATCCGGACTGTGAATCCGAAAGCCATCTCCCGCATGAGACCCAGACCCAAAAGTTGGCGAATCTTCGGCCCCAGCGGCTGGTCCAGGGTACATTTCCATGCCCCATCCCCATCCGTCTCCCTATCACCAGGGGTCGCTGTCCTTCCGGGACTGCCTGGATCAGGGAAAGGATATCGTCTGGATCGTGTTGCCCGTCGGCATCCATCGTGATCGCCCAGTCCGCGAACGGAAGAGCTGCGGCAAACCCTGTAAGCAGAGAAGCTCCTTTACCTTGATTCTCCTTATGGTAGATTGCTGTCACGTCAGAAAGGGAAGCGAGCACAGAGGGGGTGGCGTCTGTCGAACCATCATCTACCACAATCACAGGCAGCCCGAGCTGGAGGCATTTCTCGACAACCCTCCGCACCTGCGCCCCATGGTTATAGGCGGGAATGACAATGGCATAGCGACGACGTATGGTCATGAGATGAGAGATCGTTCGAATTCAGATGTTGACCTCGGAGAGATCCTTTTATCGATGCTGCCTCAAGGCTCTGTAAAAACTTTTCGGAAACTTGGATCTTTCATGATGGTCTCGATTAACCTGTTCGTCATCGTGTAAGCCCGCTGCTCAAGGGCAGCCATGTTGCGTTCCTTTTCTGCAAGCAGTGGCTCCTGGAGGGTGTATTTCTCTGTAAAGACGGTTACCCCTCTCTTCTGAACGGTCAACCTCACTTGGTAACTCGCATCTCTGATGGAGAGAAGGGTCACCCACATAGCGGGTGCTGCGAGATCGGGGTTGTCCACATTGGAAACGCCCATCCCTGCTTTTGTAAAGGCATTCTGGAAGGCATACCAGAAGTAGTTGTGAATGGTATCATCGATGGAATAGCTAAATTTCTTGTCCAGGCTGTAGTAGTACCAAATACTTGTGTCATTTGCCTGGTTATCGAAATTCATGAGGTAGACATGCGTCCCTTTGTACACGCTATAATCGTCAGTGAACACAGGATGATAATTACTCAACGACACTTTCACAGCGTGGCAACCGACAATTATAATGCCGATGATAACACACATAGATCCAATAATGGTTTTTATTTGTTTACTGGAATTCATAACCTCCCCTCCTTTGCACCCAAATGGCTCAACATCCCGTTCACTGAACGGTAAGATCATAGAAATACTAATTGTATATGTCAAGAACCATTTGAGAGAACGTAATGTCTATCCATTTTCTCCGCACCTCTACTTTGAAGATTCATAAGCGTTATTTTCAAGATATAAGCGTAACCGAATATGGGTTGTGATGTTGAGGTTAGATTATTAGAGGGCTTTCAGCATGATTAATTTAGGTCTGATTCTCTTCTTCTAAGCTTGGTGCATAACAAGTTCTTTAGGGCTACCAACTCCCGTCGCCGCCGAAGCCACCTCCAGAAAAACCACCTCCTGCAAAACCGTCACCGCCGCCCGCACTTGATCTCGGTGCCGAGAACATGACAGAGCTGAGGTTCGAGGTCACAGAATTGAGGGAATGAGTAAAAGCATATGGACTGAAAGTCCTGAAACCCGTTGGCGTAACATACCAATCGGGTGGCTCCTGGTAAATCCCTTCAAAGGCCTTGGCCCAATTATCTGCCACATTCAGGGCGATGGCGTAAGGCAAGAACTTGGAGAAAAGGTTTCTATCTCCCATTCTTTCGAGTCTGTCTTTCTCTGCCCGATTCATAAATTCCTGGAAACCCAGGATATCCATGTAGGCGGAGGAACCCGCACTTGTTTTGGCCGGCATGAACTTGGCAAAACCAAGAATGGGAAGACCTGTCAGCACCCACGCAAAGATGACTTTAACAATTGAACCGGCCATCAGGAATCCAAAAATCAATCTACCGAATATCATGATGAGGAAACCTGACACAAGATAGGAGGTCGTCACCTGTTCTGGGCTTCTCAGAAAAACCTTTTTCCTCACGAGCTCCCCTACCAAATTTTCTGGATTTAGGGGCAGAGGACAAAACAAAAACAAAGCCCAGGCAACTTAAGCTGGGCTTTCTTTTTGAGTTGCAACGATAGAGGTTTCGATATCGGTTATATCTCCTCTGTTTCAGGGCCATCGAAAATGTTTCGATATGTTTTTCATATGTTGAATCAGAATCAATGACTTCTTTCAGTAATCTTCACCCATCGGAAAGCGCTCAAACTGAAGAGTTGTAGGTGTTTTTCTTTCCCCCTTTCTGAAGACTATTTCCTATAAGCTTTGTTTGACAGACTCCACAGAAAGGCGTAGTTTTCTATTGGTAACAGCTACCTAATATCTATGTCAATTTGGAAAATAACGAATGGGTGAAATTGCAATCAGCAACACGCCATATAGCAGGAAGGTGAACCCATGCTGGATGACAGTCAATTTGCAATTGGAGGTGATACAACATTCTCGGCTTTTGGCCAATAGTTATTGCTTTTCACTTTTAACGTTATTCCGAGTCAGGAAGGCCAAAAAACCACTTCAGAGCCCCTCTAACTCGCAAAGGAGACTAGGATATGATTGCAATGCAGGGAATACCCCGTGGCGCAGCAATCGCCATCGATGACATGCTGGACAAATGTGCCCAGATCCGGGCTGGACAGGAAGTTCTGGTGCTGGCACATATTGACGGGCTTTGTGGCGGTGACAACTTGGTTGATGATCAGGCCATCTCATGGATTCAGACGGCCATTCAGAATCGCGGTGCCAACGCATCGGTCTTATGGATAGATGAACGGGTCAAACCCCATGCATGGCAAATACCTCCTGTCGTTAAGGCCGCGTTGAAAAGCTGTGATGTCCTCATCAACCACTCTTTTGATCTGGTGGTCGAGGAAATAACGGAGCTGAGGAATCTCGTTGAAGAACTTGGTTTAGTTATGGTCCGGAACTTTGCCACCACAGCACCCCTCCTTTCCACCGCCTGGGCACAAACCCCTTATGAACTGGTCAGTGAAATTCGTTACCATGCATCGGTTCCCTTCAGAGAAGGGGTTTCCTGGCAATTGACTGATGACAATGGGACTCACCTTGAAGGGATGGTCGGCCCATCGGATAATCCGCTTTTTCCGAGCTACACCACGCGGCGATCAGAGGTTGGTGGCTATCGGCCCTGGCCGGAGTGGGTGATCCCCCCCATCAACATTACGGATACTTCTGGAATCGTTGTCTTTGACAGGATGCTCAGCTGGTGGTCCCGCTACATCGGCATATCGCCCTTCTTCAGCGAACCGATCCATCTCACTATAAAGAACTGCCGTATCACGAAGATTGAGGGGGGTGACGAGGCAGAGGCCTTACGTCGGTTTCTGGATGCGATGGTTCGGCATCTGGGTGAGGGGGTCTACGACTTCACTGGTATTCATTGCGGCGTTCATCCCCAAGCGGCGGTAGGGGCACATCAGTGCCCCAGCCTCATTTATCGCCGTCTCATTGAGCATGCCCATGCCTGCAACATTCATTTTCATATCGGTGCACCGCCCCAAACCAAAGCCTACCCTTACTGGATGCATTGCACAGGTGACATCCGAACGGCAACTTGGCGCGTCGGTGACACTCTGCTCCATGATCGGGGACATCTGACAGTCCTCGACCGTCC
>JBEKDJ010000453.1:0-3848 GCA_050014415.1 Thermodesulfobacteriota bacterium | reverse complement strand
GCAATTCTGTGGGGTACTTCCTGGGGATAAGACGCCTAAGGGCAAAAAGATGCCTGGAATCGAATTATTGGAGAAATTGTGGGCGACGTATAAGACAGTGGATAAGTTCGAAACCTCTTATTGGGAAGGTGTGGTCGTTGCTATGATTATGGAGAGGGCCATGCATCGAGCCTCTGGATTATATGGGAAGATCAATGCCGAGAATATTAATAAAGCTATGGAGACCTTCAAGAATGAAGATTTTGTCGGTCTTGTTCCCAATGTCTCTTATAGCAAGACCAACCACGAGGCCTCGTTTAAAGGAAGCATTGTTCAAATTCACGAGGATATGACCTATACACGGATGACCAATCTCTTCGAACCTGGAAAAGAGAGGATTAAGGTTTTGAAAACCCCTGAAATAAAGTAGCCTAGAGTTTGAAAAGGGGAAATAGATGAAGGCATTCCGAGGTCAGCTCAGTATTTTTACCTCAACTCAGCCGGCAGAACGCCAGGCTGAGTTGGAGGTGAAGAAAATCATTCTAAACTTTGGGGGGGTTATGGCACTCCATGATGTTGATCTCACTGTGCACACAGGAGAGCTTGTCAGCATTATTGGCCCCAATGGTGCAGGGAAGACCAGTCTTCTCAACTGTATCACAGGTTATTATCATCCACAAAAGGGAGAGATTCTATTCAATGGAGAAGATATCACAAGCCGCCACCCCCATGAGATTACAAGAAAAGGGATCGGAAGAACCTATCAGAATATCGAACTCTTCCCGGGAATGACGGTATTGGCAAACATGCTTTTGGCGCGTCATCTTTATTGTGACTACAGTATTGGTTCAGCTGCCCTTTTCACTTCATCGGTTCGAAAGCAGGAAGTTCTTCACCGTCAGGTCTTGGAGGAACTGATCGATTTTCTTGAGATGCAACCCATTCGTAAAAAGCCAGTGGGGTCTTTACCCTACGGGATGCGGAAAAGGGTCGAGTTGGGCCGCGCTTTAGCCTTAGAGCCGAAACTGCTGGTGCTTGACGAGCCCTTTGCCGGGATGACACTTGAGGAAAAGGAAGATATGGTCCGTTTCTTACTCGAGTTAAACTCGGCATGGGGTCAGACGATGATCCTGGTTGAACACGATATGTCCATTGTAATGAGTATCTCCCAACGGATTATGGTTTTGAATTTTGGAGAGAAGATTGCAGAAGGGACATCGGAGGTGATTCAAAATCATCCAGAGGTCATCAAAGCCTATTTGGGTGAAGTGACTAAATTCTAAGACAAGAGTATGGAATATGGGATTCGATCAAGAGACCTTGTCATCCTTAACGCAGCATACGCTCCCTCAGATCTTATACAAACAGACCGAGCAATTAGGTCAGGAGAAGATTGCTATTCGTGAGAAGATGTACGGAATCTGGCTGGCCTACAGTTGGAAAGACTATCTCCGTTATGCTAGGCATGTGGCGTTGGGTTTTGTTGCCCTGGGTCTCAAACGGGGTGAAAACATCGGCATCATCATTGACAACCATCCCGAATGGCTCTTCAGCGAGATGGGAGCTCAAGCCATGGGTGCCGTCACCGTTAACTTCTTTACCTCATCGATTGCTAGAGAGTTGGCAGTGCTCCTGAATCGAATTCAAGCTGCCTATGTGGTCGCCCAGGATCAGGAGCAAGTGGATAAACTGTTGGAGATGAAGGAACAACTCTCGCATATACGGAAAGTCATCTATGTTGATCCGACTGGCATGAGAACCTATCTTGATCACCCATGGTTGATGAGTTTCAAGGAGCTCCTAAGATTGGGTGATGAATTAGACAGGATGGAACCCGATCTTTTTGAAGAGGAGTTGAGAAAGGGAAAGCCGGATGAGGTGGCGTTAATGATTATGACTTCCGGGACAACGGGATCCCCTAAATTGGCAATGATCTCTCATCAGAGCTTCACTGAAATTGCAAGGAAATGGGTTGAGACGGCTCCTATTGACATTGGGGATAATTGGATTTCCATAACTCCAACAGCATGGATTGTAGATCAGATGTGGGGAATGGGTGTGTCGCCACTCACAGGGATGAGCATGAACTTCCCCGAGACCCCAGAGACTGCTACGGAGGATTTTCGAGAAATCGGACCCGCTGTCGTAATCACTTCTTCACGCTTCTGGGAAGATCTCGCCTCTAAGATCAGAGTGAAGATCGCGGATGCAGGCTGGGTCAAGCGAAAACTTTTTGCGTTGGGTGAGAAAATCGGGGGAGCTGTGGTGGACCGGGAGTCTAAGAAGGAATCTGTCCCTTCCTATTTACAATGGCTTCATCGCCTCGCTGCTAGCATCGTCTATCGTCCACTCCTGGACCGGGTGGGTTGTGGACAAATCCGAGCTGCCATCACAGGAGGACATCCTATCAGCCCGGATGTCATTCGGTTCTTCCGGGCAAAAGGGTTAAATCTCAAGCATGCATATGGCCTTACCGAGGGGGGAGGAGTGTTTCAGGTTCAGCCCGACAGAGAGGTGAAGCCAGAGACAGTTGGCAAACCCCTGCCCAGAACAGAGATCAAGATTGCAGAAGACCAGGAAGTGCTTGTAAAGACGCCCTCGTGCTTTGTCGGTTACTACCAAGATCCTGAGGCAACCCAAAAGGCTCTTCGTGATGGCTGGCTCCACACAGGTGACGCAGGCTATATCGATGAGGATGGACACCTTTTGATCATTGGTCGAAAAGAAGAGATCATGCGCACGAAGGGGGGCGAAGCCTTTTCTCCAGACTTCATTGAGACTCGATTAAAATTCAGCCCCTATGTCAAAGAATCAGTGGTTTTCGGTGAGGGCCGTGACTATATCACGGGTTTCATCAACATCGATTTTGGGAATGTCGGTAGTTGGGCTGAGGATCGTATGATTCCCTATACTACCTATGCCGATCTTTCTCAACAACCACCCGTTGAGGCATTGATTCTTGGTGAGGTCCGCCACGTGAATACGCAATTGCCAAAACCGATGAGGCTTCAGAAGATTACTTTATTATACAAACTTCTTGATGCGGATGACGAAGAACTGACCAGAACAGGAAAAGTTCGGAGGAAGTTCGTTTATGAACAATACATCAAGTTGATTGAAGCCATGTACAGCGACCAAAAAGAATTAGAGGTCGTAGGAAAAGTGAGATACCGGGATGGGCGCGTTGGGACCATTGAGACAAAGGTCAAGATCCTAACAGTTGAATAGGAAGTCATAAGACCATTCACTAAGTTCCAATCACCGAGTTCCAAGCTCTAAATAATGACCCATGACGAGATTCCGATGACCAAACAGTAATGGAAAATTGAAGATAAGACGTTTGAGTTTTTGGATATCGGGATATATCTGACTATGGGTGCTTGGAATTTGGTTATTATTAAGGGAGGTTTCTTTCTTATGGAGTTCTTTCTTCAACTTTTCTTTCAGGGACTATCCATTGGATTCTTATATGCCCTTGCAGCCCTTGGCTTTGTCATGATTTTTAAGTCTTCGAGCGTCCTCAATTTTGCCCACGGCGAATTGATGGCCATTGGGGCTTACCTGTTCCTGGTCATGGCAACTCGATTACCCATCTGGCTCACCTTTTTCATTACCCTCATTGGAACCTTTGCTCTTGGGTTTGTCATTGAACGCCTCTTTCTGCGTCCCCTGATAGGGGAGGCTCTCATTGAGGTGATCATGCTGACGGTGGGACTATCCGCTATGTTTAGAGGATTAATGCTCGTTATCTTCGGTGGAAATTTATATAGCTATCCAAACTTTCTGCCGAAGAATCTCTCAATCGAGTGGGGGCCCGTTAATATTGCACCGGCATATAGTGCCACGGTGATCATCGGAGTCATCTTCCT
>JBEKDJ010000452.1:0-3850 GCA_050014415.1 Thermodesulfobacteriota bacterium | reverse complement strand
CATTTACACCCCTCCTTGCCGCAGACTCGATGCAGGGGCACCAAGCTCCCGCAAAGGAAAGGCTGCTCGTGGACGAGCTTGGCCAGTTGGGATCTGGTGAAACGTTCAGAACGAGTGAACTGCCCTCGGTGTCTCATCAAACCACCTCCTTTATAGTCTGTTATATATTAATATAACAGAAAGATATTAAAAGTCAAGCCTTTTCTTAAATGCGAATTTGCTCTTCGGAAGGCTTTGATTCTAACTGATTGAAATTACGTTGGACCATGGAACTAAAAAAGCTTAATTGCGGAATTGTTGACTCCCCGTCGCGAAGGGCGAGGGTTGACCGCCGTCGAGGGGGTCAATAATCATCTCTCGACCTTGGCAAAACCCACCCGTCTTTTTGGGGATCATCTCCAATTGGAAGTCAAAATTGATTGGTCCAAGGGAAGAAGTCGATATGAGAAGATCGGAACTCTCCAAGAGAGAAGAATGCCTACAAGATGCTTTCAGATCGGGGTTCCAAAACTCTGGAAGGCATTGAAGCATTAAGTCTTTTGCCGAGAACCAGAATCAGAAAAGTGCAAAGCGGGTCAAGAATATTGACAGAGAAGGGGATGACCTTCAGAGGATTCTCGTCGAAGAACTCCACCAATCCTTCGTCGCACATATGCCCGGCCATGTTCAGATTCTCAAACGTTTGAGCTTGAGAAATTGTTTCTTACACTCGGAATTCAGAAGTCAGGAGGAGTCTAGAATACGGGTTACCCGTGGGCTTCGTGCCACGCACAAAACGATCAGGAATTGGTCGTTCGTTCTGACTTCTGACTTCTGGATTCTGCAACCTCCGGATAGGAAAGATCTCAAAAATGTCCGGGTATGATTTTGGCCATTGAAACTCCGGTTACTATTTGGTTATGGGTACTTGCCCCCGTACCCTGCAAGGAGCAGGGCTTGGTTATTCGGATTCGTTATTAGTCGATTTCTCTAGCGCGTCTGTTATAATATTCTAGGACTAGGAGCCTTGAATGGATATCAAAACGGAGGTATTGATTGTCGGAGGGGGTGCAACCGGTGTTGGCCTCTCGAGGGATCTATCGTTGAGAGGAATTCCTTGCCTTTTGGTTGAAAAAGGAGATTTTGCCTCGGGTGCCTCTGGACGAAATCATGGGCTCTTTCACAGCGGGGCAAGGTACGCTGTCTCTGATCCAGAGGCAGCTCGAGAATGCATGGCGGAGAACAGGATTCTCAGAAGGATTGCACCTCATTGTATCGAAGAAACAGACGGTCTCTTCATCTCCCTTCGGGAGGATGGTCTTGATTTTCGAGATCAGTTTCTCCGAGCTTGTGAAACGGTGGACATTCCGATAACCCTTCTGACCCGTGATGAAGCCCTGACGTTGGAGCCAGAACTCAATCCCGATCTTCTCAGTGCAGTGAAGGTGCCAGATGGGGCGTTCGATCCTTTCACATTGGTTCTGGAGAATGCCCGAGAGGCAGAAGGGTATGGAGCAAAATTCCTTCTCCATACGGAAATCACTTCTCTGATTCTAGATAGGAACGTTGTAAAAGGGGCGATGGCGACAGACCTTCTCACTGGTGAGGAATGTTCGATTAACGCCCCCTACATCATCAATGCCACCGGAGCTTGGGCGAACCGGGTCCTGAAGGGGGTCGGCCTCCATATCGACATGGCCCTTTCAAAAGGGTCCATGCTCATCACAAATCAGAGGCTCAGCCACCGGGTCATCAATCGCTGCCGTTCCCCTTCAGATGCAGATATTGTCGTGCCGAACCAAACCGTATCAATTCTTGGGACGACATCTGTTCGTTCAGAAGGAGTTGAAGATTTTGAAGTCTCCTCTCCTGAAGTATCTCTCCTGATCAACGAGGCATCGAAGATGATCCCTGCCATTAGAGAGAAGCGGTTCATTCGGGCTTATGCAGGGATCAGGCCTCTATTCCAATCCGAACAGAAGGGAGATGATCGAGCGGTTAGCCGTGGATTTGCACTGATCGATCACGGGAAGAGAGATGGCGTACAAAATCTGATCACAATCGTAGGCGGAAAATTCGTGACCTATCGGTTAATGGCTGAAAAAACCTCTGACCTCATCTGCCAAAAAATGGGAGTCGATATCTCCTGTTCGACCCATCTTAAACCCTTTCCTGGTGCAAGCAAATCCTTTGGTCTAAAGGACCGACTTAGGAGGATCGGGCAGCCTATGGCTGAGGATTGGACTGAGACCTTATGTGATTGTGAGATGATTGGAAGGGAAGAAGTTGAGAAAACCTTGCAGGATGGGAAGCTGAGAGATCTTCAAGATATCCTGCATCGAACACGTCTGGCCAAAGGGACATGCCAGGGAGGTTTTTGCATCTACCGTCTTCTCGGGATGCTTCACGACCTAAGAATGCTGCAAGGAAACTCCAACAAGACATTGAGAAGCTTCCTTGAGGAAAGATGGAAGGGAATCCGGCCTGTCCTTTGGGGGACATCCCTCAAAGAAGAAGAGTTAATCGAATCAATCTACAAAGGGATCTTTAATCTTTAACGATATAGTCCATGGGACATAACATTGAAACATGTAGAATTAAAATTCCGAAATCCGCATTTGGAGTAATTCATGCACTTCGATCTCATTGTCATAGGGATGGGGCTCTCCGGCCTGATGGCTGCCAAAATGGCTGCCGAGATGGGGAAAAGAGTCCTTATCATCGGCAAGGGGATGGGAACTCTTTGCCTCTTCTCAAATACGGTCGATCTCTTGGGAAACCTTCCGAAGAGCATAAAAATGAAAGAAGGTCTTTCCCAATGGGCCAAAGACTGCCCACACCATCCTTATTCAAAAGTGGGAGTAGAAAGTACTGAGGAAGCCTTGGCTTCTTTTCTTTCTCTGTTTCCCCCTCCTTACTCTTTTCAAGCAATAGAAGAGCAGAATTGCCTGATTCCCACTGGTGCAGGAACATTTCGACCTACCTATCTCATTCCAACCACAATGGTGGCAGGAGCCGCTCTCAAAGAAAGAGATGGACTTATTGTCGGGTTTGGAGGATTCAAGGATTTTTATGCCAGCTATGCAGCCGATCAATTGGGATGCCGAGGAATTAATCTTTCACTTCCCAAAACCTCCTATCGAGAAATCTCTGCCACTGCCCTCGCAAGGCTAATGGAGGAGGAATCTTTCCGAGAGATGATCGGTAGAGAGATCAAGAAACATATCGCTGGCGAATCTAAGGTTGGCCTTCCTGCCGTTCTAGGAGTGCGAGACTCGTGGAAGGTGAAGAACGATCTGGAACAGATCGTCGGTGCGGAGATATTTGAAATTCCTATCCTCCCTCCCTCTATTCCAGGGTTGAGGATTTTCAATCGGTTTAAGGAATGGTTAATCCAAAGAGGGGTCAGCTTTCTGTCAGGCCAGGCCGTCTCCGAAGTTTTTCTGACAGGGAAATGCTGTGAACGAGTGGTTGTGGCAAGTCCTCCTGTTTTCAACTCCTATTCTGCTGATCGATATGTCCTTGCCACGGGCCGCCTGATCGGAGGAGGACTGGTGGCCGACGAGGAAAGGATTTCTGAGCCGATCTTCGGTCTTCCTGTCGTACAACCCAGACTACGCGGGGAGTGGTTCAGAAAGAATTTTTCTAATCATCTCTCCCATCCAGTGCATAAAGCAGGCATTTTGACAGATTCATCATTTCGGCCAACAGACGAACACGGAAATCTGATACTGGAGAATGTATGGGTGGCTGGGTCAATCTTGGCCCATCATGATTGTATCGACGAAAAATCGAGGGAAGGAATAGAGATTGCAACAGGTTATACTGCTGCTAAGCATGCCATGGGAACTTATGAATGAGACGGTATGGG
>JBEKDJ010000451.1:0-3859 GCA_050014415.1 Thermodesulfobacteriota bacterium | reverse complement strand
TGAAGCTGAGGAGTATGTGAAAAATTATAAATTGCTTTGGGATATTGTTGAGGAAATGACTCTGCTCAATTTCGAATTGCTGAAATCAAAAAAGCCTTAGCCTGAAAAGTGCGAAAGTCCAGCCACAGGATCTGGCTCTCTATGCCGACCTTTCCGCTCTAGATAACCTGATTTTCTTTGGCAAAATGGAAGGACTGAACGGCAAAGAAGCCCACGCTCAGGCAATGGCTACCCTCGAACTGATGGGGCTACTGGAACGGAGTAAAGAGAAAGTAGAGAGGTTTTCCGGAGGCATGAAACGACGTGTCAATCTGGCTATTGCCCTGATGGGACGTCCTCAGCTTCTCTTCCTTGATGAGCCGACGGTGGGCATCGACCCGCAGTCACGCAACAATATCTATGAGACGATCCTCGGCCTTCTCCATAAGGGAATGACCATCCTCTACACGACTCACTACATGGAAGAAGCCGACCGCCTGTGCCACCGTATCGCCATTATGGATGGTGGGCAGATCATCGCCATGGATACGCCTCATGATCTCAAGAGCCGGATTGGCCCGCCGGAAAAAGTAACCCTCGAAGACGTCTTTCTGAAACTGACCGGCAGAGGCCTTCGGGACTAGTAGATATGGTGAGAGCCTTATCGGTTGCCCTGAGAGAAGTCCGCTCCTTTCTACAGGACAAGGGTGCTTTAGCCTTTAGTCTGCTCTTGCCTACAGCTGTTTTCGCTCTCATCTATGGCGCTTTTGGTGGACAGTCACTCTTCCATGGCACTGCGCACGTGGTCAATGAAGACCGGGGAGGTACTTATTCCGGTCTCCTGCTCAACCGATTAGGCGAGCTTAAGGACATTGACGTCGAGCTATTCTCGGCCGCGAAGGCCGACTCCAAGATCGCAAGGTCTGACCTATCGCTGGTTCTTTACATCCCAGAAGATTTCTCCAACAAACTCGTTTCAGGGGAACCGGCACAACTCATTTTCAAACAGCGGGGCAACGGCGCTCAGGAGGGGCAGATCGTCGCCAGTATGGTTCGAGGTGTCGCCCAGCAGCTGGCCCAAGAATTTCAAGTGCAGAGCCAGGTGCAAAACATTCTATCCGGTCAGAACATTCCTCCTGACAGTATAAGAATGAATGTGCAGAAGTTTCTGGACAGGGAGCGCGAACATCCGATCGTTGAGGTCAGCGAGAAGACGATCGGCACCCGTCCCGACCCGGTGAAACAGTTCTTGCCTGGAATCATCACGATGTTTGTCCTCTTTACCATTACTCTGAATGCCCGAGCCATTGTTGAGGAACGTAAAAAGGGGACCCTAGAACGGCTTATGACCACGCGGCTGACCGTCGGGCAGCTTTTTACCGGTAAGTTTGTGGCAGGCATTTTGCGTGGCTTCATTCAGACACTGATTTTGCTCATCCTTGCCTACATCGTCTTCAGGGTCTTTACACCATTCTCCTTTTTGGGATCCCTTCTCATTGCCATCATCTTTTCCGCAGCCGCCAGCGCCCTGGGACTGGTTATTGCCGTCATTGTCCGTACTGAGGATGCGGCGACCTGGATTGGCGTCTTTTTCACCATGGTGATGACCATGCTCGGTGGCACCTTCTTCCCGATCCCAAAGGGCTCAATATGGGGGACTCTGAGCAAGATCTCTATAAACACCTTTGCCAATGATGCCTTTAGAACAATCATTGCCGAAGGCAGGGCTTTAACTGACATCGGACTAGAATTAGGCATCTTGGCCGGGGTTGCCGTAATCGGAGTGATACTGAGTCGAACCTTTTTTAGGGTTCTGCCGGGAGGCAAATAGGTAGTCGTGAAACATCTGAGACACGTCTGGTTTATTGCCCTGAAGGACTTGAGACTGTTCGCCGCTGGCCGTATGGCACTCCTTTTTAGCCTTCTCTTCCCTTTCCTCTTCGCCACTATGTTCTACTTCTTGTTGCAGGGTATCGGAAGCGAGGATAAGAGACTAGAACTCCATCTGGTGACTCGGGAAGGATCCGGTGGTATGAGTCAACGGATCATCGGAGCGATGGAGACGAACGATGAGACTCAACTTAAACCTGGCGAGCCCAAAATTGTCTGGGACAAAGATTATGATCAAGCTTGCCGGGCCGTGGAACAGAAAAAGCTTGCCGGGTTTCTGGCTTTTCCAGCTGACTTTACCGAAGGAATAATGATGGGTTACGGAACAAAGCTGGAAATAGTCGTTAACTCCCAATCAACTCATATGGAAGCCGCTCTTAATGGACTCGCCCGGGGGATTGCCGCTCGGGTAGGCTCACAGCGAGTGGCGACCAGCGCTACCATCGGACTGCTCGTTGAGCGAGGGATTGCTTCAGGCAATGTAAATAATATCTCACAAACTATTCAGCAAACACTTTCACAAATGATGGGCGGGCAAAGGGGACCGACCCAATCCTTCATCACTTTTGACATTCAAAAAGTGGGAGAAGTTGAAGCAGAGAATCCGTCTAATTACGTGATCCCCGGCTATTTGGTGATGTTTGTTTTCTTCACCGCGGCTCTCGGGGCAGAACTGATCGTCCGGGAACGCCAGAATCAGACCCTGGAACGACTTCTAGGAAGCTCGGTAAGACGAGAGGCTATTCTCGGAGGCATTTTTGCCGGTACTGCGGCTAAAGGTCTCATTCAAATTGTCATCTTCTGGGTGGTAGGCCTCCTTGTTTTTAAGATGGAACCGGGGCCGACTACCGGCGGTGTTATCCTGCTCTCTTTCTTAATGGTGATTATGTCCTCTGCCTTCTCCATCATGTTAGCAACCCTGGTCAAGACACAACGCAGCGCTGGTGCCGTCGGTGTTCTCACTTCTTTGATACTGGCACCACTCGGCGGTTGTTGGTGGCCCCTCTTCATCACGCCGAAATGGATGCAGTTTCTGGCCAAGTTCACTCCGCACGGTTGGGCTACTGCCGGTTTCAACAAGTTAATGGTCTTTGGAGCTGACTTTGGTAGCGCCGTCCCCAACATGCTCGCCCTTTTCGGCTTTACCTTAGTCTTCGGCATTATTGCCGTCTGGCGATTCCGGACCAGCGCCACCTAAGGGGAAAAATCCTAAACTCGGTATGATGAAACAAGGCTTGAATGTGGAGCGGGTTGAAGGAGAGGAAGGCAGTTCCATTCTAAATTAAACAAAATGCGGATAAGAATGAATCGCTGATGGAGGTTGTAAGATGCGTATCGAGATTGCACGAAATGTTATGGAACACCTGAGGAAATTTCCATTTGGTTATCCAACATCTTCAAACCGCGATGAATGGAAACTCTTGGAGGTACCTTTCTCTTTAACTGATGAGGAAGGAGAACTGCTTTCTCATCTAATGCCCTATTCGGAACACATTGATGACATCGCAAAAAGGCTGGGTCGTGACAAGAAAGAACTCCTACCCTTACTAGATAGTCTGCTTCATAAGACTTGGGTTTTGCGCCGTGGGACGAAAGAGGATGGATACTATCAAGCTTTGACATGGCTTCCTGGAGCCCTGGAATTACAGATGTCCTGGTTGAGCAAAGATCTCCTCGAGCTTCATGACCACATGTCACCCATCGATAAAAACTGCAAGCCCACCGAACTGATTCCTCATTTCAGAGTGATCCCTCGTGAAGCAGCGATCCCCTTCAATGCAGAAGTATTGCCATCTGAGATTGTCTCACATCTAATCGAACAGGCCAATGATGATGAAATCGCAGTGACCGAGTGTATCTGTCGCAAAATGGAAAAGATCCGCGGGAAAGGCTGTAATGCACCTATGGAGGACCAATGCCTATTTTTAGGGGCTTTTGCCACGACCATTGTTGAAATTGAAGCTGGTCATAGGATTACCAAGGCTGAAGC
>JBEKDJ010000450.1:0-3876 GCA_050014415.1 Thermodesulfobacteriota bacterium | reverse complement strand
CGCTGCTTGCGGCGGGGTAGTTTATCTTTCTCCAAGTCCCTGTTCCATGATTCGGGAGATGGACTCCGCGCGTGCCTTCCAGGTCTCATGCCTCACAAAGTCGAGGCGGGCTTGGCGTTTTATTTCGGAGTCATTGGCAATCTCGTCCTCTACATTCCTCAAAAATTCTTCCCGACTTCGACCGATGGAGATCATTCCGGCATATCTTCTTAAGCCCTCTTCAAATGGCACAGATACAACGGGCTTCCCCATGGCCAAGTATTCCATCGTCTTCACCGGATGGCAGTTTCGAATCCACTCACTCTGCTCCCAGAACATGATACAGACGTCAAAAGCCCTCCCGTAATTCGGCAGCCGTTCATATTCCTTGAATCCGAGAAAATGGACATTCGGTAAGTATTGTATCTCCCCTTGCTTACCGGATATTTCTCCGATCAGCACAAAGGAGATGTCAGGCCGTCTCGTTGCGCAATAGCGGATGATCGATGTGTCGTTCTTTGAATCAAGGGTTCCGAAATAGCCCACCATGGGATGCCCGATCCCTTTCAGATCTTCCGGGAGGGGCAGGGAGGTCGTTGCTTTGTAGAAGTGGTCAAAGTCCACGCCGTGGGGCGCATAATAGACACCCTCTTTGCGCAAGGCAAGTTTCTCCTCGTAAAGTGTCAAGGAGACGCAGAGGATGAGGTCTGCCTCGCGGGTCAATCTCTCCTCCAGGGAGGTAATCTCCCGCGGATCTCTCAGTTCACGGTGGGACTCATACTTGTCGATCTGGTAATAGAGGACCAATGATGGTTTTAACGGCCTGGCCAGGGTTATGCCAACAGGGTTCTCGATCCAAACGATGGGATTCGAAAAGTCGAGCGCTTTCTGGAGGAGCCTGATCTGCCACTGTAATAAGAATCTGTTCAAGATCTTCTTCTTCGAGGTGCCGTAAGGAGGAATAAGAAATGGGGTGTAGACAAAGAGAGAATGATCCGCTCTGAAGAAAGGCTTCATGATACTTCTAAATTTCCTGACGAATCTCTTGCGAAAGGCATGGGCTCCGATCGTTTTCAACTCCGGCATCACGAAGGGGATATTGTTAATATACAGAACCCTGTTTTCCTGAGAAAAAAGGTTCATGAACCGTTTGCAGGAACCGTTCGTCTTCCATTGCCAGTCATAAGGAGCAAAACAGATGATGTTTCTATTTTTGATCATGAGTTTGTAGCTCGCCGTTTCTGCCCACAAGATTTCTCACCACTTCGATGAAGTGCCTCTTTTGCAGTTCCCATCGGTACGCCTGATAGACTTTCAGGCCGCGGTTCAGAATCTGTTGGCACCGGGGTCGGTTTTGGTAGACCTCCATGATCCTCTCTGCAAGGCTTTTTGGATCCCCCGGTTTAAAAAAGTAAAGGGAATCCTCATCGAAATAATCAAGAATACCATCGGTTCGAGGTGCAACCACAGGCTTTGCCATGGAAAGACATTCAAATATCCGGGTGGGTAGATTTAGATTGGTAAAAGGACTCATCTTGTTGGGGATGATTCCCAGCTCAGCTTTCTGTATAGCTCTTGCAATCATTTCCAAAGGCTGGTAGCCATGGTAATGCACGATATGCTTCAGGTCTAGCTCTTCTACCTTCTTTAAAAATCGCTTCACATAATCACCCTCACCATAGACCTCGAAGATCAGATTCGATATTTGTTTTTGTGCGAGTGAGATGGCATCAAGAGCTGTATCGATCCCGTTACGCTCCATGATGACGCCGTGATACATGATAACAAAATCTCTCTTATCGATTTCTGGAACTCCAACCAGGTCTGCTTTGAAGATATTCTCCTGCGGTGAATTCATGACGATGTGAATCTTCCAATCCGGACAGCCCCGAGAGATGAATAGGTTGCGAAAGGCGATGTTGGGCGTCAAGACAATGTCGGCAAACTGAGTACTCCACTTTTCGATCAGGCGTAAGAGCCAAATGGCCGGATGGGATGCCAGGATGTAGTATTTCGTCATGTAAACCTCCGGCATCGGGTCGTGAAGGTCAAGAATGATCTTGGCCCCGCTCAAACGAGGCAAGATAGCCGAAAACACCAGGGCGTCCGGCATGTTATGCACATGGATTGCATGGTAACGTCTGAATAAATGAAGGATCGACAGCTTGATAAACGTCAAAAGAAGAAACGATCCGTATTCGAAAACGTATTGGAATTTTCCGCTCCGGGTCCGTCTGGCCGGGAGCCGAAAGACTCGTACTCCATTGACCTGTTCCTCTCGTGGTTCGCCATCCTTCTTAAGGCAGATGACATCCACTGACATTCCCGCCTCTACCAGGGCCTCTGCTTCTCGGCGGGGTCTTGGGTCCGAGGGGTAATAGGAAAATACGATTGACGCGATTCGTGTCATGACTAGGAACTCGGCTTCTTTCCCAAGGGTTTGCTTAGAAGGATCCGATTTCTCTTTTCCAATTTTTTACCGGGTATATCTCGCTGTTGCCTCATCCTCCCAGCCGAGAGACCGCCTGAGTGCCTCATTGCTGTACTGGATGTCTCTGGTGGCGGAGAGAATGGCATAGTTTAGGTCTTGCTTCATCTCTTTCCCCATGCATCTCATCAATATTCTCAGGCTAGAGCCCGCGAGGCGCATCAAGGCCTCAGGTATAAAAAGGGGATCCATCTGGAGGTCTTTCACCCCAGCCCAGCGACGATGCCATTCCCTATGACTCAAGTGAACAGAGGGCGTCACATTAAAAATGTCCCCATCCTTTCCTTTCATCAACCATTTGGCAACGGCTTCTGAGACATCCTCAGCGTGAATGTATCCCATGTGGTTTTTCCCGTTGCCAATCCCCAATGAAAAAGAATGCCCGACAATGGAGATCCGCTTTTTCATGGGTCCTTTTTGATCATTGAAAATGGGGCCCGGCCGAAAGATTGCAAGGCGCAATCCCTTTCTGCCATTCGATCGCAGCATGTCCTCACAGGCAATCTTTTCCGAGGGATAAAGGAACAGGAGGTCTTTTCCTGTCGCCCTCTGAGAAGATTCGGCGACTGGCTCAATGCTGTGAGGGGTCATCCCATACACTGCCACAGAACTGATGAAGGCAAAAACGTCCACTCCTGATTGAATACTCTCTTCCAGGAGTAAGGTTGTCCCTGCTTCGTTCACCGTCGGTCGATTGGAAAAGAGGGGAGAAAAGGTCCATGCAGCATGAACAACGGCGTCTACCCCGTCAACCGCCTTTCTGATTAGCGATCGATCCGTGACAGATCCCCAAAGGACCTCATCCGCTTCGTCCCCAAACTCCTTTCTGGTGACGGTCCTTCGGTGTAGCAGAACACGGACTTGGAAGCCATTCTTTTTGAGGGCCCGCGCTAGATGCCGGCCCAGAAACCCGGAGTAACCCGTAAGTAAGACCTTCATACTTCCTTCCAGACCCCCTCGAGTAATCCTGTGATTGCCAACATCAATTCGTGAGAAATCAGGGGTTCTTTTTCCAGTACAATCGTTTCATAGAAATTCTTAATCACGTGAAAGATCCCTGGCTCTCTCTGCAGTCTTTTGGTTACCATTCCGAGGATGTTGTTCAACGTCCCCGAAATGAGGGAAGAACCTTCCAGGATCCCCGACAAGGCCCTCTGGATCATCTTCTGCTGGCCCTGCATGCGGACCAAGCTGAATAACATCCGCCGCAGGTCGAGAGTGATGAAGCCCCCTTCGAGAAGGAAATGGGCGCGGATATCGGTATTTCCATGTCCCAGCGAGAGCGTAAACGAGCCTATCTGGTCTCGATTCTTGACAGCGACGTGCAGGAGATCGGGGGAATCGAAAGGAAGGATATTTCGATGGGCCACCGTGGTCTTATATTCCTCGATCGAGTCGAGGACACTGAC
>JBEKDJ010000449.1:0-3911 GCA_050014415.1 Thermodesulfobacteriota bacterium | reverse complement strand
TCCACCTGAAGACTTGTAGATACGATGCTCAGAAGGTTGCTCAAAAAGTGATTTTCCCCAGGCGGCTCAAAAATGCCCACATGCAAGTTGAGTTTTGCGAAATCCCGCTTGCGGGACCTCCCGAATCCCGCCGACGGCGGGACTGAGTGAGTGAGGCGTACCTTGATGTACGTCGCAACGACGAAGGATGAGGGAAACGAGGCAGATGGGCGTTTTTCAGCGGCGGGCTAGATTGTTGGTCTCCTTTATACAGTTTCGGAAGGTCCCCAAGACTTCTTCTATATTGAAAACCTATTTATTCCTGAAATCATCTTGTCATCAAGATGAAAGAAGGTTAATTCAATGAAGGAGGTAAAGAGTTGAAGACTGAAAGATTTCCCGGAAATCGATCCTATTTCTCTGGCCAGTATATTGTCGAAGCGGAGAATTTGTTGAAAAAATTTGGAGACTTTGTCGCGGTCAATCAAATCTCCTTTCAGGTAGCGACCGGTGAGTGCTTTGGGATTCTGGGTCCGAATGGTGCCGGGAAGACGACCACGATCCGAATGGTTTATGGTTTCTCTCCGATGAGCGGGGGTAGCCTTAAGGTTTTTGGCCTTGATATTTCTTTGGACTGGCGGCAGATCAAATCCCGCATAGGTGTTTGCCAGCAGGAGAACAGCTTGGATCCTGATCTGACAGTACTTCAAAATCTGGAGGTTTTTGCCCGGTATTTCAATATGCCCAAAAAGGAGGCCCGTGAAAAGGCTATAGAACTCCTCTCCTTCATTGCTCTTGATCATCGTCAGAATGCAACCGTATCTGAACTTTCCGGTGGACTGATGCGCCGTCTCATCCTGGCCCGTGCCCTCATCAATGATCCGGACCTTCTGATCCTGGATGAACCCACCACCGGCCTCGATCCGCAATCGCGACACCAATTATGGGATCGGCTCAAGGAGCTCCGGGGAAGGGGTATTTCCATATTACTGACCACACACTATATGGAGGAGGCCTCACAGTTGTGTGACCGGCTCATCATCATCGATCATGGGCTGATCCTGGTGGAGGGCAAACCGTTGGAGCTTATCCGGCAGCATGTGGGCCGGGACGTGATCGAGATCGACGGGCCGACCCATGAGGTGCTGGCCTTTGTCCAGGATCGCCAGGTTCCCTACGAAGATCTGGGGCACCGCCTGATTATCTATTGTGAAGACAGAGGTGAAATGTACCAGAGGATCACCCGGGATTTTTGCAAAGGAAGCTGTGTGATGAGGATGGCCACTCTCGAAGATGTCTTTTTAAAGTTGACCGGCAGGGAATTGAGAGAATGATCAAAACAATTACGTACAGGATCTCCAGGCGATTCATTCGGGTCTGGCAACGGAACCTCATGGTTTACAGGAAAAACTGGAAGATCAGTTTCATCCCGCCCTTTCTCGAACCCCTCTTTTATCTCCTTGCCTTCGGCGTCGGTATGAGCGGCCTGGTGGGAAACATCCGTTATCAGGGCTCTGAAATCTCCTATATCCGTTTCATCGCCCCCGCCCTGATCGGGGTCAGTATCATGTATAATTCCTTTTTTGAGGTCACCTATGCGTCGTTCGTGAGAATGTATTATCAGAAAACCTTCGATGCAATGCTGGCCACGCCCCTTTCCCTCGAAGAGGTCATCACCGCGGAGATCGTCTGGGGCGCGACAAAATCGGTGATCTCTGCTTCGATTATGATGGTGGTCATCACCTTTTTCGGACTCATCCGATATCCTGACGCCCTCCTCATCCTGCCTTTGGCGGTCCTGGGCGGGATTGCCTTCGGATCGATCGGCATGTTCTTCACGGGTATTGTCGGCAACATCGAGATGTTCAATTTGCCGGTATTCTTGTTTGTCACCCCTATGTTTCTCTTTAGCGGCACCTTTTTTCCCATTGAGAATCTTCCCCGATGGGCTCAACAGGTCGCACTGATCTTCCCCCTTACCCATCTCGCCAATCTCGCACGGTCCTTCAATTATGGACAATTCCGTCTGTCCCTGCTCTGGGAAATTGGTTATCTCCTCCTTTTTAGTTTCATCTTTTTCCCATTGGCCATTTTTAAGATGCACCGGCGTTTAATCAAATAGCCTTTGAGGATCAGAGTCATACACTCGCAGAACCGGGTCGCTGCTCCGTTCTGGGCCCGGTCCTGCGTCTCTTCTTCCTAATTCCTTGGATATCCAGGCGGGTAGGGCGCATATTCGTCTTCATCCCAGAGCCTATTTCCGGGTTCCTGTCTGTAGGTCAGAATTCCTTTCCTGCACAGAACCTCATGCCATTCATACTTAATCAGCGTTTTCTGGACTGCTATGCATTCAGGCTCGAAGGCAACTCTTATCGTGGGTGAATACTGTTCATCCCCGAAGCCGGTGCCGGCGCTCTCATCCCTGGCTGCTCCCGCTTTGCCACTTGCAGAGCTTCCGGCTGAAGGCGCTGCAGGTGCTTTGTCCAGCCTCCTCTGCTCGTATGGCAATTTGGGTCTTTCTTTTTCCCGGTAGATTGCGACGGCGATGACGCCCATGGAAGTGGAATCGCTGAAGGTCCTCATGGCATAGGAGTCGGCCGTATCGGTGAAATAGAATTTGTGCACCCTATCGCTGGCAGTGCGCCACCCGTCATACTGGCCATGTTCGTAGCTGTTCACGATGTACATGTCTTCGTTGTTCTTGAGGTCCGATTTCTTGCCTGAAATGATGTTCCTGCCGTCAACGGCGATGACCACACCGACCCGTTGGGGGGTCATATTGTGTATGACAATCCCGTAGTTCTCGCCTTGTCTCGCCTCTAGGTACTTCTTGACGATATGAGTCCCTCCTTTCCAGGAATCCTTGTGCGGGATGCTCAAAAGGGTGCTTCCACTCTCGGAGAAGACCTCTATGCTGACTTCTCCCCCTAGCCTGTCCCCGCAGTGCGAGTACACGGGTGGTGCGGCTGCCATCATGAGAGCTGCAATAATCCCTGCTACTAAGTAACGCATAGTGTTTCTCCTTTCTGTTCGATCTTTAGCCTATAAGACAACAGAGGGTTGGAAAAAGTTCCCGGAAGAAAAAGACGGGGTCAAGGGGTAAGGAAGAGGAGTGGAGTCATAGGAAGAAACGGCGGGAAAAGGGAACGGAATTTTACTCTTGTCCAAATTGGGTTTTTAAATATACGTGTTCCGGACAAGAAGAAGACAAGAAGAATAATGTTGAAAAAAATCTCATAAAGTAGAATACTTTTAAATCACAACACCCAAGAATAGGATATGACCTCACAAACGACACGAGAGATATTCACGCGTGATTTCACTCTTGCTTTTCTGGCTCAAGTCACGTTTACGTCTGTTTTTTACCTCCTTATTCCCACCCTCCCGATCTATCTTTCGAAATTTGGGTCCACAGAAATAGAGATTGGTGTTCTCATTGGAATCTTCTTCCTCGCATCGGTGGTTTTGAGGCTTTTCGTTGGAAAGGCCCTTTTGAAGATTCCTGAAAAGAGATTCATGATTATCGGGGCCATCCTGTTTGCTCTCACCTCCATCGCCCTTACTTTAACTCCTCCTTTCTGGCCTATATTGATCGTAAGGGTCTTCCAAGGGATTGGATTCGCATTCTTCCATACTTCCGTATATACATTGATTGCCAATATCAGCTCGGAGAACCATATGGGGCAAAGCCTCAGTTATTTTACACTGGCCACGACCATTTCGGGTGCTCTCGCTCCTTCCATTGGAATGTTTCTTATCAACCAATTTAGTTTTACGCACTTCTTCTTTGTCTGCTTGGGTCTATCGTTATGTTCTCTGTTTATTACCAGCAAGCTAGGAAGGAGACAAGTGGCCCCATTGCAGGATTCGTTCATGGAAGACAGTTTCTTACTCAATCGAAAGGCCCTTCCATCCTCCGTCGTTAGTGCCAT
>JBEKDJ010000448.1:0-3914 GCA_050014415.1 Thermodesulfobacteriota bacterium | reverse complement strand
GTCGCAGAGGGATTTTTGTCGCGGGTATATTCAGGCAAGGCAGGGCCCCTTACAGACAAGCAGTTAAGCCACCTGGGATTAGTCAACGACGCAATCAGCAGGGTAGGAAAGTTTATCACCAACTTCCTTGAATTTTCAAGGATTGAATCAGGGGAATATATAACGGTTCCTGTTCCATTTGACTTGGCAATGTCTATAGAAAAAAACCTGGAGTCTCTAAGAATTGAATCGGAGAAGAAGAATATCAAACTGATCTTTGAAGTTATCGATAGCAGAACGGCGGCAGTCCATGCCAATGTTACACAAATCGATAGAGTTCTTGTCAATCTGCTGGATAATTCGATAAAGTATACAAATCCTGGCGGAACAATAACGGTTACTCTTTCAAATAGAGACAAAGACATCCTTGTTCAAGTAGCCGACACGGGGACGGGGATCCCGGAGGAACACCTCCCGTATCTATTCAACCCTTTTTATCGAGTAACCGGGGACTCCAAAGGCTCAGGACTCGGGCTGGCGATTGTCAAGACCATTGTGGAGACCAATGGCGGGAGGATATGGCTCAATAGCATTTATGGGAAGGGAAGTACTTTTGCGTTTACTCTTCCCAAATACCTCAGGGAAATTAATAGTAATGACTAAGGAAAAAGTCAATGGGTATATCTGCCCCTACCTGCGTTAGAAAAGAACAAATCTCTTTATCAAGGTCTTTTGCCTTGATAATGATTTTCCGATTCATGGTTCCTTTACCTCCGCCTTGAACTTTCAAGATTATCCAGGGGATAAAGAAAGACGCCCGATCGAGGTAATTCCAGTCTCTCCGAGGAGAGGTGAGAGAATTTGTGTTTCCCCCGGGTTTGCGATCGGGCGTTCATCCGTTTACTTCGGTGTCACGGCCGCAAAAAGGCTGTTCTGTCCCCTCTGGATAAGAAGAAGAACACTGTCCTTATCCTTGGCCCTCTCCACCTTCTGGACAAAGTCTTCCACATTCTTAACCGGTTTCCGGTTGACTTGCTGAATGACATCTCCTGTCTGAATCCCGGCGTCAGCTGCTGGACTCCCCGGTTCCACCTGTGTCACCACTATACCCGCATCCCTTTTTACACCGAGTTCCTTCGCAATTTCAGGCGTGAGATTCTGCACCACAATCCCAAGGGTTTTATGGGAAGAAGGATGTTTTGAAATGTCTACGTTCTCCTCCATCTCGCCCACCTTCACCTGACCGTCAACTACCTTTCCGTTCCTCAGCAGCTTTACGGTCACGGTTTTCCCTACGGGAGTCGACGCAACGATTCGGGGTAAATCTTTAGATTCCGCAATCTCCTTTCCGTCAAACCCAAGGATGACGTCACCCTGCTCGATGCCTGCTTTTTCAGCCGGTCCACCCGATACCACCTGGGCAACAAGCGCCCCCTGCTTTTCTTTCAAATCAAAGGACTTTGCAAGGGCCGGGGTAACTCCTTGAATGCTCACACCCATCCATCCCCGGGTCACATGTCCCTTCTCTTCGAGTTGAGGGACAATTTCTTTGGCTGTGTTGATCGGGATTGCAAACCCGATTCCCTGTCCGTTTGGGATAATCGCGGTGTTGATGCCTACAACCTCTCCGCCCATGTTGACGAGAGGTCCCCCGCTATTTCCAGGGTTGATGGAGGCATCGGTCTGGATGAAATTATCATACGGCCCGGAACCAATTACCCTTCCCTTGGCGCTGACAATACCAGCGGTCACGGTCTGTTCCAGCCCAAAAGGACTTCCAATGGCCACCACCCAGCTTCCCACCTTCAGATCCTCCGAATTGCCCAACTTCAGAGGATGGAGATCCGAGGCTCTTTCAATTTTTACAAGAGCCAGATCGGTTTTGGGATCCCGTCCAACCACTTTGCCTTCATACTCTTTTCCGTTCGCAAGTTTCACCTTGATTTGGTCCGCATCTTCGACCACATGGTTATTGGTGAGGATATATCCATCTTGACTTATAACAAAACCAGAGCCTATCCCCTGTTGTTTATACTCCCCTGAAGAAGGGTTTCCCTCGAAAAAGGGGCCGAAGAAGTCTCCAAAGGGATTCTGTTCTCCAAACGGATTACCACGGAATCCAAAATCTACGTTCTTTACCTTCTTGACCACCTGGATATTGACGACTCCTGGGCGGACCTTCTCGGCCAGGTTGCTGAAGTTTGCCGGGACCATGGGAGTCTCGGAGATGGTTGATGCTGATACAGTCTGTGGATTGTGGGGCTGAATAACCGTTGACATGCCATACCCGAATCCGAGCATGGCCCCTACCATGAGTAATGCCATGAGAATCGTTTTGAGATGTTTTTTCTGTTCCATGTTTTAGTCCTCCCTGTCTGAATGTTAGATCTTTGGCTGGGTCAGGCCTTTCATTGTCCTTTCTTTATAAGGATCGAGCTTAATGAAAGGAACTCCGCTTAGCTCTTCTTTTCAGCAGGAGCCGGAGTCGGTTTCTTTTCTTCGACCTTCTTTTCGGCTACCACAGTAATGGCGGTGGCAACCATCTTGTCACCCTCTTTTTTGTACATCACGGTTACCTTGGCGCCGTCTTTGACATCCCCTTTGACTCTGGTATCACCGGTGAGGTCAAAGGCCATCTCTTGGTCTTTGCCCTTCACTTTGATCATCTTGCCGGCTTCATAAGCCGCCACGGTTCCCGAAACTCTTATCGCCTTGGAAGCCTCTTTCTTCTCGACTTTGGGCCCTTCTGTTTTGGGTTTCTCGGCGGCTGATACTGATGGTTTGTCGGTTACTGCCAGAGCAGTAAGCTTCGCCGGCGTCTGAGCCATGACTACGCCGGCAAAAGTCGCCAAGGTTAATAGTGCAACGAAAGCAATCATATTCTGTTTCATTGTTTTCTCCTTCTCTTTTCAGATTTTCGACCTTTGGCTGGACCCAGCCTCTTGATCTGTTTTAATTATAAGAATCGAACTTAACGGAGAGATGACAGAAAGATTACAAATGTGTAATGTTCCGAAGGCGGCAATGCCTTGAATAGAGGTGGTTCAGAATTTTGGAGATTGTTTCATGTAGGTGAATACGGACCTTTGGATGGCTTGCGCGAAAAAGCCGGCCAAGACAGTATTTATGTAGGGGCAATAAAGAAAACCGGAAATCTTCGTTCCTATAGTGTTAGTGGAAAAATGCACGAAACGATCAGTAAATGATTTCTAAAAGGGATTGCTGCTTCCCCAGGAATCGTCATAGGAAAGGCCTTTAACTTGTAAGTGTATCTCCCAGCCAACATACTTCCTGCCTTTCTAGCTGTTCACACTTTGTCCCCACCATTGGAGTAGCCGAACTTAATAAAAAGCGCGGTCTGGGGGCGTGGATTTCTGCTATCATTGTTGCGTTTTTCAAGGCCCAAAAAGCTACGGTTTGAAGATCAGATAGAAACATTTTCCTGTTATTTTCAAGGAGTTGTATTGGCAAGATATGTTCAGCTTATAGGTGGCCGATACCATCAACAACCCTCGATGTTTCTCCATCGGACCATTGTAGAAATTGTGCAAAGTCATAAGGGCTTGATCGGGAGACGGCAGATGATCTACAAAATGGGAATGATCAAAAGGGGTTTAAGAGAAGTTTCCGAAACACCAAGGCTCCTATTCCAAGAGTCAGAATAAGGAAATAGGAGGAAATCAAGAAACAACGTTCTCTTTGAGAAATCTCACCCAATCATATCCACAGGCGTCTTCAAAGACTAGCCTTAAAGGATAACCGTGTCGTTGGGGGAGAGGCTCACCATTGTCCTGATAGGCTAAGAGAATCTTTTTTCCATTAATGTCTTCTCATGAGATTCTAACAACCTACTCCTGACTTCCCTTCAGAGTCTTAATTCAAGAAGCAGTAATCCGACAGGTCAAAATTCCCATCCCATTTCTTACGAACTCATG
>JBEKDJ010000447.1:0-4807 GCA_050014415.1 Thermodesulfobacteriota bacterium | reverse complement strand
CCACAGATGGTGCATGGCGAAAAATCAAACTTCTGGACACGCTCACGAAAAGCCAAATATTCCGGCAAATTCCACAAATCATATAAATCCTGTCGCATCACGTTCCCAACCGCATAACGCCGTAAAGATCGTTCATATCCGTACAGAAAGGACCTATGGTCATGTAAAAGAGGAAGACATGGACTGACATCTCCATCCCAACGAATGGCCATTGCTCCCTTTTCAATAAAGGGACATCGATCATTTCCTTCCCCCAAATCAGCCCCTCCAAAACTTAAGGGATGACCACTGAGCATGATCTGATAGAGCACTTCCTGGGTCGTCTCATTAATATCTATCTTTGGAAGTTCAAGGGAGATTCCCCACATGGAAGACATATAGATCGCATCATTCAAGGCCCGAGAGTATAATATTTCATCATACATTTCTGCTGTGTAGGGTAAGACGTTGGTTACCAGGAAACGACGGGCCCCCAATCGATTGCCAAGGCGCAGTAAGGCAGGCAGGTCAGCAATGTTACGCTTCATCGCCACAAATACGATCCCAATCGGCGGGTTAGGGGGGAACTCCAAGAGGAATGGAGAAGATTGGGTGGTCCAATAGAGGTCTCTAAGAATGGCAAGATTGGCTAATACCTCAGGCAGAACAGCCCCCAAACGCACGTCCGCGTAACTCTCGGGTGTGGCCCCATCCAATGAAACCCATAACATATCAAGGCCTGCCTCGATCAGCTGTTTCGATAAAGGTTTAGTAAGGAGTGTTCCATTAGTAATCAGCTCAACGGTCGACCCTAAGGTCTTAGCCTGAGCCACCATCTCAACAATGTCCGGGTGAGCCAGTGGTTCACCCAGGCCGCCGAAAAAGACGGTAGGTGGAGATGAAAAAGAACGTATCCCTTCGATGATTCTTGCGAAAGTTGGGCGGTTCATTTCACCTAATGGCTCATCCCAAACATTTCTGATGCAGGTGCGACATTCCAGGTTACAGCGATTGGTCGGCTCAATATAAACCTTTGCCAAATGCGTTGCAGGTCGGTGTAGGTGCAAGCCATTGAGACTTTTATCAATACGGATCTTTGCCCCATGTCTCAGCTCATACTGTTTTATAAGCTCTGTGGGTAAAACCAGTCGCCCCTCTTCATCGACTTGCACTTCTAATTCCTCTTTCTTCATTTCCACATTCTCCGTCAACTATTTATGGATTCCCTAAGAGTCTAAAAAGGTTTCTGGTACTTCGTATCCAGCGGCGTGAAGGATTTCAAGAAGCACTTTTCGTTTCTCCTTATATTCATCTGAGAAAAGAGGAAGGCATTTTAAGACCTCGATCTTCTGATCGACTAATTTGAAGGCGAAGGCAAGACAACTTCGGAACCCACATTTTTTGCAATTCGTTCCCGGAAGGAGCTTTTGAATATCCGATGGTTTTAATTGATCCCCCTCTGAATAGTTGGGCTCAATTTGGTCTCGATTCTGGTAGGTTTGGTTAATCAAATCTTTCATTCGATCCAGGATTTCTTGGGCCTCCTTTTCATCTTCGATCAGAGTCAATGTAACATGGCGGGTGTGAAGGGTGACCAATTTTTCTTCATTCCGTATGGTCAGGGTTAATGCCGGGTGATTATAGATGCACCCTTTAAGGACGGCATTCAGGTAAGGGAAGCTTTCATGAATCTCGTCCGATAATTCTGCAATGACCCTAATCTTTTCCAGGTCCGCTAGGCAGGGCAAGATACGTGTGATTTTATATGATTGGAGTAGCATTTTTCACCTCTAAAGTGTGATTCCTAAATAGAATAGATAAATCCCTACTAGTGACACAATAGCTCCTCCAACTCTCTTCCCCCACATGGTCACGTTGGTGATCCCTTTGGATTTGACAAAATTTTCCACAAAGCCAGTTGCTGTTCCAGCTAAAAAGATCAGGGCACAGTGTCCAAGGGCGTAAATGAACAACAAGGAAGTCCCATAAACAAACTCTCCCTTTGTGGCAACAAAGGTCAGAATAAGGGCAAGGACGGGTGTCGCACAGGGAGAGAAGACGATACCAAAAAAAAGGCCAAGTAAAAAGGCCCCGAATATTCCCCTCTGTTTCGGCTGCATGTGAATGGGAACAGGGATATTGAATTCATAGAGGCCCACCAGGTGAAGCCCGACAACAATCGCAATTCCCCCGATGATGAAATACCAGGTTCGGCTGACCATTCCAAACAGCCCCCCGATTAATGAAGCGATAGCTCCAAGTATCGTGAAGGTGATGGAAAGCCCCAAAATGAATGTGAGTGAATACAGAAAAGCTTTACGGCGGTCCCCTCCAGAATACCCCCCTACAAATCCAATCACCAGAGGAATGGTGGCCAGGACACAAGGGCTTGAAGACGAGAGAATGCCTCCAAGGAAGACACCGAGATAGGCAAGAAGGGGATTTTCGGTAAATGACTGAGAAAGTTGATTTAAAATACTTTCCATGATCTATTGAACCCCTTTTTTCCTTTCAGATATTTATAATTTAGGGGCACTGTATCACTCCCTGGGCCCAGAGGCAGCCGCCGCAGGTAGGGAAGGAATTGCCCAAACAGTCTTCTTCATTTTCCCAAAAAAGGGAGCAACTGCCACAATACGTGCAGGGTGCAAAATCGAAGGTCTGGACGCGCTCACGGAAACTCAGGTAATCCGGCTTATCCCTTAGATCCTGCAACGAATGCTCATTGATATTCCCGACCGTATAACGTCGTGAGATCCTTTCAATTCCATTAAAATAGCTCGTGTGGCTATGGAGAAGAGGTAGACAGGGGCTGAGGTTTCCCTCCCAACTTATTGCGGTTGCGCCGTTTTCGATAAAGGGGCAGTAATCATTCCCCTCCCAAAGATGGCCTCTGACAAGGCTGATGCTATTGCCGGAACGCATGGATAAGTAGAGCGACTTTTTTGTAATTTCATCTACATCGATCTTAGGCAGGTCGAGCCGAAATACCGAAGACTGGTAGACAACGTCAGTTAAAGAGCGTGAATATAAAACCTCCTGACACATTTCATCGGTATAGGGAAGGACATTGCTTACCAGAACGCGGGTGGCTCCCAATCTCATGGCCAGAGAGAGAAGCGAAGGTAACTCATGTATATTTCGTTTCATCGCCACAAAGACAATCCCAATATCCGGTTTCATGTGAAAGCTCGAAAAAAAAGATAGAGAAGGATTGGACCAACGGGCATCGCGAAAGGCCTTAAGATTGGCCAATACTTCAGGAAACATAGCCCCCAGACGGAGGTCCCCATAACATTCCGGAGTTGCCCCATCCAGTGAGACCCATAACCGATCCAGACCAGCTTCTATCATCTGTTCCGATAATTTTTTCGTGAGCAGGGTCCCGTTGGTAATCAGTTCAACAGAAGAACCGAGGGCTTTGGCTTGGGTTATCATGTTCACGATGTCTGGGTGGGCGAGCGGCTCACCCAAAGCTCCAAAAAAGACTGTCGGCGGCGGCGAAAAGCTCCTCAATCCCTCGATGATTCGTGAAAACGTTTCTCGGCTCATCTGGCCAAGCGGTTCATCCCAGACCTTTCTCATACAGATGCGGCAATCGAGGTTGCAGCGATTGGTAGGCTCGATATATACCTTGGTCAAATGGGTAATGGGCAGCCGGAGCCGCGGCCCTTTTGCTGTTTCATCGACATAAACTAGCGTGCCGGGTTTCAGGCCGTAACGGAGGTTAAACTCCTCCGGAAAGATCAACTGTCCATTCTCGCCCACTTTCGCTTGAAGTCTCTTCATCTCATCTCTCGTAATTTCAATAACTATTTAGAGTCTTAAATTGCCTCTTTAATTAGAATCGTCATTCCGGCGAAAGCCGGAATCCAGTCCTTTCAAGACCTTCTGGATGCCGGATCAAGTCCGGCATGACAGAAAAGGCTGTTTATGGACAGACACTATTTAACACCCATATTTTCGAATATCTTCTTAATTTCTTCTTTATCCATAAAACCCACGTGACGGTAAACCTCTTGATTCTTTGCATCGAAGAATATCTGTGTCGGGATGAGCTGAATCCTATTGGTTCGAGTAAGACGAGGTTCCTGGTGGACTTCGATGATCTTGATGACCACCCGGCCATTATATTCTTCTGATAATTCTTGAAGAATTGGGAGCATCTTCTTGCATGGAATGCATTTGCCCATCCCGAAATCCAGGAGTTTGGGGAGGGTAATTTGAGCTATCTCTTTGGGCATACGTTCAGAAAAAGATTGGGTAAGGGCAATTTGGTATTGGATGAGAGTAACGAAAAAGAGATTTAGAGAGGATATAATGATGAAGAATGCCCATCGTCTTTTTGCCGCCATATGTTAACCTCATTTCTTAACAAGCAAGTTATTTGTCCAGCCTGCACGAAGCTTAGAAGGAAAAGGGTCTCACCCTTCCCGGATGGCCTGATCCACCTGTGGTTTCAGAACCTCTTTAATAAATGGGAGAGCGTCCTCCTTATCCTCGTCAAGAAGGATCTTCGTCAATCTAATGAGTTCATTCGAGTTCAAGCTCAAAGTGATCCGCTTTAGGTTCATTTTCTATCCTCCTCCAGCCACTTCTTGATCATCGATTTAGAAGGAACCCTCCCTGCGGATTTCACTTTTCCATTGATAACCAATGCTGGTGTGGGAAGAATCCCGTATTGAGCCATCAATTTTGGATCGGTGATATGGTTCAGGCTTGCCTCGATTCCGGTCTCAGAAAGAACGGCCATCACATCCTGCTCTAATTTGTTGCAAGAATAACAGCCAGGCCCCAGAACAGTTACTTCAAGAAATCCACCTCTTTC
>JBEKDJ010000446.1:0-7227 GCA_050014415.1 Thermodesulfobacteriota bacterium | reverse complement strand
AAAGAAAAGGCAAAACTGAGACTCGATGGAAGGAAACCCAAGATTGAGGGTGGCTGCCCTGACACCTGCTTTGTGGGTCCGACGATTTTTGAAAATGTCACAACAGATATGAGAATAGGGAGCGAAGAGATCTTCGGTCCAGTAATGAGTGTGTTTCGAGCAAAAACCCTGGATGAAGCAATCCAGATATGTAATGCAAGCCCTTTTGGGAACGGTCATGCGATCTTCACACAGAATGGACGGAGCGCCAGGGAATTTCAATACAATGTGGCGAGCGGTAATGTCGGAATCAATATTGGAATTGTAGCCCCTGTGGCTTTATTCCCATTCAGCGGTATGCAAGATTCCTTCTTTGGAATCTTGCATACCCAGGGCCAGGAGGCGGTTCGTTTTTTTACAGAAAGCAAAGTCATCATCCAAAGATGGTTTTAGGATAGAGGAGGTAAATGCCAATGGGAATTAGTACATGTTCTGGGGCGATCAGCCTGTCAAGAGAATTGGAGAACGAATCCGCCAAGTTCTATGAGGAGCTATCAAAGAGGTTCGAGAAGGATAAAGACCTCTTTCTCACCTTTGCAAAAGAGAATGCTAAGTATGTCACCCAATTGAGCGGGCCTACTATGGGGTGATTACCGATGCTATTGAAGGCTGCTTTGCCTTTGATCTTAACCCTGACGATTATAAGGTCAAAGCCACGCCCTCAAAAAGCGCAACTTACTCCAATGTTTTGAAAGAGGCTGTGGCCATGGAAGAGAAGATTGTAAAGTTCTATCAGATCGCTGCCGAGCAGTCGAAACATCTGATGGCGGATGTTCCGAGAAATTTCACATTAGTTGCAAAGAAGAGAAATGAGCGGATCCCTAAGTTGAAGGCCCTTCTGGATCAAGTAAAATAGCAGTGTGATTGGACTGAGCGAAGCCCCGCCGAAGGAAAAAGGACAGACTACTAAACCTTCCACCGTTTCTTCTGGCCTTTTGGGGTTGACATACAACTCCGTTTTTCGTATATTCCACTCACCCTAAAGCGAGTTCTTATCAAACCCTTGATCCACAAGCACGTACTCTCAATACTCCCGTTTTATCGGACTGCACCAGAAGGAATAGGTTATGGCGTCCATGAGAAATGATCTGGACCCCTTTTTTAAGCCGAGGCACATCGCCATTGTAGGCGTTACACGATCGGAGTCCAGTTTCGGGGGCATGAGCTTTTTGCAGAAACTCCAGGAGGTCAGCTTCCCTGGGACGCTATATTGCATCAACCCGAAGGCAACCGAAATCAGGGGGCTTCCGGCCTATCCAAATCTCTCTTCTCTACCCCTGGTACCCGATCTTGCGATGGTTTGCGTCGCCGCAGCACATGTACCAACTGTTCTGGAGGAATGCGGCCGGATCGGCCTACGGTACATTCATATCCTGACCTCTGGGTTCAAGGAAGTCGGAACAGAGCAAGGAAGACAACTTGAGGAACAGATTGCTTTTATCGCAAAGGAAAAAGGACTTCTTATCATTGGACCTAACTGCATGGGCCCATACTGCCCAGCTTCAGGCCTTACTGCGTGGGGAGCGATACCCGGCGCACCCGGTCCTTTGGGTGTCATTTCGCAGAGCGGGTTCATTACGCAGCGCCTGACCGAATATGCCTATTCCCTCGGTATCGGAACAGACAAAGCCGTAAGCGTCGGCAATGGAACTGTTCTCAATAGTCTGGACTTCCTCGAGTTCATGGGTCAGGATGAAGGCATACGGGTTATTGCTTTGTACATTGAGAGCATGAAGGACGGAAGAAGGTTCTTTGACTTGGCACGGGAGATAAGCAAAAGGAAACCCATCATTGCCTGGAAAGGTGGGAAGACCGAGGTGGGGGCGCGCACAGCGACCTCTCATACCGGCGGAATGGCGGGTGAGCAGATGATATGGGAGGCCGTTTTTCGTCAGACGGGGGTGATCCAAGTGAGTTCGCTCGACGAGTGGATGGATGCAGTCTTTGCATTTGCACTTTTGCCCCCACCCGGCAGCCGTGGGGTCTTTTTGATCGGCGGCGGGGGGGGAACCAGTGTGGTGAGCAGCGACACGTGCATCCACGAGGGTCTCGATGTCGCCTCCCCGTCATCTGCCACCATGGAAAAACTTCGCGAGACCGTACCGGCTGTAGGTTCTATTGCGGGAAATCCCTTGGATGACTGGCAGACTTTTGTGAACCCCGCTTACTTCGGAGCCATATTGGATCTTGTTTGCCGCGAACCGGCTATGGGGATGGTCATCGTGAGTCGGCTGATTCCAAGAAAGGCCTTCCACACATCCAACCTACCCGATTCCATCCCGGCGACGATTGAACAGGTGAAGCAGAGAGACAATCGGAAGCCTGTGGTCTTTGTGGTGGATTCCGAGGGCGGCGATCCTGAGCTGGCGGCGCAGGGTGCGAGTTTGCGGGCGGAATTCGGCAAAGGGGGCATTCCCGCCTATCCTTCCGTGAAGCGGGCTGCACGTGCCCTCATTCACCTGTATCGTTATTATAATCGGTTGGACCAGATTAAGACGCTGGATTGATAATGAGCGCCTAAAGAAGGTTGGCTCTTTAAACATCCCTATCGATAGCCGGCTAAGGGCGGAGCTAAAAACTTAAAAAATTGTGCCCAAAATTTCTTGCTGAAGTTGTGATTTTTGAATCTCAGTCCATAATACAAGCTTTCGGATCGTAATCAGTAAAACCAGGTCAATTGCCGAATGGATGGCATGGCGCTGAAAGTCTCATTGCTTTCTGTGCGGCCTTTGAATTTTGGCTTCATAATGAATATTTCTTAATAAAAGAAATAAGTAATCCTGAATCGATTGTTTATACGGTGAGGGA
The DNA here is from genome assembly GCA_050014415.1 of Thermodesulfobacteriota bacterium. Classification (GTDB taxonomy): domain Bacteria; phylum Desulfobacterota; class BSN033; order BSN033; family UBA1163; genus JBEKDJ01. The sequence continues at coordinate 4,380 of JBEKDJ010000446.1, read as the reverse complement.
TGCTTCAGGCGACCCGAGCGAGATGGTATTGAGAATGACGCTCGCCGCTCTGGCGCAGGCTAGGGTCATCCTGGTCCACACAAATGTGGTGTTTTGTGAGTTGCAACGCACGTGGAATCGGCCGGACACTGTGGATCTGCCACCGTGTATACAGCCTACGCTCCGATGACGGAGAGCTTCCAGAGAGCGCAAGAAGTTTTTAAACAGAAGAAGTAAGAACCCCAGATCAGAAGGAGCATAGTTATGGAATTTCGATCTGAACCACAAGCCAATAAACTACAGCCTAGCCATCGATACATTTCTCACCCACCTGTCACTTAGAACCAATTTTCAGGGGATAGCTTTGCGAGCAACTTGGGGCGTACGCTAAAGCAGAGAGTCAAATTGAACAAGAGAAAAGACTAATATCGCGTCAAGAATCCAAAATCAGGTTCTAATGTTTTCAATAAGTTAGATATGGCAAAAATAGGAAGGTAAAAAGTACAGAAGGAATATTTTATTCTTCAAATTCGACAAGTTAGGCTTTTTAAGAGATTCTCTTTACGAATCATTTGGGCGCCTTAGAGGCTCCAAAATCCTGCAGTAATGTTGCAGTAATCCTGATGCAAAAACGGGGTATTTTTAGGTAAAAATCAGTAGAAATTAGTAAAACAAAAACACCTGTAACTTATTGATCAAGAAATGAATTTCCTTTAATTCTCCTATCTTGCCGGTTCGCCGGGTTCAAACTCATATCCGCAGTGTCCGTAAAAGAGCCTCATCGTGGCAAATGAACGGGTTCTGTTCTGAGAGCTGAAGCATATATTGTACTCTCAAATAATTCATTAAAGACCGGCATTTGATTTATGACGACATTAATTGGTGAACAGAGGAATCCAGATTGTGCACCATAAGGAAAACGTAACAGGCTATTGAGGGTATCGTACCCAAAACTGAATATAGCTTGCCACTATCCGCACCTGCCAAAAGGTTTCGATTTGAAAAAGGTTTCGATTTGAAAGACATATCAAAACTTTAAGTCAGAGGATAATGACCACCTATCGATTACTAATTGCAATCGAGCATGCTTTGCCCAATTGGCCACTCGTGGATTTCAGGAAGAACTCAATATCCCATCCCTGACTATTGATCAACCCTTTTGATGGCGCTAAAGCCCGTGTACACGCCAAAAACGGTTTATGGGGAGTAGCTGAGCAGGACGAGATTAAGAGGACCACCAAAGAGGATCGGAGGAGGACTGGAGTGGTTGCCTCTAAATTCCGGCACTAAACATTGAGCATCTGATTTCTGCGTTTGGTGACTTGCAACTTGCTGGGCACGATAAGATTGCTTCTTGGTGATGCCACAGAAGGAAGCGTTTCAGCGGTTCCTCTTTAGAATATCATGGCCAGGAAGTCAAATGGGAATTTAATTCCGATTTGCCATCCGAAACCTGCGGTGCCTCCTGGGGATGGTTACCGACTGGGGCCTCTCATCGAGTTGCGCTTGTCATGAAGCGAACCGAAGAGGCCTTCCTTTTGTCGGATTCTATGAATCACCTCCTTTAAAAATTGGGCTCCTGAAACCTCTTTCTTTGTCAGGCCGAGGTCGGAAAGAGTGGGCCTTTCTTCGTCTTTCATAGGTATTCTCTTGTCACCTATGACCTTAGAGCCAACGGCGGGACGAGCCCTTTCCGTCTGCCTCAGCATTTCACCCATCTTGCGCTCAGCTTCCAGAGCATAGGCTTCGGCTGCCAGGGCGATATCAATAGTTCGGTGTAAACATGCTTAATCCCGAGGTCACAAAGGAGGTACATCCTCACAGGAATGGGCCGAACTCAATATACCCTTCGTCTTTACGGAGCGGTAAAAAAATAAAAAAATCCCCAAAAAAGACGCTTTGAAATCATCGACCCTGGTACCCCCCTGTCCCTACCCTTGGTTTGGGAATAACTCCTCGTCTGAGGCCCTTTTCTGCCCCAACACTACTTGAGGCTGGTCGATTTAATCCTCCTCCGCAATCTCTGCTCTTCCCATCAACACCGAATAGGCATCATGAACACGAGAGAAAAAGGAATGAACCCTCCACTTAAAAATCTGCCAACGAGTCCAAGGTTCAAGTTTCCTGAAACTTTCTGAATGACCCAAATAACCCAAAAAAGTAGGATTGGCCAATGCAAAATCCACCAACTTCTTACGATAATTACTAACTGTAATGTTCGTCAAATTATTTTCCACAAAAATTCCCAAATTAAAAAAGTGAAGCCTGCCCAGGAATATTATGCTTCTGCCTGTAATAATGCCTCAAAACAAGCTCTCGCATCCTCTCAGGATGACTCTCCCTCCACTTTCTCGAATTATTACGTTTAATCTCTTTCCCACGTGGAGTCATCTTCCCCTTCTTTGAACCATTAAACCACTCGTGAGAATACTCGCTCACCCAATCCAAAAAATTCTTGCGACACTCCAACGGCAACCTCCCAAAAGCGTGAATTGCCACATGACAGATATAACAGATGTGAACAATTTTCTCGTTTTCATAAGACAAGTGATGAGCTATTAACTTGCTGTCAAAACCACAAAGTTCACAAAACATTTTTCAAATTTACTCCAGAAAAAATTTTCCAGAACTAAAAAATAAGAGACATCCTAAGATCACTCGTGAAGAACTTAATTGATTTTATGGGACTCCACTGGGGGGCATTTAAGGCATGGCCGCCACCGCCCCCCCTCCCCGGGGCCTTCGTTCGCTCGCCGCCTTGCTCGTCGAGTCTGAGAGCTGGTTCGAGATCTGTCTATCATCGAAGAAGCGAGCGAGAAATGGAGCTTTCCCCTCATTTAACACTCTAAGAAGTATTTCATGGTCCTTTAGTCTCTTGAGTTTTGTATCATTTTTAATACAAGAACCATATTGAAAATAACCGAATATGCGTCTGATATTATGCATTATGAAAAGTTTCGCCTAAATGTCCGATCAAGGAACATTCCCAATTTTAATAGCTTACAAGACATACTTAAGGTTAACCTGTTTTTCACTCTATGACCTGCCCGCAAACCCGCATGAATACTCACTTTTCACAAGCTCCAAAACCCTTTCACAAAGTTTCGATCACTCACTTTTCTTCAATCTCCCCTTCACAACTTCCTTCATCGCTTCGAGTTCGATCTGATCCTCCTCAGAGAGTGGAACGATTGGAACTCCACCTTCAAAACTGACGTGCTTTCTCTCGGCTGGATATTGATTTTTGAGCCTAAAACACATATCGGCGGCCTTTAACTGGATTTCGTGAGCTTCGAGAGGTTTAGCATAAATGATGGAACCCTTGTTATTAAAGGGCCTGGTGTCCGTTGCATTTAACTTACTCTTTAATAGTTTTATCAATTCATCATCGGTGATTCCTCCTTGATCCATTTTTTCTGCGAAACTTTTGCCATTCGCTTCTCTCATTTCGTCTAAGGTGACCATGCTTGACACCTTAACATTGTTCAAAATTGTTTGTCAGAGTGAACATAGGATATTGAACTTGGGACAATGAATGTGGGATGTTGAATATGGGATAGTGTAGGAAACTAGAATTTTTCCCCTTTGGCTGATTTAATCATCATCCAGTCTTTGAGTTGACTTGGGAAGGCGCAGACTACTCGGTGGCGTTTATGTTTACTTGGGTCGCCTTTGAGCATATAGAAGATTGCTCCGCATGCTTTGAGTTCGGTTTTTCGGTTTATCATTACTCTGACTGAGACATTGAACATTTCGGCGATTGCCTTCCAACCTTCGATAGCTTTTTCTGACATTTTACCTCCTTTCGTTCCAACCTCTGTTAAACATTCCCTTCCTGTTTAACATCCTCATTGATGACTTGTTCCCAGCCGGCTTCGATCATTGAATAAAGGTATTCTGAAAGCGTTTGCCCCCTCTCTATTGCTTCATCCCCCATCTGTCTTTTCCATGAAGGATAGACCCGGATTGCGATGATCGCCGTTAATTTTTCTTCACTCATATGATTCCCTCAACCCGGCCTCCATTCCTTTTTAGAATCGCTGCAAGGCATTCTATCCTTGCCCCAAGAAATGTACCTTTCACGGTACTCGTTTTGTGGAGTAGAGGGAGAGGGACTTTAATTATGGTCTCCGCCCCTCTCCCCACACCTTTAGTGTTTCCAAATTGCTTCCATATATCCCTTAACAGGCCAAAATTCCCCTTAATTTTCGTTGGTAAATCTTATATTGTTGAGATTAAGTATGCGGGATTAATTCTTTTTGAATTTCAACAGGTTGGGATTTACTTTATAGACTGGTTCGGGACCAAGAAGTCGGCGGTTCAAATCCGCTCTCCCCGACCATTATTATATGAGGGAATCTATGTAGTTGCAATAATATTACCTTGAACTTGGCGATTTAG
>JBEKDJ010000445.1:0-3927 GCA_050014415.1 Thermodesulfobacteriota bacterium | reverse complement strand
ACAATATGAAGCTCTCTGAAAAGAGGGCAACGGCCGTCAAGGACTATCTCATCAAGGAAGCTGGCGTTGACAGCTCGAAGATCACGGCGGTTGGACATGGTGAGGCAGACCCTGTGGCGGACAACAAGACTCCTGAAGGAAGGGCCAAGAACAGAAGGGTCGAAATCTCAATTCTGTCTGATTAGATGTCAGAAGCAGATAGGGGGAGGAGCAATGCTCCCCCCTTCCTTCTGAGTACGCCCGTTGGTGATCTTAGCTTTAGGTTCACTTTCAACTCGTAATCTTCAACTTCTTATAGGGTATAATCCTCACTCTTTGTAGGTGGAACCTGCAACCCACTTTCCCGCCTCTTCCTTCCTGAAATGTTGTTTTTCAATTTTTGCCCTTCTATGCAACATTTCAACGCATAATCGATAATCTTGGTTACCTGGCTTGTGTGCCTTAACCTAATCAAACTATTTGATCAAGCTATTTGATTGACAAATCCAAGATTAATTGATATGGATATTGCCCAAAGTGAATTACGCAACCTCTCTCCAAGGAACGGGGGGAGAAGGAACGCGAGGAGGGACAAACGATGGATATAGTCGAACGTGTAAAAGGAATTTTGCTGAGGCCAAAGCAGGAGTGGCAAACCATTTCTGGGGAGGCCACAACCATCCCAGAGCTATACAAGACCTACATTATGATCTTGGCAGCCATCGGGCCTGTGGCTTCGATTATCGGAATGTCCATCGTGGGCATCAGAGTGCCCTTTGCAGGTTCATTCCGGGTATCCATCTTCTCATCGATTTCATCCGCGATCGTGCATTATATCCTGACACTGGTTGGGGTCTACATCCTGGCTCTCGTTATCGATGCTCTGGCTCCCACGTTTTCGGGAGAGAAGAGGATCGATCAGGCCTTTAAGGTAGCCACCTATTCTTCCACGCCTGGTTGGATCGTCGGTATCTTTTGGATTATTCCTTCCCTGAGCCCCCTGGGGATTCTAGGGCTATACGGGTTATATCTTGTTTACCTAGGGCTTCCGGTTCTAATGAAATCTCCTCGGGAGAAATCCCTGGGATACACGGTTGCGGTAATCATTGCAGCCATTGTCATATTTATGGTGATCGGCTTCATCTCACGTGCCTTTGTCTCCTATCCCACACCGGGCATACCCCGGGTTCAGTAAGGAACGAAGAGAATGGTTAGAAGCAATTGACTGACTTGCTCAGAAAGGAGCGCGTTATGAGAAAAGGGGGTTGCATTATCGCTACGTTACTGTTCATATTTTTTACAAGCCTTTCCTATGCTGCACCGAACATGGAGGATGGTCTTTGGGAGATAACAAGCACGGTCGATATGCCTGGCATGCCCTCAAAATCCTTCACCCACACTACTTGTTTAACCAAGGAAAAAGCTGTGCCTCAAACGGGCGAGTCGGGATGCACGATCAAGGACATGAAGACCCAGGGCAACACCGTCACCTGGACAGTGGTCTGCAGGGAGGGAATGAGCACGAGCAAGGGCAAGGTCACCTATGCAGGGACCACCATGGAAGGCGTTATCGAAACAACGGTGAAGACCAATGAAAAAACCATGACGATGAAGAGCACGATGAAGGGCAAACGCATCGGCCCCTGTAAATAGGCGGGGGGGTGGAAAACCTGATTTTCTTTAAAATTGAGCCCTTATGATTCTAACCTTCTTTAAGAAGGGAGAAGAGCGGGCTTTTTGATACAGAAAAACTGGGATCTGAAGAGGAGGATTAAAGAAATGAGAAAAATAATACTTTTTACAACAACGATTTTATTTTTAAGCATTCCTATTTCAGCTATGGCAGTACCTCCACTACCCCCACCCCCACCACCTAGCGTAAGAGTCACTGTTCCACTACCTCCACCTATTGTATTTGCTGCGCCACCAGAAGTAGTAGTGCTACCAGAGACAGAAGTTTATCTTGTCCCCGATGTACCAGAAGAAATCTTTTTCTACAATGGCTATTGGTGGAGGCCGTGGAATGGACGCTGGTATCGATCTCTCTATTATGATCGTGGTTGGGGTTTCTATCAAGGGGTTCCATTTTGGTACAACAGAATACCTCATGATTGGAGAGAAAATTACAGAACCCATCTTTGGGGAGGTCACCCCTGGAATTATCATCATATTCACCATGGTGATCTCCAAAGAAACTGGAGGACTTGGCATAACACCCACTATTGGCATCAACCAGAGCACCGTCAGTTTACACATCGTCATGATGGAAGGCCGTATAGTACTGCTCAAACGAAACCTGGAACAGGCCATCCAGGAAAGGTTGAAAAAGGTAGAACTTCAACTACCGAAGGAAAGCTTGAAAAAGATAGAACTTCAACCGGACACGGGAAGCCAGGAACAGGTGGGCATACTGCTACAGGTACTAAAGCATATACTCCAGAGAAAACTACTAAAAGCTCAGGTAAAACCACTAAAGGTGAACATACTAAAGAAACAGAAGGAAAGAAATGAGGTTTAGGTAGAAGAACAGGGAAATGAATTGTACAACAAACGGCCACAGCGAACGGCTTACAGCCAATGCTGACCTCGGGTGCTATGCATCCTTTCAATCAGAAATCCTCAATTGTTTGATCAACCCTGATGTGATGACTTGTAGGTGAAGTTGCCAGCCAGGATTTGACCTTACGGCTTGTGCTTTATTCTGCACATGTTTGATGAATTTTCCACCAGGCCTCGAAAAGCCTATCCGCCAGGCTTCTGGCAAAAGAGCGACCCCTTGGGCCGTCTTCCAACTGTTCTATCCATTCCACAGGAAGTCCCTTTTCTCCCACATGAGCACCAACGATTGCTCCAACCATTCCCGCGATTGTATCGGTATCGCCTCCCAGAGAGATAGCTGCTCGGATGGCATCACAAAAATCCGGACTGTATGTGATTGCGATGTAGCAGGCGCTCGGAACAGATAGGTGAGCTTCCACCCCATTTCCGAGGGACTGAACTACTTCCCGGGCTTGGAGCTTTTTACCCTGAGCTACCATTTCCTCAATCTTATTTAAGGCTCTCATGTATTCGATCGGTCCGCCCCAAAGGATTTCTTTCAAGTTGGTAACCATTTGCTCTTTTTTAAAGGGTTCTTTCGGGTTCTGGCTGACTGACAATCCTATAGAGCAAGCCTGCATCACAGCTCCCCATTGACCCAGGGGATGGACATGGGTGATGTTTGCCTGTTTAATGGCCGCCTCTTGAAGATCATCCAGATTGTGGTGATAAAAGAGTCCAACAGGAGAGACTCGCATGGCAGCTCCATTCCCAAATGAACCCTTTTCAAAAACAATCCGAGCTACCTGATGCCATTTCAATCCAGCCCGGAGTGCTTGGATAGCTTTGATCGTTCCGATGGCATACCCACGTGTGAGATCACAAGAGAGACTGAAGTGCTTCGCAATGTCTTCGGGATCGATTCTACCGGACTCATTGATGGATTCAGTCAGAGCGAGTGTCATGTCTGTGTCATCGGTGTAATTCCTGGAAAATGTTTTTGAAAGTTTGCCCATGTGAAACCCAGCCCTATCGGGATGCATCCCTTCGAAGCCTGCTCCAAAGGCATCTCCCAAAAAACAACCGAGGATTGCCCCTCGGAATTTATCCTGAAGGAGTTCCTTAGATATCATTCGTAAGAAAGTAACAAAATATTTTCCTCTCCCCTGGAGGGAGAGGATGAAGGTGAGGGGGAACTAAATCTAATCACCCCCACCCTCTCCCTCCCCCGTCAAGGGGGAGGGGAAGTAATTCTTTTACAAGGGTTTCCCGACCAGACGCTCATAAGCCTCAAGATATTTTTCTCTTGTTTTCTGAACAATCTCATCCGGTAATTGGGGGGCTGGCGGACTCTTATCCCAGCGGATGGAAAGAAGATAATCCCTTAAAAACTGTTTATCAAAACTCTTT
>JBEKDJ010000444.1:0-3945 GCA_050014415.1 Thermodesulfobacteriota bacterium | reverse complement strand
TTTAAGAGAAATTCAGCCTTTCGTTCAGGAGTATACCTCTCTAAAGGCAACGTCACCACTGGTCGTAAGAGGACACCTTCCTCCCGAGCTTCTGCGACCACCAGGGATCCTTCTTCGAATCCGTATTTGCGGCGGAGGCCCGCTGGAATTACCACCGCTCCTCGTTTGCCAATTTTCGTCGTCTCCATTTCCATAGTGGATCACCTCTGCTTTACAGAATATCAGATATTCAGATATTTGTCAAGGCCACATTCAGGGGGGACTCTTTGCTGGGTAGGGAATCTAACCCTCTTCTTCCGACTATAAGCAGTCAGTTATAAGCCAGAGGAATGATTCACCTTTTCGATCTTCACGGCGCAGACTTTAAATTCCGGGATCATGGCAATGGGATCGAAGGCGGGATTGGTCAACCTATTGGCTGCGCTTTCAACAAAATGGAAGGGGATAAAGATCGTATTCCTCTCCATCCGATCGCTGATATCGGCTTTGATCTCAATCTCACCCCTTCTGGATAGGACTTTGATCTTCTCGCCTTCTCTGATTCCCAATTCCTTGGCCTGCCGGGGATTGATCTCTGCAAATCCCTCTTCTACCTCTTTGTTCAACGAGTGAGATCGGCGGGTCATGGTCCCGGTGTGATAGGGCTGAATAAGGGGACGTTGGTTCTAAAACAACTTTATAGTTGCGGGGAACTGAAGAATCAAGGTTGCATCTTCATCCTAGAAGGGCGTGGTCGATGAATCCTTGTTCTACATCAGATCCTATTAGTTCAATGCGAACTCGATCTCCCACATCAAGACCTTCATTATTGAGGGGAGGTTTTTAGAATAACGCACTTCTGGTATTGGGTTATGCTCCGCCCTTTAATTGGCAAGGTATTACGGTAACGAACGCAGCATTTAATGCAACAACAGGGTAAGCTTACCCGGTGAGGATCAGGAGCTTCGGTACAGGAATTTTGAAACAATTGTCCGGAAATGCTTCAACCTTAGGGGGCCGACTTTTTCCCAGTAATATGTAAATTAGTCCAAGCTAATGCGTGTTGGCGGGAATCGTGGAAGAGATGGAGCCATGAGGACATTGAGGATATTCCCTCTCTTCCAGAATATATGACGGACTAAAGTTGTTTAGCCAGCTTTTCACTTTTTACTTGAAAATGGCTTCCTCTGCCTGGATAATGATGATGGTGGCGACGAGAAAGTTTCATTAGAACCGGATGAATAGCTAAATTATTCCAATGAAACAGAACGGATTTCAGCCTACGGTCATCGAAATCATGATGGAATTCGCCAGGGAAACCGGGCTCTCGCCTGCCTTGAAGTCCCCGCGGCGCTATCTATGGACAGATGCCTTCGCGGTCTGTAACTTTCTAGGGCTTTATGATCAGACAGGCGAAGAAACATACTTGAATCTGGCGCTCCAACTCGTTGATCAGGTTCATAACACACTCGGCCGACACCGTGCAGGCGAGTGTCGAACCGGCTGGATCAGCGGCCTCGACGAACAGGAGGGTAGAAAGCACCCTACCCGGGGCGGATTGAGGATCGGTAAGGAACTAAACGAACGGGGACTTCGTGACCCCTTTGATGAAGGCCTGGAGTGGGATCGGGACGGGCAGTACTATCATTACCTGACAAAATGGATGCATGCCCTCAATCGTGTAAGCAGGGTCACCGGGAATTTAATGTACAATGCATGGCCAATTGAGCTTGCGAAAACGGCCCATGCCGGGTTTGTCTATGCTTCGCCTTCCGGTGGTCCGAAGCGCATGTACTGGAAAATGAGCATAGACCTTTCCCGGCCTCTGGTGCTGTCCATGGGACATCACGACCCTCTGGACGGATTTGTCACATACAACGAACTTCAAGCGACCGGAGAGAAAGACCCCAGAGAACCAACAGGGAGGAATCTCCGTGCTGAGATTGCCGACATAGCCAATATCTGTGAAGGGAAAGACTGGGAGACAGATGACCCTCTCGGGATCGGCGGTCTTTTGTTTAATGCCTGTTGGGTGGCACAATTGATTGCCAGCGGAGACCTTGAACAAACCGGTCTACTGGAGACATTGTTGGAGTCTTCCCTGGTAGGCTTGGAGTCATTTGTGAGAGAAGATTCTTTGAAGCTCCCTGTAGGCTATCGCCTTGCCTTTCGGGAGTTGGGGCTGTCCATTGGATTAAGGGCCGTCGAAAAGGTACGGGGTCTGATGGATCAAAAATCCCAACCTTCATGGAAGAAAGATTCGCTTCCTTCATTGCTTAAAGCCTTGAGCAGGTATGCAGGGTTAAGCGAAACCATCGAGACGTTTTGGCTTGAGCGAACAAACAGGGAAAGCACCGCCTGGATAGCGCATCATGACATCAATAGGGTGATGTTGGCAACCAGTCTGGCCCCTGATGGGTTTTTGAAGCTTTAGATTTAGTCCATAGGTCAGGGGTCTTAATGATTCACCTTCTCGATCTTTACCGCGCAGACCTTAAGTTCCGGGATCTTGGCGATGGGATCGAAAGCGGGATTGGTCAACCTATTGGCCGCACTCTCAACAAAATGGAAGGGGATGAAGATCGTATTCCTCTCCATCCGTTCACTGAGGTCGGCTTTGATCTCAATCTCACCCCTTCTGGATAGGACTTTGATCTTTTCGCCTTCTCTGATTCCCAATTCCTTGGCCTGTCTGGGATTGATCTCTGCGAATCCCTCCTCTACCTCTTTGTTTAATGAGGGAGACCGACGGGTCATGGTCCCAGTGTGATAGTGAACGTATATCCTTCCTGTGGTCAACATATAGGGATATTCCTTATCTGGCAACTCGTCTGGCGGGAGATACTCAATCGCATGGAACAGGCCCAAGCCCCGGCTAAATCGATCCTTGTGTAGATAAGGCGTGCCTGGATGTGCCCGGTTCGGACAAGGCCAATGGAGCCCATCCTTTTCGATCCGGTCATAATAGATGCCACTATAGCTGGGTGTTAACTGGCCAACCTCTTCAAGAATTTTTGACGGATCATCGTAACTCATTGGGTAGCCCATCCTGGTTGAAAGGTCACAGAGGATTTCCCAATCCTGCCGAGAAGAACCTATCGGTCCAATCGCTTTTCTGACTCTTTTGACCTTCCTCTCTGTATTCGTAAAAGTGCCATCTTTTTCAGCAAATGAGACACCTGGAAGCACGACATCTGCCAATCTTGCTGTCTCCGACATGAAGATATCCTGAACGACTAAGAAGTCGAGGGCGTCAAGGGATTTCTCCACATGTTGAATATCCGCATCGCTTACCATGGGGTTTTCTCCCAGGATGAACATGGCTTTCACCTCTCCTCCCATGGCCGCCTTTAACATCTCTGTCACCGTCATTCCAGGTCTCGTAGATAGTTTTGCTCCCCAGGCCTTTTCGAATTTCTCAGCAATCTGACTATCGGAAACGGGCTGATAGCCTGGATAGACATTCGGGAGCCCGCCCATGTCACATGCGCCTTGAACATTGTTCTGGCCCCGAAGCGGATTGACTCCTGTACTTTCCCTACCGATCTGTCCACAGAGCATTCCCAAGTTGGCCAGGGATTTAACGTTGTCCACCCCCGTAATATGTTGAGTGATCCCCATGGCATATACAATTGAAGAAGATTCAGATCGTGCGTACAGATCCGCAATTTTCCTGATATCCTCTGTCTTAACACCCGTAATCTTTTCGACACTTTCCGGTGTATATTTCTCTACTAGCTTCTGGAATTCCTTGAAACCTTCTGTTCGTTCTTCGACGAATTTGCGATCATACCATCCTTGTTTGAGGATAACGTTCATGATCCCATTGATCAGCGCAACATCTGTGCCCAACTGCTGACGGACAAAAACATCCGCATAGAAGGACAGTTGAATCCTTCTCGGATCCGCGACAATGAGTTTGGCCCCTCTCTCCTTTGCCTTGAGAATCCTTGAACCGATGAGGGG
>JBEKDJ010000443.1:0-7809 GCA_050014415.1 Thermodesulfobacteriota bacterium | reverse complement strand
GGATAGGCCTGGCAGAAGGGTGCTGCGTAGTAACGGCTACATACCCAACAGCTTTGGACGCAGGCCGGTAGCCCAGGTCCGGATAGCCTCCCAATTGCGGGAGTCGCCTTTAGGAGCGCCTGTCACCTTAAACATCAAACGATAAAAAAAAGACAACTTTTTATAGTCTAGAGCCCCTGCAAAGAGACCTATGTCTATCGGTTTTATCTGTGCGGCCTGCTTGCGCACAGGGTCCAGAAAGGCCAAGACCTTGCGGCGGTTCTCCGTTGTATCATTCCCCATCGTTAGGCAAACAACAAAGTAGGCTGTAGGCATTCGACTTAGTGTCTCCTGGTGCTTCTTCACAAAATCTACTGCCTCGGGCAGCCATCTACGCATGCGAATGGCACTACCCACAATCACGGCCTGATAGGGACTGAGATCATTCACATTCCCAACAAGGCGTACATCTACCGATACTCCCGTTTCACACAATACTTGTCCGATGGCCTCAGCCACCCCGCCAGTAGAACCGTGCCGGCTTGCATAAGCAATTAATACTCTGTTCTTCATCTTCCCCTCCTTTTCACATGTCGATTCAATGAATTCCGGCGTCGACTGATGTGTATCTGATGCTGTCGCCATATCGTAAGGCAGCATCGATGAGCAGATTGCCCCTCCGGCCAACAGCAGGAAGTTGCGTCGGCTAATTCTCCATCGCTCGATATCCCTAGTTTCCATACGTGTGTGCCTCCCTTCGTTATTTTAGTTCTTGTTATTAGACGTTGTTGCTGGACATAATTTACATAGCATAGATATTTTCATCGCTTCACCGTCTTCCGCCGCCATGATCAGATCACGGGCCGTAAGACATACGCAGTCCGTCTATCTTAATTTAATCTATTTTATTAGATCGTTAATACTTGAAAAAGTTACGGTAGGGTTTTTTAATTTCAAGATATTCCTTTAACGGAAGGATTTTATATTCTAAAAGAGGAAGCTTTTTAAATACTGCTTCCACATCCTTAATATCGTTCATATAATTTGCCGCAGTTTGATAATATTCCGGTCGATGAGTCTGTTCTTCAATGACTTTGAATGATTCCGGAGTAACCGCTAAGGCGAATCCTATGCATTTTTCACAAGTACAGCTGCTTACTTCGTTATACCATTGGCATCGTTCTTTAACGTGTTTTTGCAGGTTCTTTTTAGCTCTGTTTAACCTGCTTTTTACGACATTCTCATTTATCTGCAAAACCTCACTGATTTCCTTGTAAGATAGATTAAGGATATTTCTGAAAATGAAAACAATGCGCTGCTCTTCCGTTATCCTAAAAAGCATAAAATGATGGCATCCCTGCCTGATTTCTTAAAGAAGTATTTTACGCAAATACTCTTTTTCCGGATCAGCATATAGTTCTTTTATTTCTGCAGGAATCTCTCCTGCCCTTTTTTCAATCTGATGATCAATCCATTCAAAATGCGATTTGTCGACCTTCACTTTTCGTATAATCTTTAAGCTCTCATTAACTGCGATTCTATATATCCACGTAAATATACGGCTTTCTCCTCTAAAACTATCTATATTTTTATAAACCTTAAGAAAAGTTTCCTGTTCAAGTAAGCCGCCACGCGGCAGATTCCTGCTTTTGTAACCCTTCCTGAGAACTCCAGAAGTCTGTTCGATAGGCAGCATACCACTCTGTCAAGTATGATACCTCCAAACCCCTCCTCAGTGGAAGGGGAAATCCCTCGTGATGAAGAAAGGAGAAGTATCATGAAGACAGAATGGTATGACAGAACGATTCAAGCCCTTCAACTCAATGGCAAAGGAGAACGCACTCAGCAGGCCTACGCCCGCTCCGTTCGCATGCTCACCCAGTTCTATGGCAAAGCCCCCGATCTGATCACCGAGCAGGAACTCCAGGACTATTTCCTCCACCGAAAGAACGTTAATAAGTGGTCCCCCAATACCATGCGCATCTGCTATTGCGGCATACGCTTCTTCTACGAGCACATCCTCCAACGAAACTGGCACATCCTCGGAATCCTCCGTGCCCAAACCGAACGACGCCTCCCCGCCGTTCTCAGCGTGGATGAAGTCCGAAGCATTCTGGCCCGTGTCAAAACGTTCCAAAATTATGCCTATCTTTCCACCGTCTATTCCTGTGGACTGAGACTTCACGAAGGTCTCCACCTCGAAGTCTCCGATATCGACTCCAGCCGCATGATGATCCATGTCCACCGTGGAAAGGGGGCCAAGGATCGCTACCTCCCTCTCCCCCAATCCACACTCCATCTGCTCCGCCACTATTGGCGGACCCACCGCCATCCTCGCCTCCTCTTCCCGGCCCTTGGCCGAAATGGCAATGGAGCCAAGGAGGCCCAGTTTCCCATGGCCAAGAGTAGTGTACAAGGCGCCTTCCGGCGGGCCAAGGTTGCTGCTGGAGTCCAAAAAAAAGGTGTCTCCGTTCATACCCTCCGCCACTCCTATGCCACCCATCTTCTCGAAGCCGGAGTCAATCTGCGGATCATCCAAAGATACATGGGCCATGCCCAACTGGAAACCACCATGATCTACCTACACCTCACCCAAAAGGGTCAAGAGGATGCCTGCCAGTTGATCAATCAGCTAATGGAGGGACTCGACCATGACCACAATCAATGAGATCTTCCAAACCTTTGGCCCCGAGTATCTCCAACGCTACGCCATGATCATGCCTAAATCACACCGCAAGGTCATCAATGCCATCATCGCCTGTCGCACCGAGGCTTGTGGTGTCGCCCTTTATGAGTGCGAGAAGTGTGGCCAACTCCATCGGGTCTATCGCTCCTGTGGAAATCGCCATTGCCCTGCTTGTCAACACCATAAGACCCGCCAGTGGCTGGAGAAACAGATCAAACGGCAGCTCCCCGGTCATCATTTCCTGCTCACTTTTACCGTCCCGGAGAACCTGCGCCGATTCATTCGTAAGAACCAAAGGGCAGCGTACTCTGCCCTGTTCAAGGCCTCCTCCGAGGGCATCAAAAAACTCGCTCTGGATGAACATTACATCGGTGGGGATCTCCCAGGTTTCCTCGGAGTCCTTCACACCTGGGGACGAACCCTTGAATATCACCCCCATATCCATTACATCGTCCCAGGTGGCGCCCTCTCTACCTCCGATGGCCTCTGGCACCCATCACGGATCGACTTCTATCTTCCCGTCAGAGCTCTCTCTATCATCTTCAAAGCTAAGTTCCGTGATGAAATGAAAGAGGCCGGCCTCTTCGGCCAAATCCCCTCTGAGGTCTGGCAGATCGATTGGAACGTCAATTCCCAAGCCGTAGGTTCTAGCGAAGCAAGTCTCAAGTACCTTGCTCCTTACGTCTTCAGAGTCGCCCTCTCCAATTCTCGAATCGTCAAAGTCCAGGACCGCACTGTCTTTATTCGCTACCGAAAACCTCATTGTCACCGCTTAAGGACCCTCGCCCTGGAGGTCATGGAGTTTATCCGGCGCTTCTTACAGCATGTCTTGCCAACCGGCTTCATGAAAGTCCGTTACTATGGATTCATGAACCCCAATTGTGGGGTTCCTCTTGATCGCATCAGTACCCTTATCGAAATGTCCTATGGCTTCAATGTTGTCTTACCCAAAACCGATCTTGAACCTTGGCAGCCCATCACTTGCCCAAGTTGTGGCGGTACCCTCAGACTCCGTTCTTTAATGCTGCCCTGGAAAATGCTCAGGTGGTCCGGATAGGAGGTGTTCGGTATCAAAAAACAAAACGATAACCCTACGGCTTCCCACCTGTCCTCTCCTGATCAAGTGGTCTCGCTGAGGTCTGCCCCTGTTCTGGAAAACTTGAAGTCACACGCCTTCAACCAGTCTTCTCCCTTAATCAATCCAAAGAAGCATTACCCTTATAGGTAGCCACCACCGCTCCGGGCTTCTTGAACAACGGATTGAAACGACCTTTCAAGTCGTCTCAATCCTTATTGGTTAGGCGGAGGACATCCTTTATCATCTCTTGCGCCTCGTCAATGCCTGACCTCCCTGCCGCTACGTGAACTTTTGTTGCCCGCCGGCGGAGATTCACTTCAAGGCGTACAAATCAACGCATACCTCGTTTCGAGCACGCACTTGCTCTCCTATTTCAATAAACTGAAGGCGGTTGACCCAGAGGTAGTCGGGATGCACCGTTGCGAGGTACAAGGCCGCTCGAAGCGGGATGGTAGGAGGCAGATCTCTTTTCATTGCCCTCTCATAGGTGTCCTCGCTGGTATATGCCAGGCCCGATCCGACCACGTAGATCACAGCGCCATCGTGAGTCTCGATGGTGGCGCGGATGTCAAGTACTCCAACTCCATCTCGGCGCATGGTCACGAAGTCGGCGCCACCAGGGCGAAACTTACCACGCAATTTCGGGCCGTCCACCTCGCCGCCAGTGAAATGGTAGTTGACCCGGATACCCTCTGCCAAGGGACCGATCACTTCCGGTCTCAGGGTTACAGTGAAGGAGCAGATGTACTCCAAACTATAGCCGTAGCCAAAGGTTGTCTTTCCTTCTTCCATTGTTAACCTCCTTTCAGGAAAAGTCTTAACCGGAAAAATGGCCTACACGTCGACCATGCTCCTCTGTCTGCTTCGATGGAAGTCGCCTCGCATTACTTTTTTGTTGCTCCTCTCCGATAATGCCTAACGAGCCTGTAGAAAAAGTCACTTTTTTAAAAACTGCTTCTTCTGCTGGATCAAAAATAGGAAATTATTTTCTGTCATCGAGAGTGTTTACAATCCTTGGTGGAATGTTCGTCTTTTCATGATATTTTTCTTACCGCAGTACCATATCACCCAATCCGGCTCCGTTCACGCAAACTCCAGACCGTATCGATGCACTTTAAATAGATTGTGTACTGCACAGTAGAGTACCCACTGGGTGTTTACTTTCCGTTTCCCCCGAAGGCTAAATCTGTTCAACCCTATTGTGGAGCAGATATTCCCAAATACAGGTTCTGCCGTCCCGAGTCTCCTGTTGTAGATGAGTCTGCCTTTGATCGAATCGATCTTGCGCTTCATCTTCTGTGTGAACGTCTCCGGCCTCGACCCCGCACTACCCTGAAAAAAGTACACCTGTCTTGCTTCAGTACTGTCTGGATGTCTCAAACAGTTTTCTCGAAACTCACATACACGGCAGTCTGTCTTCCGACCCCGAAACTTAACAGCTTTGTTCCCGTTGACGATTACGTTACCACCGTTGCGATACAGACGTTTCCCGGCAGGACAGATGCAGTGAGTCTTGTCTTCGCTGATCGTAAAATCCCTGTGCGGCCTGTATACGTTGGCCGCTCCGTAGTACTCGGCCCTCTCTTTTCTGAACCGCTCTTTGTATTTGTCAACCTCCGAAAACCGAGGGTCCCGTTTCCGAAACTGTGTGTCCGCAATATACCCATCAATACCCTGTTGCATTACCTCCTTCATATTCGCCTCGGTATGAAACCCGCTGTCGGCTGTGAGCTTTGCTTTTCCGAAGACATCCTGCTTGTTACCAATTGCCTCGAAGTTCTCCCTCGCCCCCTCAATCATAGGAATCAGCAGATCATGCTCCTGCGCCGCCCCAAAGGCTGCAGCATGCACGACCACCTGGTGCTTTCCGTCTATCACCGCAACCCCGTCATACCCCTGTATCACCCCGTGTGAAGTCTTCATCTTGGCACTCTCGTTGTCCGTGATATTGCTCTTCAGGGGCTTACCGCTCTTGCCGGGCTTGTCCTCGTTGTCCCGTAGCCATGCCTTTATCTTCTTTACCTTCCCCCGAAGCGTCTCCACGTACTGCTCTTCCTGCTCAATCACTCCCCGGTCTGCCTCCCTCGCATCCACTTCCCGATGCCGCTTGACGATCTGCAGGATCGCCCTCTCCATCTTCCCTCTTTTCTTCCGCAGTTCTTCCTTCGTCCCGCTCCATTCCTTCGAGGCATTCGATGGCAGCTTGCAGCCATCCACTGCAAACATCTCTTTCCCGATCAGCCCCATCTCATCGCAGATCAACAATACCTCAAGAAAGAGATCGATGATCTCCTGCCCTGAGCTCGAAATGAAGTCTGCGATCGTCGTAAAGTGCGGCTCTGTGTTTGCCGACAACGCCATGAAGATGATGTTCTGCCGGCAGCACTGCGCTATCTTGCGGCTTGAAGTGATCCCCCGAGAATAGGCATACAGAATGATCTTCAAAAGAATCGCAGGATCATACGCAGGAGCCCCCGTGTCGTCGTTTCTATACCGTAAATCAAAGAGGGACAGATCGATTTTGTTATCGATGAGGTAATGAAGGCTATACTCAAACGTCCCTGGCAAGATCTGTTTGTCAAAGTGTATCGGTATGAACTTCCCCTGCGAATAATCATAGTCCTTATATCTCGCCATATCCCTCCTCTTCTTACTAAGCGGTTCCTTAAATCACACCAACGAGTATATGGCGATTTTATCATGCTTCCAGAACTTTTTCTACAGCCTCAACGTCCGATATGAGCCGTGCCGATTTAGGCGTCGGTCTCAATGTCGTTGTTGGGTGTAGTCTTTTTTCGCCTGTGCCGCATGAAGAATGTCAAGGCTGGAATTAAGAGAGTCATCATTAACCCCAGGAAGGTAAAAAGCGCAGCGTTTCTTTCAAGAAATGACCTGCTTTCAAGGCCAGCCAGAAAACCAGGAAATACCTTTGACCAGGGCGGCAGGAAGACCACTACGTTAAATATAATAATAGACATCCCATATATAATGAAGTAGTCCCTATCCTTGAGACGAAACCAATTAGGAGCACATGCTAGTATAAAAAGGGCAAAGGAAAGGAAATACAAGAGAACCCGAAACCCACTTCCGCCAAAATGAGATTCATAGAATCCTAACTTTTCTTGGATCACATTGATCAATCCAGTAACATGGTCGTAGCTTGTTCCAGTGACAGAAAGCTTCCTTGAATAATCAGAGAGCCGAAGGTCAACGCTTGAAATAGTGCCCTCATAAGATTTGATGCTTAAGAAACTATCGTAGGATACTCGGGGAAATTTTTCATAATCATTTTGTTCTAATGGGAGATCCAACTTCGTCGAATAATCAAAACGGCCCAATTCGATATAACCTTCAGACTTAACCGCTTCGCCATTGAGTCGTTTTACATAGAGGAAGATCTCTGTCGCAGTTTTAAGGAGTTGATTTCTTTCAATATGAATTGGCTTGAATTCATATGAACGAGTATATTCTTCTGCCGAGGCAAATCGTGTGAGCAGCATAAAACCAGTAATAAGAAGAAAACAGGTTTTCATTCTTCTATCTGTCTCCATTTACACCCAAACGGCAAGCTAACCGGGAGCCCGCTTTTTGGGCGATCCGGTTGAGCGCCTTGTTGGGCCTAAACATATGCGCACTCGGTCTGTAGAGGGCACTTGCTGCAATTGGGATCGGTCTTGAAGCAGAACTCTCGCCCGACAACCCACAGCGACGCATCAAAGTCAGCGGGGCGAGGCAGCTTCAACTCGCTCAGCGCGCCGAGAACGTGAGGGAGTTTTTCACTTTCTGTGATTCCTGTTCGGGCGAGAACTCTGCGCACGAGAATGTCAGGCTTGACCGACATCTTGGACTGGTTTTGCTTTCCCCCCGCTACGCGAAAATTTCTGACGAGGATGAACTGCGCCATTTTAGCAAGGGCATCCCCAATGCCATCAAACTCAAGGAAACGGTCGTAGATGAGGCTGACGTTCTCCGGCGTTACCGCCCAGATAGTGCATGGATTTCCTTGATACTTGTCGAGCATTTTCCTGGCCGCTGAGCGCAGCCAACGAGGAAACTTGTTGGTGCA
>JBEKDJ010000442.1:0-3964 GCA_050014415.1 Thermodesulfobacteriota bacterium | reverse complement strand
ACGATCTATCCTTTTAGCATTAAAATCAACCTTCCCTCTGACCAACGATTTCACCCCACCCTTTTGCATCAAACAAGGCATCCGATGTGGGGGCCCTGTTTTTCCACGATGTTAAAATTTTTCGGTTTAGCCTTTCCGGCCATCCGCAAAAAGGCTTTCCCCGAAAACCGTGCGATTCTGGGCCGCTGGTGGCCAAGGCCCTAGCTCGTATAGTAAACTCTTTCGGTCCGATGGGGGTTATTCACCCGTTGAGTGGATTTCAATATGGATTTCTTAGGAGGGCAATTCCCTTGTCTATGCCGAGCGCCAAATTATGCCGAGTTATGGGCAACGGCATCGACGGATACGCTGAAATTTTAGCATTTTTGTTACCTTTAGCACGGCATAATCAGAGGCTCTGCAGGAAGGCTAAGACTTCGTCAGATGGTCTATAGCGTCCTTGCTTCATGTTGATTAGAGCGGTCTTCGCCAGTGCCTTTTCTTTCATATCTAGATTGGCGTGGAGGTAGACATCCACAGTTCCGGCAGTTTCATGGCCAAGCCACAGAGCGATCACGGTGCGATCCACTCCATGCTGCAGGAGATCCATGGCCGTGGTATGTCGTAGTACATGAGGTGAGGTCCGTTTGCTTACTAGAGATGGGCAGTGCTGTCTGGCAGTGGTTATGTGTTTGGCCACTAAGTACTCTATGGCATCCCGGCTCAGTTTTCCACCCCTTATATTTGGAAACAGTGGATCTGAAGGAACTCCGCCTTGTTCCCGTAGCCAAGAATGTAAGGCAGCTACTGCGTCTTTCCGCAGGGGAGTACAACGTTGCTTTCGTCCCTTACCTGTACATCGAATATGAGCACCATTACCGAGAATAACGTCTTGGTGACGAAGCCCAGCGAGCTCTGAGACCCGTAGGCCGGTTTGCACAGCAATGAGCAGAAGGACACGATCCCGGCGGCCGATCCATGTGTGTAAGTCAGGTGCGTCCAAGAGAGCCTCAACTTCGGTATCTGTTAAAAACTCGACCTGTCTACGTATGAATCTCTTCGATGGCATGGCCAAGACCCGCTGGGCTAATGCGCTCAGAAAAGGTTCATTTAATGCAACGTAACGGAAGAAGGAATGAATGGCCGCTAATCGCACATTTCGGCTACGAGGGGTGTTGCCACGTTCTTTCTCAAGATGGTCAAGGAACTCCGAGATGAAGGGTGCATCTAATTCCTCAACCGACAGATTTGACGGGGACTTTTTAAGGCGTTTCTGCGCGAACAGAGCCAGTAAACGAAAGCTATCTCGGTGTGTCGCGATGGTATTGGGACTTACCTGTTGTTGGTTCATTAGGCGATCGGTAAAAAATGCTTGAAGCAACCTGGGGAAGTTTGCATCTGTTTTCATAATAAGAGTCCTCCTTATGAGTGTTCTAATTTTTAAGCAGCCAGGTATAAAAGCTCGGGCACAGCGGAGACATACCAGTAAGTTTCGGCTGTACTCAGGTGTCCAAGATAGGTAGATAGTTCTGGCATGTGGGCTTCCACGTCCACCCCTGACCGATACCATACCAACATCGTATTCACGGCAAATGCATGCCTCAGATCGTGAAGGTGTGGACCGGGTGTGCCTTTGGGACCTCGTAAGTCGATTTTGCGAGACAAGGCAAGGAATTTCTTCCCAACGGCCTTGGCTCTCAGCTGCCTACCCCATTCGGTGACAAAGAAACTACCACTCTGCAGTTCCGGAAAGAGCCTGTCCCTCAATCGGGCGTATCTTTGAAGCATCTTCACGGTCGAGGGATGAAGCGGAACCAGTCGTGACTTGCGGAATTTGGTCTCATGGATAGTGAGAACTCCTTCCTTGAGATCAACGTCTTCGCGGTTCAGATTCACAGATTCGGCTACCCGCATGCCTGTCACGGCGAGCAAGCCGAAGATCATCGAGAAAGTCCATCCCCATAACCCCTTTGGAGCCCGGGTCCGTTTCGCTGCCTTGATTAAGCGGAGGATCTCACTTTCAGTATAGATGTGTGGTGTTCTTCGTGGATAGCGATACGTTACCATATCACTCGGCGGAATCTCCGTTTGCGGGTCCAAAGCATAAACATATTTAGCAAACCGTCGGACCGTGCAAAAGCGGGCTGTCCATTGCCCTGGATGGCAGTGTTCAGATTGCGTGGCCCAGCGAAAGGCTAAAGTTGAAGTGATATATGCAGCCCCCCGCTGTTCAAGAAAACCAATGAAGTTGAACAACAGTTTTTCCTCTTTTTTCATTTTGAAGCCGAGGGAACGGCGAATTTTCAAATACTCCTCTGCGACTGTTCTCATCCCATTCATGGTCTACCCCCAGGCCAAGGTTGAGCAAGGGCACGTAATGATGTTATTGCGACCTTGGCATATATCTCTGTTGAGCTGTGAAACTGATGCCCCAAAATGTCCCCAATCTCATCTAAGGTATTTCCTCCCCGGATCATCCTGGTTGCCAAAGAATGCCGTAGCAGGTGTGTACCCTTCCTATCGGGATGCAACCCCGCGCGTGCAAGATAGTTTTCAACGATATCATGAGTCGCTGCAGATGAAAGCAGCTCCCGATAGGGGGCTACCGTCCGAATAAACACCCTACGACATGAACACTTCGGACGCCCATAGCGAAGATACTTGACTATGGCTTCACCAACATCTTGAGGGATGGGAAGACGATTATACCATTTGCCCTTTCCTCGGACGGTAATGGTTCCTGCCTCCCAATCAATATCTCCCAACTCCAGATTAACTACTTCCGCACCCCGCAGTCCCAGACGAGCTAATAAAAGCAAGATCGCATAGTCACGCAGACCAGACCGAGTGGTTTGATCTACGCTCTGAAGAAGGTGTTCGACCTGCTTAGGTTCCAGATACTTCGGTAAACCGGCAAGATGCCAATTCGCTACTCTGAAAACGCACCCCGTCAGGTCGTTCGGAGTCTCTCCTCGCATGTAGAGGAAACGAAGGAAACCAC
The DNA here is from genome assembly GCA_050014415.1 of Thermodesulfobacteriota bacterium. Lineage (GTDB taxonomy): Bacteria > Desulfobacterota > BSN033 > BSN033 > UBA1163 > JBEKDJ01. The sequence continues at coordinate 984 of JBEKDJ010000442.1, read as the reverse complement.
GAAGAGCTGAAAGCATTGTTTGGGCCGTCCGCAGTTTGTAAGTGTAAGCGTGGCGCAGAGTGAACTGCGTGACATCGGCAGCACACAGTTGGCTACAGTCAAAGGTACTGGTACCGAATCGTTCGATCAGAAATCGTCGCGCGATGAGCAGTTGGTATCTTCTCCCTAGCGGTGAAACACCACGTTCCAAAGCAAGGTACTCTTCAAATTCCTTCTCGATAGGCTGACGCATATCAGTACTTATCGGTGTAACAGTGGGCACTACCCCTGCCTTACGCAGATAACACAGCAGTTGATTCAACGCGGCAGACTGGGTCTCCGAGAGGAATTCCTTCCCACGGCAGTACTCTATGAATTCAATGATGCGCTGCTCGTCTAAGGCCACGAGGTCGACCTGTCCCTGAGACAGCCACCTCCCTATCTTACCTACTGCCCGGATCTTTTTGGTGATGACATCAAATGAATAGCCTTGCTTTGACAGTGTCTCTGTAAATCCGTCGATGTGGCTTCCCAACGGACCCGAACGTAGGCGTGCGATTGTTTCAGGCCTTGAGTAGAACCGTTCGATCATACCTCCCCTCCTTCCTGTGCGACAAGTCTCATGAGCCTTTTGCACTTACGAATAAGACCGGCGGATTATGCCGAAAGGTCAACTTCACACCCATCACTTAACCATCGTAACGACGATAGATTTAAAAAGTCTATACCGTTTCATGCGGCATAATACGCCCCTCGGCATAGACAAGGGTTATGACGAGCTCGGCATAACCTTGTCTATGTGGGGTGCTGTCCTTTGGACTCCTTTTGCTCGTTTTGCCGACGGTAGGCATCAAAAAAACCCTTTTGAGTGGCCTTTTTTCGTAAGGCAATTCGCTCTCTGGCGACCTCTAAGGCCATTGGGCGAAGCTCTGTCCCGAATTGGCTCTCGATCCAAAAGATTGACTCGTAAGCCTGAACATAAATCTCGTTGAACAACCTTTGAAA
>JBEKDJ010000441.1:0-3989 GCA_050014415.1 Thermodesulfobacteriota bacterium | reverse complement strand
TTACGGAAACGTGGGCTATGGGGGAATTAGGAACCCACTGCACAACCGAAAGGGTGCATGTTGGAAACTCTCCGCCTGTGGCTGTGCGCGCCGTATTTCTATCCTAACACCAACTCGTAGTAGTGTTGAGGTCTCTGTAATGGAGATGGAGCGAAGGGGTTGGATCATCTGGCCTTACCATTTGGTCAACCAGTAATGGGAGGAGCTAAGAGGTAAGGTGAGGTCGCTAAGAACAGCGATTGGATGATAAGAGCCGGATGACGGGAGACTGTCACGTCCGTTTCTGTGAGGGCCTGGGGGTGAAATTCCCCCGGGCTACTCGACCAGGTAATGCAAAGATTGGTCCGGTTGCTCGTTAGTTCGTAAATGACTTGTCTTGACAGATGATAAACTCGATCAAGGCATCATTCTGTTTTCTCAGGGAGTTTTCCTTAAATCTCCGCTATCCGCAAGTAGACGATCGTGAGAATGATCTTATCTCTCGTAACACTCTCCCCTCCATCATTTTGCCTCATCAGAAGATAGATATTTTCCGCTGAAAGCAGTGAGAAATCTTTACTCCGATATCATGGCAAATGGGCTGATAGGCTCATGCATCGGACAAGAGAAGCGAGGATTATGGGTTGAAATCCGTATTGGCTTGGGCTACCTGCTGGGAATCGAAATCGGCTGGTCCTTGATTGACGGTAGGTTATTTTAACACTTTCATCCCGAAACATGCCCATTGACAATCCTATTGCAATGGTGAAAATATTCTTGCAAATCATCATTAAATGTGGCTAAATGGTTTCTGTTGCTCTAACGAACACCCTCTCTGATGGAGTGATATCTATAGGAGGTCAGAATGCCGAGAAGAGGATCGAAGCAGCCATATAAACCAAAGGTAGAATATAAATACACCATAAAGGACATTGTAGAACTTGCGGGGATGACCCGGAACGCTTTAGGTGTAGCAAAAGTTCATGGCAAGATCGAGCCTGGAGATTTCAAGAGTGTTGTAAGCTTCCTGACCAGGAGAATTATAGACAATCGTCTTACAGGGGATCTCTTTACCCCCGCAGTGCGGGCGGCAAAGAGAATGAAGGGAAGCAAGAGCACAGCCCCCGTCTCGGTGAAGAAGCCAAAAAGATAGATCGTTGCAAATAGAGACTCCTTCCTGTACTCTTCAATCCTAAGTTTCGCCATTTAATATAACATTTCAAACGCAAATCAATTAGAAGAATTCCTATCCTATCGGTTTCTGGTGAGATTAGCTAGTTCCTTAAACTAACAAAGACAATTTTCACAATCTATTTTTCGAGATTGACAAAAGATATTTTTTATGGTTGTTTTCTTATTACGCATAAAGGGGGTGATTGATGAAAAAGACCTTTGGAGCCTTCCATAGGATTCGGAATTCCCCTGGAGAAATCTAACTACAGTTGTAATTGTAAATCTCATGTGATCTCAAGTTTTTCTAGAGGCCTGCCAAAAAGTGAGAAATTCAAGCAAATACAATCCCGATAAAGCCGAACCTCTCATGAGGGAGGGACGGAAAGCGACGGGTCTTTTTCGAGTAAGGATGGATGAGTTGCAAGAGGTTTGAGTGTTCCTTGCTTATAAGACTAATAAGAAGAAGAGGAGGGAAACAATGAAACCTCTTTTTGTTTGGAAACCACTGGGGGAAAGATAAAAGATGAAAAAACAACTGCTCATTATTACGACCTTAGATACAAAGGGAAGGGAAGCAGCCTATGTAAAAGATTGCGTACAAAAACTCGGAGTCCATCCCATCCTGATGGATGTCGGTACTTTGGGGAAACCCCTCACTCATCCTGATATCACGCGGGTCGAGGTGGTGGAGGCAGCCGGATATCACTGGGAAAGTTTAATCAAAGGGAAAAATCGTTCTCTTGCTTTTGAAGCCGTCCAGAAAGGCGGCGCTATCATAGCAAGAGATTTGTTTGGAAAAGGCAAATTCCAAGGGGTTTTTGGGATGGGGGGTGGAACAGGCACAGCAATTGTTACTCATATTATGCGTTCCCTGCCTTTCGGCTTGCCTAAGGTGGTACTTTCCACAGTGGCCTCCAGGGATATCAGGGAGTATATCGGGACAAAGGATATTCTCATGTTTCATTCGGTAGCAGATCTTTTGGGTTTCAATGAGTTTATGCGCCTGATACTTGGACAAGCTGCTCATGCCATATGTGGAATGATAGAAAAGGGCAGTGTGATAAAAAAGGAAAAACCGATGGTTGCTGTGACAGCCTATGGCATCAATTCGGTTTGTGCGATCCAAGCGGAACCTCTTCTCCAAGAAAGAGGATATGAAATGATTGCTTTTCATGCCAATGGATGCGGCGGAATGGCCATGGAGGAATTCATATCCCAAGGATTAGTCGCTGGCGTACTTGATTTCACTCTTCATGAAATAGCTGATGAAATGTTTGGAGGATATTGCAAGGGAATCGGCCCCATGCGGTTGGAGACGGCGGGCCAGTTCGGGATCCCTCTCGTTATTGCCCCCGGGGGACTTGATAATGCGGTTTTCAGTCCTTTTTATCCAATGCCAGACCAATTAAAAGGGAGAAAGACACATTCCCATGATATCCGATTCTGTGTCCGGATGGGACCTGAAGAGATGAAACAATTTGCTCGAATCATTGGAGAAAAATTGAACAGATCAAAAGGACCAACCTATATCCTCATTCCGAAAAAAGGCTGGTCTGAAGCTGACAAAGTCGGAATGGAACTTTTTGATCCAAAGACGGACCAGATTCTTGTGGAAGAATTGAGAAAGATCATCACCCCTAACATTCCTATTGAAGAGATGGACATACATATCAGTGATCCTGTTTTTGCGCTAAGAGCAGTGGAAGTCTTAGATAATATGATACGGGTTCGTCGGCCTTAATCGAATTAATATTGTTTCTAGAAGAAGGTTGAAGCCCTGGGAGCGTCCTCCCAGGGCTCATAATTCTTAGGCAGCTTGATCAGGGGGTGGTGTTCCTGGTGGGGTGGGAAGTGTCAATGGCCATCTCAACCAGAAGGCATTATGGGCGATGAGGGCTGGAACAACGACACAGAGGTTGAGATAAATGATGAGGATGTTCACATCAGCGGGAAGTTTCGCAGCTGCTGTGGCATTTCCTTTAGGACCAAGGATCAGCGTTAAGATGATGATCCAGATGACAATAATAATGCACTGGAGAATAAACGCAGAAATTGCCCTTTTAAAGTGGGTGTATTTCGTCACCCCCCAGAACTGGAGATGCCAGGAGTGGACCAGAGGCCAGAAGATGAGGGATGATCCCACCGCAGCAAAAGAGAAGGTTGGGCTGAGACCAAGACCTAAGCTCCCCCTCCAAAAGATATAGGCTAAAATGTGTGCAAGAATAGTCTGACCAATGGCTGCACCGGGATGACCCCATTTGCCAAAGGGCCATCCTTGGGTGGTGAAGACAGGACTGAAGACAAAGAACCAACCAATTGACCAAACGAGGTATCCCGTTAACCAGTCGGCACTTAAAGGGCCTTTGTGGTTCATAGGAGTGTCAGCCAGTGGTGTTCCATCAAGATTGGTTAAAAAATTCCAGATGAGGATGGAAACGACCATTACGATAATGAAACCGATGGCCATTGTTCCCCATGGATGGAGTTTACCCTTAAAAGGCCATCCTCCCCAAACCACTCCATAAAGGAGGGTGGCCCAGAACCCGATGACCCCAAACCAAAGGTAAAGTGGGCCTATAGGCCATTTGGGATAGATGAATCTCATAAAGAGTAACACGGCAAATGTGAAAATGGCCCAGAGGATTGTCATCCCAATTCCCGGAGTGAGACGGGATTTGGCAGGTGTCCAATTGCCGGCCGGAGGTGCCCATGGCCAATTATCACCCAAAAGGACTAAATGACCGAGGGCGATGAGCATAATGAGTGTGGCAGGGATGATTTTCATAACGATCGATTCAGGAGAGATGCAGTATACAAATACGACAATCCCGACAATA
>JBEKDJ010000440.1:0-6622 GCA_050014415.1 Thermodesulfobacteriota bacterium | reverse complement strand
GCGGAATTGAATGTGGCCGTCGGCGTAACCCGTTTTGGAATGAAGAGTGCATGGGTCTCAAAACTCCCGAAGAATGGGCTCGGCTATCTCGTCCGCGATCGTGCCCAGGAGTTTGGAGTTGACTGTTCCCATATCGTTTGGTCTGATAAAGGGAGGGCAGGAATTTACTTTGTAGAATTTGGGGCCTCACCCCGGGCTTCGAGTGTCCTTTATGATCGGGCAAACTCAGCGATCAGCATGGTTCAATCCGGTGAGATCAACTGGCCGAAGGTCTTCGATGGATCGAAACACTTCCATGTCAGCGGCATCACCCCTGCTCTGAGCGCATCCGCAGCAGCGGTGACGTCAGAAGCCTTGAAGGCTGCGAAGAAAGCGGGTTGCACTGTCTCCTATGATCTCAATTATCGGAAGAAACTCTGGACACCGGCCGATGCAAAGAAAATCCAAGAACCCATGATGGCAGATGTCGATATCCTTATCACGACCGAGGAGGATACGAATGTCGTCTTCGGCATTAAGGAGAAGAATTATGAGGCGGTGGCAGAAAGACTGGCCCAAACCTTCAAATTCAAAATCGTTGCCATCACCTTGAGGGAAGACCTCTCCGTCTGGAGGAACAACTGGACGGCAATCGCCTATCAGGACGGAAGAATCTTCAAGGACAAGAATTACGAAGTAGAAATCGTTGATCGAGTGGGCGCGGGAGATGCTTTTACCGCCGGATTTCTCTATGGTTGGTTGAAGGAAAAGGACGTTCAAAGAGGCGTCCAGTTCGGAAATGCTTTTTCCGCACTGAAACACACCTTACCAGGAGATTTTAATTGGAGCACTCAGGAGGAAGTAGGGGCTTTACTAAAAGGGGCGGGTCTCAGGATTTCAAGGTAGGAGGAACACCACATGGAAAAGAGAGAGATTTTTGGCCGGATGATGTCTGAGGGATTAATCCCGGTGATACGTGTTACCACTGCCCAAGAAGCTATGGAGGTAGCCGATGCCATCAAGGAAGGCGGAGTGAGCTTCATCGAAATTACGATGAGCGTTCAAGGAGCGATCGATGTGATCAAAGAACTGACGCAGAGATACAGGGATGAGATCATCATGGGTGCAGGAACGGTTTTGGACCCTGAAACCGGAAGAGCGGCACTGCTTGCTGGAGCTCAGTTCATTGTCAGTCCCACCCTTAACCTGGATCTCATTTATCTCGCTCATCGTTACAGCGCTTTGGTCATTCCGGGTACCATGACACCCACAGAGATTTTAGCCGCTTGGAATGCAGGGGCGGATATGGTGAAGGTCTTTCCCGCTGCTCAACTTGGAGGGCCGGAATATATCAAAGCGGTAAGAGGACCGTTACCACAGATTCTTCTTGTACCCACCGGAGGAGTAAACCTCCAGAATGCAGGTGCCTTCATCAAGGCCGGCGCCACTGCCCTCGGGGTCGGGGGTGAACTGGTGGATAAGAAGGCCATCAAGGAGAAGAAGTTTCATATCATTACAGAAAACACCCGAGCTTTTCTCAAAGTGATCCGAGAGGCACGAGGAAGTAAAGAGTGATGAGTCATAAATGAGGGAAGATTAGAAATTGCGTCAAATAAGAGATGGATCTTTGTTATCGTTCCATAATCTATGTAATCAGAGAGCTCTAGACTCTTTCAGACCTCTCCTGAAATTTTCTTGACAAAAATAGATTTTTATATTAAAAAAGCTCGTCAATACAAAGGTGTATTGAAGACGAAGGCGTCAGAGCAGTGGCGCTTTTTTTGATTGAGCACAAAGATGTATGGATGACAAAGGCGTCGAGAAAACTTGGCGCCTTTTTTTGTCAAAAATCTTCAAAAAGGAGGAGAAAAATGACCTTTGCAAAACCTAATCGTAGTCCAGCTACATTTACTCGAAATCGGGTAGAGCCTGCTCCGATTTCAGGGATCTGCGTCACCTGTCTGGACGGCTGTCCCGGTCCTTGTGAAATAGGCCGCTCGGCCTTGAGAGGAAGGGAGATTCTCTATCCCCAACCTTTTTCCAAGGTGACCTCAGGGTCTGAAAAGGATTACCCCATCGATTTTTCCCATTTCAATATCCAGGGTACTTGTGTGGGCGCGATCGGTGTCCCAGCCGATTCGGATCAAGCTACCTTCCCAGCGGTCGATGTCTCGACCGAGGTCGGAGCGAAGGAAAAAATCCGCCTAAAGGTCCCCTATTTCACAGGCGCTTTGGGCTCGACTGACATCGCCCGCATTCATTGGGAATCAATGGCGATTGCAGCAGCCATTTCCGGGACTCTGGTCGTTGTCGGTGAAAATGTCTGCGGCATGGATCCCAATTCCGAGCTCAAGAATGGCCACGTGGTAAGATCCCCGGAAATGGAGCGCCGGGTGAAGACATTTCAGCAGTGGTACGATGGGAATGGTGGGATTGTCGTCCAATATAATGTGGAAGATGGTCGTCTGGGTGTCCCGGAATATGTCGTAGAGAAATTGGGTGTTCAGATCATTGAACCAAAATGGGGGCAGGGGGCGAAAGATATCGGTGGCGAGGTCAAACTTCCGAGCTTGGAAAGGGCGTTACAACTAAAGAGCCGAGGCTACATCGTTCTCCCAGACCCACAAGACCCAGTCATCCAGGAAGGATTCAAACACGGAGATTTCAAAGAGTTTGAGCGCCATTCCAGACTCGGCATGGTGGATGAAGAAGGTTTCAAGAAAGAGGTAGAACGGTTGAAGAAGATGGGGGCGAAGTACGTTTCTCTCAAAACCGGGGCTTATCGACCCGTTGATCTGGCTCGGGCAGTCAAATATGCCTCTGATGCGAAAATCGACCTTCTCACAGTGGATGGCGCTGGAGGTGGAACGGGAATGAGCCCATGGCGAATGATGAATGAATGGGGAGTCCCCACGGTTTATCTTGAAAGCCTCCTTTACCAATATCTGAAGAGGCTGGACGAAAAAGGTGCATTCATTCCAAGCTGTGCTGTGGCTGGAGGTCTTTCCCTGGAAGACCACATCTTCAAAGCAATTGCCTTAGCCGCTCCATACATTAAGGCCATTTGCCTTGGAAGAGCATCGATGACAGCAGCTATGGTGGGGAATACGATCGGAGAGATGATCAAGAAGGGGAAAGTCCCAGCCGATATTGCTAAGTACGGAACGAATGTTGAGAATGTCTTTGTCTTGGCCGCAAAATTGAAGGAAAAATATGGGAAGGATTTCGAGCGTATTCCAACTGGGACCATTGGGATGATCACCTATTTCGATCGGTTGAATGCAGGCCTTCAGCAGTTGATGGCCGGAGCCAGAAAATTCGCGTTGAAATACATTTCTCGGAATGACCTTTTTGCGCTGACCCGCAAGGCCTCGGAAATATCCGGCATCCCCTATGTAATGGATGCAGATAGAGAAGAAGTGGATAAGATCCTGGGTTAGTTGCTTAATCCTTCAAGAAGGGGATATCGGGGAGACTCGGTATCCCCTTTTTATTTTTGGAAATCTCTCCTTTGCATCGCTGGGTAGAAGGGGCGGGGGGAATAGTGCAACAGTAGTAATCGAGATGACAATCAACGGATTCCAATCATCGAATGAAAACCAATGTTAGACAACACGGCTGTGGTCTGGCCATTGAGAACTGGAGTCTATTTGGTCATTGGTGCTTGGTGTTTGGTTATTATCAATTTGTCTAATGCATTTATTGGCATAGGTGCTAATTTACTTTCCAAATGAAGGGTTTTCGTTTATGATAGCATAAATCAATGAGGATAAATTTGCCAAAAGAGAAAAAGAATCTCGATGCTAAAGAAATCAATGCCTTGCTGGAGATCAGCAAGGCCATCGCTACCGCCAACGTGATGAATTCAAAGATCTGTTCCCTTTGGATTCTCGACGAGAGGGATCGAAAGTTGAAACTGAAGGCCACCCAGAGCATCAGCGAAGAGTATTTGAAGGAGAGAAGCCTGGCTATGGGAGAAGGGGTGGTGGGCCATGTGGCCCTCCATAACAAACCCATGGCCATCCTCAATGTTCTCAAAGAACCTCTCTACAAAGAAAAGAAGTTGGCGAAAAAGGAGGGCTTGGTCTCGATGCTCAGTGTACCCATGTGTATCAAGGACAGGGTGATCGGCGTGATCAACTGTTATACCTCCTATCCCCATCCATTTTCGAAGAGCGAAGAGGAGATGCTCACCACCGTTGCCAACCAGGCTGCGATCTGCATTGAGAATTCGGGTCTGATGGAGACGCTGGATATCGACGAAATCCTCAAGCTTGTCTTAGAGGGGGTGACTAAGAACATCGGCTTCGACCGTGCCCGCCTCTATCTCATCAACGAAAAGAGGCATGTTCTTGAGTGTAAAATGGCGGTGGGAGTCGATAGGGAGAAGGTCAAAGGGATTACCCTTCCTCTGGATCCGGAGGATAGTGTTGTGGCCAGGTCGATTTTGGAGAAGCAGCCCTTCGTCATCCCGGATGCAAGCCGAGACCCGAGGGTGAACTCCCTCTTGAAAGAGAAGCTCAATCTCCAATCCCTTGTGGTTATTCCTCTTCTTGCTAAGGAAAAGGCCTTGGGTGCAATTGCGGCGGACCACGTTGAGCCTGGGAGGATCATCACGGGTGAGATCCTCGAATCGGTGATGACATTTGCACAGCAGGCAGGCTTGGCCATTCATAATGCCGTCATGTACCAAGAGCTGAAGGCTTTCAGCCAGCAAATGGAAGAAAAGATTCAAAAGACGACCGCCGATCTCAGAAAAACAGAGGCCCAATTGATTCGATCTGAAAAACTGGCTGCTTTGGGACAACTGGCAGCGGGCATCGCGCACGAGATTCGAAATCCCTTAACCAGCATTAACATTCTCATCCATTCGTTGACAGAAAATCTCCCATCAGAAAACTCACGCTGGGAGGATCTCAAGGTCATCGAAGAGGAGATCCTTCGAATCAATGAGATCGTTGACCAGTTTCTACGATTTGCCAAACCGGCATCCCCGCTTTTCGAAAAAGTGGATCTCATCCCCATCTTTGAAGAAACCCTCCAATTGCTAAGACCTCAACTAGAGAGAGGAAAGATCTCGGTTCAAAAAGAGTTTGGATCTTTGCCTTCCATAACCGTGGACAAGGAACAGATGAAGCAGGTGATCCTCAACCTGTTGATGAATGCCATCCAGGCAATGCCGAAAGGAGGCCGATTGAGCTTGGCGGGCAGAGCGTCAAGGGATGGCCATTGGATAGAGCTTTTGATCCAGGATTCCGGGATCGGCATTCTTCTGCAGGACATGGACAAACTCTTCAATCCTTTCTTCTCCACAAAGGAGGGAGGGATTGGTCTGGGCCTCTCCATCGCCCATCGAATCATTGACCAGCACCACGGGAAGATCGAAGTGGAAAGCAACCCTGGAAAGGGAACACTGTTCACTCTCTCGATCCCCATTTCTTCTGAGGAGGAAGATGCAGACCATTCTGATCGTCGATGATGATAAATCGATCCGCTACTCTCTCAAACGGATGCTGGAGGAGAGTTTTTCCGTCATCACTGCCCAAAACGGTGAGGAGGCACTCGACCGAGTGAGAGGAAACCCTCCTGACCTCATCATCATGGATATCAAGATGCCCGGCCGAGACGGGATCGATGTGTTGAAGGAGATCAAGTCGATCGACCCCAAGTCCTTGGTCATCATGATGACCGCCTACGGCACCACGGAGACAGCCATCGAAGCAATGAAATATGGGGCTTTCGATTATATCCTGAAACCTTTCCCCATTCCGCAGATGAAAGGGCTGGTGGAAAAGGCTCTCTCATTGCGACGAATGATGAAGCAGGAAGTGATCTATGCCACCGTAGAAAGAGAAGAAAGAGAGGAAGAAGAACGGATCATCGGGTCCTCTCCCAAGATGCAGGAGATTTATAAAATCGTGGGACAGATTGCTCCGAGCGATGTCACTGTCCTGCTCAGAGGTGAGAGTGGAACAGGCAAGGAGCTCTTTGCGAGAGCAATCTATCAGCACAGCGTCCGTTCGAATCAACCCTTCCTCCCCGTCAATTGTGCGGCAATCCCTGATACGCTTCTTGAAAGCGAGCTCTTTGGACACGAGAAGGGAGCCTTCACAGGGGCTTCCTCCCGTCGCATCGGAAAACTGGAGCAATGTCACGGAGGAACAATCTTCCTGGACGAAATCGGAGATATGTCCCTATCCACGCAAGCCAAGCTCCTGAGGGTTCTTCAGGAAAGGACTTTCGAAAGATTGGGAGGAAGGGAAACAATCAAAGTCGACATCCGATTCATCATCGCTACGAATAAGGATTTGGAAGAGGCGATTTTGAGCGGAAAGTTTCGGGAAGACCTCTACTACCGGCTCAACGTAGTCTCCATCCACATTCCCCCTTTGCGGGAAAGAAAAGAAGACATCCCTGAGCTGGCATCCTATTTCCTCAAGAAGTCCAACAAAGAACTGAAAAAAGATATTGCCGGGATCACCCCCGCGGCTATGGAGAAGATCACTTCTTATGCATGGCCGGGAAATGTCCGGCAACTGGAGAATGTTTTGAAAAGGGCCATGGTTCTCTGCCAGGGAGAATGGATTCTTGAGGATCAACTCCTCTTTGAAAAAGGGCGGGAAAGACGGGAACCAGGGGATCT
>JBEKDJ010000439.1:0-4694 GCA_050014415.1 Thermodesulfobacteriota bacterium | reverse complement strand
TTTTGAATAAAACCCCTTTTGTCGACCGAGTTCGCTGATAAGCATACTAGGAAAAAATCGGACTGCCTGATAGCTTGCTGTATACTATACTCCCATTGTTCTCCTGGTATGATGTCCCGTCTGTCCATCCAAGGTTTAATACCGGCACGAACCAATTCTTGATAGATTTTTCCTACCCTATCTTTGTCTTTCCTTGCATAACAGAGGAACACTTGCGCCAATGCTTTCACCTCCCTGTCCTTGTTAGGAGAGTTTTCGATAATCTACATCTGTTAGGCGAAGCTGTCAATTGTTCGGATGCGATACCGAACAGCCTTTCTAAGAAGAGATGTCGCCTTTTTACACAGAAGGCGACATAAAAAACTCGATCGTTTAGGTTCCGTTTCCCACAACCCTTTCACAGTGGGTTAGCCTTATGGGAGAGGCCATCATTGCTAATCTTTATCAAGAAATGTCTTACTTGTCAATTAGATAAACAGCCACGTTAATCCTCTCACTTCGTCGAAAGGAAATCCTCCAGCTACCTCCTCGACATCGGAATTTGGTTCGAAATGCAGTTCAGTCCGTCGTCTATTATGCAAAAAGGCGTCAAAATGACGCAATTTAAAATTATTGATTTCCATTTGTAATGTTGCATTGTAGAATGAAATCAAGAAATCGCGAGGAAGAAGTCCTCGGTAGAGGAAGAAGTCCTCGGTAGAAATCCATCATATTTAGAAGTATTTTCCACCGACGTAAGGAGTCAAAGTCTGGGGGGAAATGATTTGAGGCGAACGGTAAGTAACCTTTGTTTTATTGAACCCGGGAGTCAGTATTACGGGTAGGATTGCTGGAACGATCGACACCTATACAGATACCTGAGTTTTGATGTTCGTCACTGATGGGAAGGCTGGTGCTGTCGCTCCCCGATCTTCTTCCTCTGCCTGCGGGATTCTGCTGCGGGCGAGGGGACCATGCCCGATAGTCACAAGTGGGGGGTAGGTTGGCAGCCGTCTCTCAAAAAATAGAGTCCCCTACGCTCTAAAGTCTTCCTGGTTTTCTCCAAACTTATTTGGGGTTGATTTAGAAAATTTAGCCCTTGGCAGATTTCTTTGGCCCGAAATATCCCAAGAAATAATTGCCGGACTTTAACCGACAAGTCATACTTTTTTACACGGCATGCCTTACTAATGCTCAGGTTGAGATACGCCTGAAGGGTAACGATTATTGGTAGAAATGTTACCGATGGTCACCTGTTTTCCAACTTTATACCAGAATTAGCCATAATAACACGACCCACCCCTTCCTGTTGGAAATAATTGCTAAGATGACTCCGTTCAAGAATATTCTTAATCTCGGAAACACTATGGTCATCAATAAATGCACGAGAAACGGTCACGAGAATTGTTCTTCCGTTATAAATACGAAACGTTTGTGCGATACGATCAAAATCATAGCGATCTTCTATAGTGTAACCAGGAAATTCAGATTTAAGGTGGTTCCTTACTGCACCTATTTTGTCGTCCGAATCTAAAAAATCTGACAAAGAAGATGGAAGCACCTTCTCTATTGCTGATTTCACCCATTGAGAAGTTTCTGATTCTCGCATTTTTGCTATTTTTTCGGAAAGACTCAACACTTCCCAAGAAGGGGGCAATTTCTGCTGGCTCAATGAATGCAGCATTTCGGACAATCTAAGAGACAATTGTTTATACACATCCCGGGTTCTTTCATCTTGTTCTCTAATATCTCTAACTTCCTCGATTGCCTTCGGTTCAATTTTCTTTTCAAGATACTTCTGCATATATTCCATGAATGGGTCTGTATGGTACATATAGAATGATACCGTTGCCTTTGCGAGCATCTCTTCAACCAATTGAGGTTGGGGGCCAACGGTTTGCCCTTTAAATTGATACCACCAATCCTCTTTTGTTTCATCAGTAACAAATATTATAGGTTTCTTTGTTTCCTTTGCTTTATCTATAATCTGCAACCATAATACTAAATCACCGTATTTCTCTATTCCTTCTTTTTTAGCATCAGAGTATCCTGGGGGAACTTTCTCTCTATATCTTTTCTCGCCTGTCTTGTAAATTTCTTCCAACTTTTCTGAGGAGTAAGGGGGTCCCACTTTTCCATCAAGTAGGACGGTGATTTTTCCTTTCAGAGGGTCGTCTTGAATTAGATCTGGATGCTTCTCTTTAGTTTTATCCAATTCTTCCTTCACATTGGTGAAGGCAGATATAATCTTTTCGATTAAGGGTTGCACGTCTATTAACGGATGTCTGCTGTAGATTCTCAAATCACTCTCAAGTTGCCTCCGAGCTTTGTCAAGCCCCTCTTGTATCCTTTCATATGCTTCCTTTTGCTGGTATATGACATTTAGCCGTTGTCTATGATATTCCGAAGCAGACTGATGAGGAACCCACAAACGTTCAGAAATCTCTGTTAGCATATCAGTCAGTTCTTTTACTGTCCTGTCAGAATAGCGATATAGATTCAAAAGAACGTTTGCATCGAGAACAAATAGACAGGTATTCCATAATATTGAGAACTCCCCTTCTGTTGGGCGATAATGACCAGGGAAGGTCTTTCTCATAGCCTTATCCTCCTCAAAAGAAGCATAACTGAATAACTCTTCATATCACAATAATTACTAAATAAAATTATTGCCTGTGACAGACAGATTTGCACGCTCTTCACTTTCACCTACAAGTCATTGCTGGGGACTATATTCAAGAATCGAAGATTACGGATTGAAAGCGAGCAGAACACAAAGTTCACCGGGAGCCGGACTTATCGGCGATCCGGTGGGCGACTTGTTATGAAACGATTCTTCCTTTATCATTTTCTGAACTCATTGCCACTATCCTTTCTTTGTTCCGGGTCGTACACGAGATGATCTCCCATTGTTGATTATTTCATGGAGCACGGGTTCTCTCATGAGCGGGGGGTTGCTGGATCGCTGTCACTTTGCCTTACTTTGCTCCACGATCCATTTGGGAGAACGCGCATGGCTTCTTGCGTAAAATGGGTTCTGTATGATGGGTTTGAAAACCTAAAGGTAACCATTCGGCCACTGCGCTCCCAGTCCTCCTTCTTGGTGCCGCCCCACGTAATCCGGGTGTTACCGGTCGCTTGACAATAGTCTGCAAGTGTCCTAAGGCAATACAAAACCGCTAAGTCATCTGTGTGGATAGTAATACTAAATCTGTGATCGGCATGGGTTGACATCAATTGGCTCCTTTATTGAATTCTCTTCTCATTGTTGTTCATAACGCTACGGGCACCGACGTGGAGCGTGGTTCTGCCACGTTCGGTGCACCAATTTGTTATGAGTTCTCAAATGGTGCTGTTCCTTGCGAGTCTCTTGCCGCCGTATTTCTTTATAATAGACCCACCAAACTTCTCTAGTAAATCGCAAAAATAGTCAGCTTCGTCCCTTATGTTATCAAATAGCCAATCGATGATTTTGCTTTTATCCGTGAGGCTTTTTGCCATTCCACTAACTTGAAAAATAAGCGCTTTATATGCCTCCAGGAAACATTGATCGATAATCTTCTCGGATGTTGCGATTCCTATTAGCATGTCATCCTTTGCCTCGCCTTCAATGATGTAGTTCTCAAAAAGCTGAGATTTTATGTGAAAGCTAAAATTATTTCTTATGTAATCGAATATCTGAAGTACTTCATCATTCTTGTAGTTTCTCGTTTTGATGTCGTACTCGGTCAATGCATCTTTCAATTCTTTTTCGTCCGAAAGCGGCACCAATGTTTTGAACAGATTATTGTAGAATTCCTTGGCTGCTTCCTTGAACAAACTTGCCAGGATTGCATATATTTCCAACTGCGACCTTAAGCGAAAGAGGCCGTCTTTCTCGTCCTTCGTGTGAAGTAACAGGGTCCACTGAAATCTTAGAGCATTTATGATTCGCAGCAACTGCATGATGGCAATCATTTCACGTTTTGTCAGATTATTCTGACCTTGCTTTGTCAAATAGATTTCAAAACGTGTAGCCGGTTCTTCAATCATTCTACACCAACACGGTATCAGCGCTTACGCGGATGCCTCTGTCCTTCTTACTGATAACGATTCAAATAACCCGTCGGGGCACTCACCTTGAGCCGAAACCACTAAAGCATAAAGGGTCAGGTCTATTTTCTTTGCATTTCCGATTGTCTATAGAAATTCGTTCTATCGTAATCCATCAGAATTACTTCTGCTCCCTCGGGGTGTCCAGCCTCAATTGCCTCTCCATATGATCCCATCCTACTAGTTTTCTCACTCTCCGTCAAGTTGCATTTCCCCGTTCGTCGACTATGTCGAAGGATAATTCTTTTCAAAATGATAAAGATAATGAAAAGAGGGACTATTCATTCCCTATCTGGTAATGGAATAGCTCTTTCAAGAATCGTATTTTTTTCGCTTCGTCAGCAAGGGTTTCGATCAGATTAAAGTGAAGGTGGACTTTCCGCTCTGTCTTCAATTGAGAATAAACAGCATCCGTCCTTTTTGATCCCTGACTGCAACGAGGGGGTTCTAAGGCATTTTGGGAGAGGATGCTATCTGCTCTCCAAGAATCGCTTCATCTCCGGATCGTAGAGGAAAGTGAAAAAGGTAGCCATTGATCCCAGTACTGGAAGAGGATCATCCTTCGAAATGACATCATCGGAGGTACCAGACTCAAAGAAGCGGAAGAAGGAGGGCTCAAGATG
>JBEKDJ010000438.1:0-9506 GCA_050014415.1 Thermodesulfobacteriota bacterium | reverse complement strand
CCTCCGATAGTTACCTACTATCCCCCGCCGTGGGATTATAACTACCTGTACGCATGGGTTCCCTACCCATTCTGGTGCTCTGGGTTCTTCTTTCCTGGTTTTTTCATCCTGAACGATTTTCACCATTTCCATCACCATCATCATTTCCACCATGGTCATCATTTGATTTCCAACCACTTCACTGACTCAAAGACCCATGCCTCTCTTAGGGTTGACCCGACAACTAAGACGACCGGAATAGCTGCAACGCGCAGTGGTGCGTTGAGATCCCCGGGGGCCAACAGAGGCGCTGCATCAATCTTCAACCGGGGTGCAAACAGCAGGACATTCAGGCAACCTGGCAATGCTGGAAGACAATATCAGAACTTTCGGGGATCATGGACAGGGCCGGGCAGGTCTTTTGGCAGCTCAACCGGCAGGAGCTTCAGTAGACCATCAGGCAGGTCTTTTAGTGCACCTTCTATGGGTGGCAGAAGTTCTTTCGGCGGCTTTCGTGGCGGTGGCCATGGAGTCTTTCACGGAAGGGACCACAGCTAAACTCAAAAGAAACAAAAGGTCGAAGGAAGTACCCATGTGGCCATGTGAAGTGATTTCGTGGGGAACAAGAAGCTGATTCCAAATGGAGTAACTCTCCTCAAACTAAGACGCATTCCTTTTTCCCCATCCCTTCTTATCTGTTTGTCCCTTGGTATTGAAAGGGAATGTTCTTAAGAAAAACTGTGTTGCATTTTACAACACAAGTTTCTGCATATTTTGACAAATTGTTGAAATTTGAAACACTAGCTCTCTCCTAAGCCCCCACCTCTGAAAATTTATTAAATCATATCAATGGCTTATAAGATTAGTTTTCAAAATGGGCTTGGCATCAACATTGCAAAATAAGTCAGCAAACCCAAAGAGAAAGGAGGTGAAGTAAAATGAAGAAACTGATTCTTTTAGTGGCTGTTCTTACTATGGTGGCATTTGTTTCTGGGACAATGGCCCAGCAAAAACCGGCTTCGGCTCCTGCTTCTGCACCATCACCTGAGAAGCCAGCAAAGATGGAGAAATTTTCAGGAACGGTCGAAAAGGTCGACGAGGCAACAAAGATGATCGACGTCAAGATGAAGAAGAAAACTATGGCTTTCGCTGTTGACGACCAGACGAAGATCACCAAGGCTGGAAAGGAAATGGCTTTTGCAGATGTCAAGAAAGGGATGCATGTCTCCCTCGATTACAAAAAGGAAGGGGATAAGATGATCGCTACGGCGATCAAGGCGGCTGCACCGAAAGCTGCAAAGAAGAAGGTGAAACCTGCTGAAGCACCAAAAGAGTAATTGAAAAACTAGCCTGTATTGATGAGAAGGCACGCTCCATGGAAAAGTGTGCCTTCTCTATTATTCTTCAGCATCCCGATCTTCCCGAATGTCTAACCTTCTAAATTATTGTTTACAAAAAACCAAAATGACTGATAATCCATCTAAAGCTGTTCCGTTCCCAAGAAGTATGGAGTCTCCTGGAAAATATCTGAAAACGGAGAGGGAATCCCAAAACTTGACCTTGAAGGAAGTGTCCGAATCGACCAAAATAAGGGAGCCCCTCCTCAAAGCTATCGAAGAAGATAAGTACGAATTCCTGCCCCCTGCTTATGTTAAAGGATTCTTGAATGCTTATTCAAAATATCTTGGTCTCAGCCCAAATGACATCATTCTCAAGTATCAAAAACATTTGGAGAATAAGATTCTTTCAAAGATTCTTTCAAAGGGGACTGAGTCCAAACAACGGATTACATCCTCAAAGTTGAAACTGTGGATTACTCTTCTAAAAAAGGGTGTCAAATAGATGAAGAGAGACATTCTCACGAAGAGTTTTGGAATCGGAATCAACAATTTCTCAATGAGGTCGGATTAAGGCCCAAACAAATGGCTATGCAGGCATTTTCTCCTCAAGGAGTTTTTTCACGCCACCACGGCCAAGCTTTCTAAGCCCAACAAGCACAGCCATCTTTTCGTCTTTGGGACGAAACTTCCCTTTTTCCCATAGATGCGCAGCCACAACACTAACTCCGGCAAGAACTGCCAACTCCTTCTGCGTAATACCCAAGCTCTTACGCAAACTCCGGAGCAAACGAGGAGAAAAACGAGCCTTCTTCACCTCCTCCGGACTGGCCGCCAGCAGTCTCTCCTGTCTCACCCTTTGTTTCGCTTGTTGAGCTGCAAAGCGTTCCAACTCCGAAACTGACTTACGAAGCTGAGAAACCATTCCCCTCAGCAACCGGACATCCCGACGCAAAGGAACCCAAACCTTTCGCATCTCCCAGGTCGTCAAACGAACAATCTCTGACTTGATAACAGACTCCATCTTGGCCATAGCCTCCCTCCTCTAATTTAGATTAAGAATTTTTACTCGTCCTAATAACACGCAAAATAAGTTCGGGCGAAATTGTGCTTAGTTACTCATGACGCATTCCAGTTTTGTCTCTATGAAATTCGTCCTACTCAACCTGACTTTCTGCATTTACCCTCCTGGACTCTTTACGGTGTGGCCAGAAATCCTGTCAAGAAGTACGGTCTTGTCGAATGAGGCCCTATCGGTCCTCAGCCATCCTCCCCAGGGTTAAGGGTTGCAAATAAGATGCCTCGGCTCGACAAATTATAATAAGTCCTTCCTATTGCGGCCAGTGGAGTTTTCTCATGAAATCAAGCACCGTCTGATTGAATTCCTCTGGAGCCTCCACCGCGGCTGCATGTCCCGTCGAGAGGACCTTCAGCACAGCATCTTTTATGGAATTTTTCATCGACTCAGCCAATTCCAGCGGAGTGAAATTGTCGTTGCTCCCTGCAATGATAAGGACTGGACATTTTACTTCTCTCAAGTCCGGCAGAGCAACCGCCCTTGCACTAAGTGCCTCCATGATTGCAAAATACGCTGAAGGATCATTTTGCTTTTTAATCTTTTTGAATCTATTGAATTCTGCAGGATGTTTCTCCTTGAAGCCAGGTGAAAAGGAGCCCGTAGCCATCATTTCAGATATGACCTCTATATTCCCTTGTTGAAACATATCCATCATTATTTTGCGTTGTTCCTTCATCTCTGCACTGGGGCGACCCCCCACCGCACTGTTGGCAAAGATCACCCCCATAGCCACCTCTGAATGTTTGATGGCCAAGGTCAGCCCAATCACTCCTCCCATCGAATAACCCAGCACGCAAGCCGATTTTATCTCAAGAATCTTGAGCAATTCATAGAGGTCATCCGCCAAGAGCCCCATTGAATATGAACCTTTGCTCATCTCAGTCTGTCCAAAGCCCCTCAAATCATATGTAAGTACCCGATAATGCTTCGAAAGCTCTGGTACCTGATGATACCACATGTTCAAGTTGTCGCCAAAACCATGAATCAAAACCAGACAATTGCCCTGGCCGCTTATTTCATAGTTCATCTTTATGCCATTGACTGGGATCTTCATAAGTCTTCTCCTTCCCGGGCAATCTTGAAATTGTTTGTGCTAAAGCTCTCATGCACTTAGTGAAATGACTAATCTCCTGATGTCAATCACATCTTATTAGATGATTCCCATTTTTTTCCCCTTCATCCCCTGACCCACCTTCACCTTCTCTCTAATTTCAGTTCATTGTAAATAAGTAATTGCCTCAATTTTCCTTTTTATCGGATGATACTTTTCATAGAATTTCTTATACTCCTGAAGCGAATGATAAGGCCCATGAACTCCTGTAATCTGCCGATACGGTGTCCCATAATCCATAATGAAGAGTTTATTCCCTGCCTCAAAAGAACAGACATAATGATTAAATCCGTAAGGTCGGGTTACGAGGACCACTATTCGGGGGTTATATATAGGATTAATTCGATAGAGAGTCTCTCTTATGAAAAAGGCTGCATCCATATAAATGCCTGATTTGAGTTGAAAGGTCTCCTCGGAAGTTCTTGGAATGGGTAAGGTCCCCTCATATTTTTTGTATCGTTCCCCATCAAAGGAAAAGTCATCCTCCATCCATTTCACCAAATCTTTATAAGATTTCCATCCAGCGACAGTTTCAGTATAGGTTTTTCTTGGGAAAGGTTTTAGGGTAGCGACTTCCTCTGGGGGAGTTTTCTCGGAAGAAGGTTCGGCAGGGGTAGTCCTTTCTGATTTGGTTTCTTTCGGATATATTTCTACTTTTGTAGGAGCACAGGAAAATAGAGCGAGAATACAAATGGCTAAGGTCATATTATTTAATATTATCAATTCTATACCTTTCTGTGGCTCTTCATCTCCACATGTATCACATTCACCATCTCAGGGATTCTTTATCTTGATATTTTTCGAGGTTTCATCTCATCTATTTCTGGCGACATCTGTTTTAAACCTATATTCAACCTCCTTTATTTGTTATATTGCTTCCTCTCTTCTTCTTCAATTCCAGGTTTATCGTTTTCACCATCTCTCAAAACTCTTGTTTGCTGAATATCTCTTTCTCCACAAGCAACCTACTGAAGGCCTCCTACTGGACTACCTGGGAATTTAGGAGTTCTTCAAAGGAGACGATTTGTTCTGCATCAGAAGGAATTGCCTTGGATGACCTCCAGCGAGGCAAACCTAATTCATACATCACTGTTCTTTTTCTTATCGAAAGTTTCTCTGTAGACTTTTGCCGAATGATGCATAGTCTCTGTAAATCGCTTCGGTGCTTCATTAAAAGGAACCTCATCCCCTTGCATATCCTTTTTCAAATCACTCATTGGCATATCCAGAACTTGAGATTTGGACTCTTCGGTTCGACCTTCAAAATCTGAGTGAAAGCAAGTAACACCGCTTGACGCTGGTGTGCCTGATCGAAGATCATAGACCATCACAATTGGATCGAGATCGGTCACCCTTCTGCCTTTCTCTTGATCAATCCTACCTGCCGCTAAATACATATACTGCCGCCCTTCTGCCACACATGCTGAAACCCCAACAGCAACGAATTCGGATTTTTTAAAAACATCGGGGTGAATCTAATTTGGCTGAATAAAGGTTCTGGGCACCTTATCCCGATCAATTCTATAAATCCTCACTGTATTATTTGTAAAATCATTATGAAGTTGCTCAATCACTTCCTCTGGAGGTTTAATGATTTCTTTATTGGTGGCCATCTTTTCCCTCCGTTGTGAATCCTTGGAGGTTGCCGGTCTTGTGTGTAATTGTGGGGCTACATATGTGAACCCCATCTCTTATTTCCAAAGCCCTCTCCCTTTCTCCCTCGCCTCCCTTTCATACTTCCTGAACTCCTGAAGATACTTGAAGGGGTATTTGGTGTAAGCAAACTCATACCCCTGCTTGGTAATCTCTGTGTTCAAGAAGATCCCATCCCTCGGTCAAATTCTACTGTCCTCTTCCAGTATAAATGTCCGAGTACTTCTGAGATATAGGAGTTCTTCAAAGGAAACGAGTTGTTAAGAGTCAAGAAGGATTGATGGTTCACCGAATTTTGCCTCTTGCAAGGGAGGCAAATATGCCCCCAAAGCAGAGAACTGCAAAGAAAGTGAATGCTAATTTTACGCATCTCAAGAAAACTGGAAAGTATTCTGCCCTCGCATTGTTCCAAGTGTTCCAGAAGCCACCCCGTAAAACCTATTTTCAACAGAACTCATAACGGCATTTATGGTGGGAGACGAGAAAAGGGTGAAGCCAAACCCAAGAATAACCAAACTCGCTGTGATGAACCCGAATGTTGTTTTTTCATCCAGAACAGCTAATAGAGAAAGTCCGACACCTGTCAAAGCCATCCCTATCGAAGCAACTATTCGTGGTTCAATCCTATCCGAAAGTCTGCCGGCAAGGGGTGAAAATAAAGCCTGCACAATGGGCTGGGATACCAAAATCAAACCTGCATTGTCGGGTGTAAGTTTCTTTATGTATTGTAAGTAAAGACTTAAGAGGAAAGTTACAGCAAATGTAGGGCGCCATGGTCTATGACAAATTTTATGGTCCCCATGAACAGTTTAGGGGATGGAAATGTTTAATCTGTGGGGAGATTGTTGACCCGGTCATTCTGGAGAATCGGCAATTGATGAGAGCGGGTCAGGCAATGAACCTCCGAAGGGTGAGGAGGTAAACAAAGGCATGGGTAAGTTTTTTTAGAAGGGGGAGGCAGTCATGAAATCTTCCAAATGTAGAGTCCTCTTGAGTACCAAATTGGTTTATCAGTTCGTGCTGCTGATCGCGCTCGTCGCCTCGGCATCGCCTGTCCATAGTGATTCATCCGCAGTCGCCCCCAAAGCCAGCATCACGGTGATGAGCCGCAATCTCTATGTCGGTGCATCGTTTAATCCCCTGGTCGGCGCCTCGACACCCAACGACATCTCCGAGCGGGTGGCGATGGTTTATGGGACGATTTTGTCATCACAGTTCCCACGCCGCGCCGAGGCCATCGCGGATGAAATTGTGGGTAAACAACCGGATCTCGTCGGCCTGCAGGAAGCACCCCTTTTGGTCGTCCATTCGCCGGGGGGACCCTCAGTCGCCAATCCACCTCAACCAACGGCGATCGTCATTGATTACGTACAAATCCTGCTCGACGCACTGGGGCGTCGGGGTACCCATTATGCCGCGGCGGCAATCGTCAACAATACGGATGTTACGGCCCCAGCGCAACTGGAGACATGATTCGCCTTATCGAGCGGGGCGTCATTCTGGTTAACACTGACCTCTCTCCTGACGAGTTACATGTATCGAACTCGCAGGCAAGAACTTCAATGCGAGATTTACCGTCCATTTGGGGGGCACGACGGTGCCGCTCCTTCGAGGCTGGTGCTCGGTGGATGTGACGGTACGCGGCAAGTCTTTGCGGATCGTAAAAACGCATTTAGGTCGCCCACATCCAATTTGCCCAAGTCGATGAACTTTTGGCCGGCCCCCTCCATACGAACCGCCCAGTGATTGGCCTCGGCGATTTCAACGCCTCCGGCGACTCGACCATCTACGAGAATTTCCTTGAGGTCGGTTTCCAAGATGCCTGGTCCCTGGTGCATCCCCATGATCCGGGGTTTTCCTGCTGCCAAGCCGAGGACTTGTTGAATCCGACGTCGCAACTTAGCACACGCATCGACCGAATTCTGTTCCACAGCAGCCGGATCAGTGCGGAGGATGTGCAACTGGTCGGAGACAATCCCTCTGACCGGATCCCTTCGGGTCAATGGCCATCCGATCACGCCGGTATCGTTGGCAGGCTGTCTATCAAGTAGGCACGATGGCAGTCCGGGATTGATCCTCATCCTTTCAGCAGTAATCAATTAGTAAGCTTGCGAAACCACCCGACGACCAGGAGAAGTAGAGGAAAGGGGCTCAACACGAGTTTCTTATTGTGAAGAAAAGGCTTGGAAGGAAGGAGTTTAAAAGATGAAAAACAAGATATTCATTCTATTAAGTTTTTCAATTCTGCTATTCTCTCCAAATCTGGTTTTATCAGATTGCCTGGATCTTGGGGGTTTTACCAGCTGGAAGGTCGAGGGCGATCACACCATTCTTTTTTATAGACAGAATTCACCTATAGCAAAGGTTAATCTTAAGGGCTGTAAAGTTACTGCATCATCAAATGTTCGCCTTACGAAAAATTATGTGTGTGATAGTGATAGCCTCATCGTCGATGGTCAAGAGTGCGCCATTATGACAATTACTTCAGCCTCTTCTCAGTGATACATTCACACCCAAACTCTATTTTGGTCATGGTGGATTGTTGTCGGTCACCGACAGTAAAAAGTCAATCCAAAGGACCGGCTGAAGGACCTATTAAAACCAGAAGGTGATGGCCCCTGTAGCCATTTACCTTGTTTCCGACGAACCGACACATGTAAACGGCAAAAGGATTGTGGCGATAGAATGGAACGAGGAACAGGGAAAACGGGTCGGGAAGGAGTAAATTTCCCGATTGTGAAAGTAAGGATTTGACCTTACAGACACTGTTAAGTCAGTCAACACTTCCTTCCTTGAAACTCCCATGCGACCAGTTGGCACAAAGGACAATGAAACCTTGAGAGCGAGGATGCATAAGCCCGGGATAGTCCGGCCGGAGACAAAAGAATCAGATTAGACTGTCCACCTCCCTTTAAAGTATCCCTCAATATGTTGAGGTTCCACCAAATATTGAGGCCAACCAGATCGTTTCTTACTTCTCTGTTCTTCTCTTCTATCAATCTAACCTCCTGTTATTAAAGGATGATTCCAAACTTCTGATCTTTTCAGCCTGTTGGCAAGCCATTTGCAAATACTATTTATATGATCCGGCCGAACTGCCGATGGGATTAAATCGGTAAGCTCGGCTTTAAGGAGATGATAGTATGTTGGGTTTGGGTTTAGTTGGTACGATCATAGTTATTATACTAATAGTGTGGCTTGTAAGGAGAGCTTGAGGGAAAAGATAACAGAAGCGTGAATGGCGAAACCGGTAGGCGCAACTGGAACGTATTCCAGTAAAAAAAGGAAGGCCTTTCCCTCCGGTAAGATATTCGTATCTTACTGAAAAAATGACGACCGTGACCGCCATGATCAGGACCGTGGTCACGATTACGAACACCGTGACCGTGATAACGATGACCGCGAACACCGCAGATAGAGAGGGGTTACGAATGAAAAGTAAACCCTTTCCCGTTGCCCAGACAAGAATATTAGTTATGTTCGGCGCATAGGCTGATCACCCTGCCGCGGGGATGCAAGTTGAAGTTTTTGAAATTCTTCTTGACTCCCATATCGCGGGTCAGAAAAATTCTACAAAAATACCATTTTCAGAAAGATAGAGAAGGAGGCAACAAAATGAAGAAGTTACTTTTTGGAACAATGCTTTTGGCGTTGGTAATTACAGCTCCTACTTCTACGATGGCGAGAGTAGATATAAACGTTAGTATTCCTCTGCCGCCGTCCATTGTATTTGCCGCACCACCAGAGTTAATAGTGATACCTGAGACGTATGTCTACGTTGCTCCTGACATTGATGTAGACCTCTTTTTCTGGAATGGTTGGTGGTGGCGTCTATGGGAAGGTCGTTGGTATCGCTCACATTATTATAACCGGGGCTGGCGTTATTATAACAATGTTCCAAGTTTTTATTTTGATGTAGACCCAGGTTGGAGAGGATACTACAGAGACCATAATTGGTACGGGCACCGGTGGGACTATGAACGGATTCCTAACCAACGACTTCAACAGAACTGGAGCAGTTGGGAAAAGAGCAGTCATTGGGAAAAACAAGGAACTTGGGGCATCCAGAGCTATCAACCTCGACCACAACAACAGAGACAGGAACTAAGACAACAAAGGCAACAGCAATATCAACAGAGGCCTGAGGTTCAGCGGGTTCAGAAGCAGCAACCACAGGTTCAGAAATCAAAGGTTCAGAAGCAGCAACCACAGGTTCAGAAATCACGGGTTCAGAAGCAGCAACCACAGGTTCAGAAATCACGGGTTCAGAAGCAGCAACCCCAACAGTCTCAAGGAAAACCTGAAGGAGGGGAGGCAGAACATAGAAAGTAGGATGACAAAAAGCTTA
>JBEKDJ010000437.1:0-4830 GCA_050014415.1 Thermodesulfobacteriota bacterium | reverse complement strand
CCCGACATACTCGAATGGCCTCAAAGACATCGGACGCTTTCTTGGCTGTCAGCGAACACACGAAAGCGCCACAGGACTTCAGACCATAGTCTGGAGGGAAGGCTGGGAAGCAAACGGAGACCCAACCCTCAAAGCCAATTTGCTTGAATACAACCAAGACGACTGCCGTACGCTGAAGCACGTCTGCGAATTCATCAGGGCATTAACCGAGCCGGATGTTACGTCCCCCGCAGTTCATCATAATCTTCCCAAGACCATACGCACTGACGAGATGACCAAGGAACGACCACGTTGGGAGTTGTTTGGGCCGAAGGAATATGCATTGGAGGATTTCAAGCACGTCAACAAATGTGCCTACTTCGATTATCAGCGTGAGAAAGTGTTTCTACGAACACACCGTCAATTCAAGATCATCAACAAGCAGCGTCGAATGCTGAAACGAACGACGACTTGCTCCAACAGAATCATCGACATCGAATGCAAGCGATGTCCAGCATGTCGAAAGTGCAGTATCGAAAAAATCAAGCAAATGGGTCGCCGGTTTTTCGATCTGAAATTCTCGAAATCCGGTGTCAAGAGGTGGATTACCAGGATTCAGTCCTATCGATACAAGTGCCGAAGGTGCGGTCACGTCTTCAGCTCGGAGGCCAGATCTCGAGGAGGACCATACCGATACGGTCATGATTTGATGAGTTGGTGCGTCTATTCGTGGGTCTATTGCGGAATGAATATGCACCGAACGCGGATGGCTTTAGGAGACACATTCGAGATATTCGTTGACTATTCTCGGATAGGACGGTTCAGACACACTATGACAGCAGAATACGAAGGTCTATACGACGCTATTCTCCAGAGCATATTGCACGAGAAAGTCCTGCATGTCGATGAGACCTCGGTCAAACTTCGAGGCACGAAAGGCTACGTTTGGGTGCTTGCCGGCATGGACAAAGTCTATTATTTCTACAAGCCATCCCGTGAGGGCTCTTTCCTCGAAGAGATGCTCCATTCCTTTTCCGGTGTGCTCATTTCCGACTTCTACGCTGCGTATGATTCGCTCCCCTGTGAACAACAAAAGTGCCTCGTACATTTCGTGCGCGACATCGACGAGGATCTGCTAAGAAACCCTTTGGACACAGAACTGAAGGGCATGGCCCAAGAGTTTGGATCTCTGCTGCGAACAATAATCCAGACGGTAGACCGTTACGGCCTCAAGAGGCGGAACATGCGTAAGCACAAACCGGTCGTTCTGCGATTCTTGCATTCAGTTGCGTCGAGGGATTTCTCGTCCGAACTGGCCGACAAGTACAAAAAACGATTCCAGAAAAGTGGCTCAAAGATGTTCACTTTTCTGAACCATGATGGTGTCCCATGGAACAACAACAACGCGGAGCATGCTATCAAGAGCTTTGCGAAGTTTCGGAGGCATGCTGATGGCCGCTTCACCGAGCGCTCTATGAAAGAATACCTTGTGCTGGCAAGCGTTGTTGGGACCTGCGAGTTCAACAATGTAAATGTTCTCAAATTCCTACTCTCGAAAGAGAAGACTCTGGAAAGTTTGTTCAAGATGGCTGGGCGAAGGGCTAAAACTCCAGTAGGCGCGCAAGTTGTAGCCAGATACGAGGAGAGCCCTCAGTTTTTGGATGAATTCGCCCTCGCGGGGGCTTCGACTGCCACAACACCACACATACAATTAGACGGCCCGGGGGGAAAGGTTCTTAGTCCGCCTTTAACAAGACGCTGATTTCCAGCACTATGCATGGACAGTTTTTAAGACCAGAAAACCTAATGTTTGAAAAACATATTCACGCCAAGTTTTTCCCCGGAACGAGTTTTGTTGGCAAGCTATCCACGGGTTAGAGTTTAGGGAGAAATCTCTTCCTTCGATGGTCTTGACTTCTCTGTTAAGGTTTCTTGCCTTGTTGACGCCCGAACGGATGAGAAGGATAACGTTATATCTTGCAAATCAATTTTTCTTGACAGACTATTTCACTTCCAATATATTCAACCTATCTTAAAACAGGTTCTTATCGCTTCGCGAAAAAAACCTTCGTTGCTGTAGGTTTTGTTCGTCCGGTCTATTGACATCCGGCCACATCGTTGTACAATTGTCTATAAAAAGGCGAATCATGGACATTGTGATTGATACTTCTGCTTTACTTGCTGTCATCGTCGCGGAACCGGAACGAGATAGAATTGTTGTAGCGGCATCAGGACACACGCTTATTGGCCCCGGTTCGATCCCCTGGGAGATTGGGAATGCCTTCTCAGCCATGATCAAGCAACGTCGACTCGGGTTAACCTAGGCTCAGCATGGATTAGAGATCTTTCACACCATTCCTTTAAGGTTGGTCAGAGTAGATTTAAACAATGCTATTTCCATCGCGAACCAGATCAAATTGTATGCTTACGATGCATACTTCCTTGACTGTGCTGTTCGCTACTCCGCCCCCCTACTGACCTTGGATCGTGGTTTAGAACGGGCGGCGCTAAAGCTTGGCGTTAAATTAATGGAGGTTTGAAATGCAAGTCTACACCTATTCTGAAGCAAGACAAAAGCTCTCAAGTGTCTTAGATAGGGCCGAATCGACTGGAAAGGTGATCATCCGCCGAAAAGATGGAAGAACCTTTGCATTGATCCCTGAGCGGACATGCCGATCTCCTCTGGATGTTCCTTCGATCCAGGCCACGGTCTCCACGGAAGAACTCGTTGAGATCGTAAGAAAGGAAAGGGGCCGAGCAAGAGGTTGGAGGTGACAGGCCTAAAGGCTACGACTGTACGTACATAAAATAGGGACAGCGACCATTATTGTTTGACCAGACTTAATAAAAAGGTTGGATGAAAAGCGCGGGTATCTGCTATAGATCTTCTGTTTTCATACCATCGAAAATGTTTTGGCATGATTCTCAACTATTCAATTGGAGTTCCTGATTTCCACCCGTAATCGGTGAATCCCAGAATCGTTCCAGAATAAGATTTGTAGGTGCAACGTTCAACGGATACGGAGCGCTTTTGTGTTCACCTTTCCAATGATCCCGAATAACCCTCCGTCCATTTCTGCTTTTGGAGCAGGCGCTTACAGATAAGTTTCCCAAACTATCATTTTGCCTTTTGAATAACCCAATGGGCATATTCCCCAAAATTGAGATCCCCTCATTTTGGAGGAGCTTCTACTGATTATGGAGTGAAGTCTTCAGAGGGCATCTTCTACGGAGAGGGTTCCATAGAGGGATAAGAAAATGCCATTATGCCTTTTGAAGAGAAATCTTCAGTCTGTTGGGTATCCCCTGCTGATCCGTGGCGTGCCTGCTTGCTCATTATTTGCGCAACAAAAGGGGTGGCGGTGTAACCCTCCTTCCTGAAGTCGCCACGAAACCATTCTACCTTAATAGCAGAGATTTCAATCTATAAGTGCTAATTCTCAGTGAGGATATTTGATTTATCAACTGAGCCCCTGTCTAGACTTTGGTCGCTTGGCCAAAGAATTTGACCCAAAAGACTGACCATGATACCTTTCCATGTCAGATATCATCTGTAGAAACACCTCAGGAAAGGACGTGGTTTCAAAGACCGGCATTTCGTTCTTTTGATTGAAAACCAACGGAAGAATGGTTTATATTGCAAGTGGCAATCTTAACGGAAAGGGAGGAGATTCTATGAAAATTACCCAGTCGAAGATCATTTTAAGCAAAGCGGATGCTGATCGCATTTTTGCCTTGACCAGATCGGAGTGGGAATCTTACGCCAAAGGTTTGGCCTACCCAGAGGGCTGGAAAGTCCAACTTAACCCATCCGGTAACGGAAGTGTTGTTCTTGGGCATCATCCTACTACTGGGATTGAATTGACAATCAGACCATACTATGATAATCCCATAGACCCACCAGAAGTTCTTTTTCTCGAAAGCTACTACCCCCTGGGCAAGGCCCCGAAATTCACTGCCGAGCTTAAGAACTACTACCCCCTGGGCAAGGCCCCGAAATTCACTGCCGAGCTTAAGAACGATTTGGAATATGAAGCGAAAAGGAACCTGGGGCCCGAATACTCTGTTTCGGTCTCATATACGAAATCGCCCCCCTTTGAACAAATTGAACTAATGATCAAGAGAGCAAGCAAGTGAGCATCCTCTTTGAACACAGCATAATGGTGAATGTGGGGACGTTGTTGACTAAGTTGAATAACTATGTTATAGAATAATTCCAGAGTCCGAAACCCTAAAGGAGTTGTTATGCCCCGTCAGGCGAGACTCGACGCGCCCGGAACCCTTCACCATGTTATCCTCCGAGGGATTGAAAAGCGCCGGATCGTAGATGACGACAAGGACCGGCAAAACTTTGTCAGACGACTGGGTGATCTTGCCAAAGAGACGGAAACCAGGATCTATGCGTGGTCTTTAATGACGAATCATGCTCATCTTCTCTTACGAAGTGGCCCCTTGGGCCTCCCGAAATACATGAGGCGCTTCCTAACAGGCTACGCCGTGACCTACAACCTTCGTCATCTTCGACACGGACATCTGTTTCAGAACCGTTATCATTCGATCGTCTGTGATGAGGATGTATATTTTCGGGAGTTGGTTCGTTACATTCATTTAAATCCTCTGAGAGTCCACTTGGTGAGTAACGTTTGGGAATTGGATCATTATCCTTGGTGTGGGCATGCGGTGCTCATAGGACGCATCAAAAATGACTGGCAGGATCGGAACTATGTTCTGTCTTGGTTTGGTAGGAGAGAGGGAGAAGCACGAAGGGCTTACCGGAAATATATGGAAGAAGGTATAGGTCAGGGGAGGCGTCCTGAGTTAGTGGGGGGAGGGGTGGTGCGATCCTATGGA
>JBEKDJ010000436.1:0-4033 GCA_050014415.1 Thermodesulfobacteriota bacterium | reverse complement strand
TCCTGGTAAGGACTTTGACACGGACGCCCCCAGATCTCCATATAGGCAGGGCTGATGTAGCTTGGCTGGGTGATATCCTGCTCGTACATATAAAAGACGTCACGGATGTTCTCCGCCAGCTGGCGGAATATCTCCTCACTTTCCCGCAGTTTCTCTTCTGCCCGCTTGCGTTCAATCGCGTACCGGATAGCCCGTGCCAGCAAATTGCTGTCCATCTGCCCCTTGACCAAATAGTCCTGTGCCCCTTCTTGGACAGCTCGGATGGCAATCGTTTCATCGTCGAAACCGGTTAAGATAACAACAGGCAAATGAGGAGCTTCGGCACACACCTGTCTGATGGTATCGAGACCATGCCCATCTGGCAGTGACAGGTCGAGCAGGACCACGTGATAATCTTCATCCCGAAGCAGGGACAGACCTTCTCTGATCAGCCCCACGTGGGCTAGGCTGAACTTGTTTGCTCCTTCATCGATCAGCATCTCTTTCACCAAGCGAGCATCTCCGGGGTTATCTTCGATCAACAGCACCTTGATGGTCTCAGGTTGTTGATTGAGGACATTCGACGGGTTCCCATTTGTTCTTTCAAAATCAGACATTGGCGTCCTCATTCTTTGACAGCTTGATGATGGTGAACCAGAAATCCTCTATTAATTTGGCGACTGTGACGAACTGCGGGAAGTCGACTGGCTTGGTGATGTAACAGCTTGCATGGAGGTCATAGGTTCCTAAGATATCTTTCTCTGCATTCGAGGTGGTCAGCACCACGACAGGAATCCCTTTCAGATCCTCTTCAGCCTTGATCTCGGCAAGGACATCTCGACCATTCTTCTTGGGTAGATTAAGGTCAAGCAAAATAAGGTCCGGCCGAGGAGCGCTGGCGTAGGGGCCTTCCCTGTGTAGGAAGGTCAGGGCCTCGACCCCATCACCGACCACGCTCAGATGGTGGCGTACCTTTCCCTCCTTGAAAGCCTCCATCGTGAGGCGAACATCACCCGGATTGTCTTCCACGAGTAAAACCTCCACCCGCCGATTTCGGCTTTTGGCTGCCGTTCTTTGTCTTCTATCCATGAATCTCAGCCCTGGCCTCCTTTGAGAGGCGATGGGAAAGCGGCTCCCCCTTGCTTGCCGGAAGAGTGAAATAAAAGGTGGCCCCCTTTCCAACCTCTGACTCTACCCAGATGCGTCCTCCGTGTCGCTCCACAATCTTTTTGCAGATCGCTAGACCGATGCCGGTGCCCGGATATTCCTTCCGGTTGTGAAGCCGCTGGAAGATGATGAAAATGCGCTCGGTGTACTCCGGGGCAATGCCTATCCCGTTGTCGCGTACGGAGAAAGTCCACCCGTTGCCATTTCGGCTGGCCGAGACGTGAATGCGGGGCGGTTCGTTCCCCCGGAACTTGACTGCGTTTCCGATCAGGTTTTGAAACAGCTGTCCCAATTGTGGGCTCTCGGCCATAACCGTCGGAAGGGGGTCATGAGTCACGACGGCACCCTTCTCCTCAATGGCCACCTTCAGA
This sequence comes from Thermodesulfobacteriota bacterium, assembly GCA_050014415.1. GTDB lineage: Bacteria > Desulfobacterota > BSN033 > BSN033 > UBA1163 > JBEKDJ01. The sequence goes on along the minus strand of JBEKDJ010000436.1, from coordinate 2,516 downwards.
TTGTTGAGGGATTGGTTGAGGATCGTCTCACAGTCGGTGGGCTCTAATTCTTTGCCCCCCATCCCTACCCGGGAGTAGGTCAGCAGGTCATTGATCAGCTTCCACATGTGTGTAGCCCCGTCCACTGCAAAGCCAATGAATTCATCGGCATCCGAGTCGAGCTTACCTTTGTATCGCCGGGCCAGCAGCTGGACATAACTCGTCACCATGCGCAGCGGCTCCTGAAGGTCGTGGGAGGCCACATAGGCAAATTGCTCCAAGTCTCTATTTGACCGGGCCAGTTCCTCGGTCTTCTCCTTCAGGGCCTCCTCTGCCCGCTTCCGCTCGGTGACGTCCCGTACAATTCCTCTAAACCCGATCGGTTTGCCTGATGAATCTTTTCGCAACGATACAGAGGCCTCCATATATTTTGGGGTCCCATCTTTTCTTATAACCTCCCAATCCAATGCTCTACGGGGTTCCCCTGTTCTATAGACTTGATTAAAGGTTTGATACAATTTCTTTGCGTTCTCTTGATCTGTATACTCCCGGTCATTCATGCCCATCAATTCCTCTTTGGTGCGCCCCGACATTCGGCAAACGGAATCGTTGAAAAAGGTTAAATGACCGGCAAGGTCTACTTCATAATAACCATCTTCGATGTTCTCAAGAATGGATCGATATTTTTCCTCACTCTCCCGCAGGGCCTCCTCTGCCCGACGGCGCTCGCTAATTTCCTTTTGCAATGACTGAATCGCTTCTTGCAAGGCCGAGGTCCTCTCTTCAACTCGCTTTTCCAAATCATTATGTGCTCTTTCAAGTTCTTCCCGATTCTTCTCTCGTGAGTATTCGAATAAGTAGGAAAAGACAAAAACCACAAAGAAGGAAACGATAAATCTTATCTTGAAATCGAAGTCATAGTTGACTAAGAAGGAAGGAGGGTTTTTCACCAGAAAGAGACCCATGGCGGGCAAGAGCATCAAAACCGTTGCTATTGCCCCCCTTTTGGATCCAAGAATAAAAGACGCTATCAAGGGAAAAGTGTAATACCAGACAAATGCACTCCTATTGACCCCACCCGTAAGGAATACGTAAACAATGAGCATTGCTACAAAGGAAATACCTAAATAAATATTAAAGGTGTACCTCTTATATCGTTGAGCGTGAAGAACATTTCCAGTTAGTATTGTGGCCAAAATCAGATCCGATACTCCTATGGCTATATTCTTCTGTACTAAAACAAGTATGCCGAGAGGAATGAGTACCACGATGCCAATGACGGAGATGAAAAAAAGAAGGAATATCTGGCGAGTCTGCTCAACGTTGAAGGGGTAATTTTGAAAACTGCCCGGACCATCCGGTAAGTATCGAAGAAAACGTCTATTGTTTAACCTCTGAGAAATCCAACTCTTAAGCATAGGGCCGATCCCTCCCATAAGAGACCGAGAACAAAATCAAATCATTTGAAATAGTGGGGCCAAATTCTTTATCCAGAAGTTCGCAAACTTTTGCTACCAGTACATCCATGGAAAAGGAATTTCGGATATGACTCATGCTTCCATTCAACACACGACAATAGACGATTGAATTATCCATAGTCATGTTTGTAGCCCTCCTCCCTTCGGCAGGGTGAAGTAAAAGGTGGCACCCCTTACCAGTTCCGACTCGACCCAGATGCTACATTACTCCTGAAACGGGTTCATTTATTTTCTTACCTTACATCAAACAAGAAACCCGTGGCGAAGATAGGCCACGGGTGTCGAAAATTCCTGTTGCTTCGGCAACCCGGCTATCCAGGGGATTTGCAATTGCAAATCCACCAAGGATCACCTTTAGGTTTCTAGCTAAAGGTAAGAAACCAATCTCTAGTTTCTTCCTGGACCCGTGGCTTTCCGCCCTCCGGTTGTCCGGAGTTTGGCTTTATCGGCAAGCATGTTTAAAAAAATCTATTTTTATCTTCTATCCAGCAAATTTAGTGCCAAAACGGACCGAATGGTACAACACATTGGAATTTACCAGCTTTTCAAAAAACAGAGGGTTCTTGATGGGGTAAAATGTGTCTTTTTTTGTCTTCAAAACAGTAATTATTTTTATTAAGTGGGGGGCACCCATGAAAGGGTACCTAGCAAGAAAAGAAAATGGGATTTCTGGGTGAAAGACATTTTACAGGTGGGCGGTTTTGAGATCTCTGGAATTGTGGCCATTATAATAGAATCTTATGGGCAGCCTTCGCTATCACACTGAAAATGAAATGAGCATGCCGTCTTAAACCCATTCAGCCAAATTGAATGAGGGTTTCTCTCACGTAAAGCTACGATGAACTTGACAATTTCATACATTTGGCCCAATATTCCGTGAAGATTCAATAATGGGGGGCCCATGCCGAAGCCTTGAGCGCCGTCGAACAGGTCAGACGAATGAATCGAAGGAGAGGGCATAGAACATGAAGAAGATTTCTCGGCTTTTGCTCATTATTATTGTTCTTTTCTTGCTCGAGTCAACTATTTATACACAAAATGTTTTCTCTCAAAGTCAGA
>JBEKDJ010000435.1:0-4036 GCA_050014415.1 Thermodesulfobacteriota bacterium | reverse complement strand
TTTGAGCATTTTGGTATTCCGATGAGCAGGCCATTCACCAGAAACGAAGGGGCGGAACAGATCGACGGCGCATTTGAACTGAGCGGTTCGCATTACCTTGCAGAATGCAGATGGCGGGCTAAGCCCGCTAACGGCCGAGAACTTGACGGATTCTATGGACAAGTGGACAGGGCTGGAGACCAAGCGATGGGCGTGTTCCTCTCGATCAATGGTTGGGCCGACAATGTTCCCAAATTGCTCAAACAAAATCGTCGAAAGGCAATCATTCTGATAGATGGCGATGATTTCAAGACAGTCCTGTCAGGTATTATGCCCCTTGAGGAGATGCTTCGTGCAAAGCTGCAAGCTCTTAATCAGCAATCAGAGCCGTTCGTCTCAGTACAGGATATTCTTAAAATGAAAGTCTAATAAGTGAATCACCGTATTCTGAACCCGCAGCGGGTTCAGAAACGGTGATTCATGAATTTATCCTCTCTTTCAACTCGTAACCTTCGATTGCTGAATATGGTTTCCAGTAATGATTTGTAGGTGAAATCTTCGCATGCGGCTTTTCCTTACACTGTCTCTAAGGTCAAGGCTTTTCTAATGCAAATGAGTTTGTTTTTTGATCTGATGGACCAGCCTCTTTTTGCAGTTCTTTTTTCTTTCGTCGTTCTTCTTTCTTTTTCTCCTTTGCTTTGAAGACTTCCTCAATGGATTTTACATCAGAAGGTCTATCTCTGCCGAAACGTTTAAGATAAATATGTTCAATGAAGGCAGGCAGCGGTGCTTTCCAGGGTTCTTGTTTCTCATTTGCGATTTTCCCGAATTTCTTAGGATTCATGCCGAGTTCTCTTGCCATCTGGATATGGACATCAGAAAGACGGTATCGTTTTCGAACATCAATCCATATTCGATACCTGTCAGGTATCTTATTTTTCTTAGTCAATTTGGGCCTTCCATTTTCTAAGGTCTTCAACCGGAGGAGCCGAGGATCTGGGCGAGGGATTTCGCCATATTGTCCAGAACGGATTCGTCTGGAAGAGAGATCGTCATTTTCAGTTGGCCATCCTCGTCTTTCTCCAGACACTCGGAGAGACGTTTCTTAAGGGTTTCCGCTATTTGAGTATTTTGTTCTTTCTCTGTTTGTTGAGAAAAAATCTCACCGATAAAGGCAAAAGCTGCCCCTATCAATTGGCCGCCTGCAGTGGCCATTCTCTGCTTCTGTGCAAGCCGCTCTGCCTCTCTTTCCACCTTTATTTTCCGGCTTTCGTCGAGAGCAGCATCCGGCTTTGCTCCAAGAAGTATCTCCAGCCGCCTCTTCAGTTCATCGATGCCGCTTACAAGATCGACGGCCTTCACGTCCGATTCCGGATCGAGTGCAGCTAAGGCCAGTGCATGCTTGGCCGAGAGGGTCCCCAACAATTTCTCCTCGAGGGTTTCTTCAGTAACAAGGAGAAAGGCCTGGACAGGCCTTTTCTGTCCCATGCGATGGACACGGGAAATCCGCTGTTCCAGGACAGCCGGGTTCCATGGAAGATCAACATTGATCACTGTATTGGCTGCCTGGAGGTTAAGGCCTAGCGAACCTGCATTTGTCGTAACAAAAAGCTTACAATCTGCCTCCTTGTTAAATTGGTGGATCAACCCTTGCCTTTTTTTCTGCGGGACAGAGCCATCCAGCCTCACATATTTGAGCTTCCGCCGCTCAAGCAAAGGCTCTATCAAGTTAAGCATCGTCGTCCATTCCGAAAAGAGGACAACCTTACGGTCCTCCTCTTCAATCAACTGATCGATGAGATTTTCGAATTCCACGAGTTTGCTAGAATAACCTGGAGGTACTTTGTCGACCAGAAAGGTACTGTTGGCAGCCATGCGGCAGATCAGCAAAGCCTTCTGGAGGCGGAGAATGTCCATCTCCGAAATATATCTTTTTGAGATGATCCTTCTGATGATCTTCATCTGGGCATTGTGAAGGATGATCTGTTCCTCCGTGGGAGGAATCCTCCTGATCTCCGTGACCCTCGGGGGAAGTTCTGCCATCACCGTTTTTCTTGTCCGCCGCAAAAGGACAGGTTTCAGTCTTTCTCTCAGGTCATCGAGGTTTTTATACCCCAGCACTCTCCCCTTTTCATCCACGACCCTGTACCGGTTGTAGAAACGGAAGGCAGGTCCAAGACGCTGCTCATCAATAAATTCTACGACGGAATAGAGTTCATCCAGGCGGTTTTCAAGAGGGGTTCCGGAAAGAACGAGTCCGAAGGGAGATTTTAAAGCCTTAATCACCTGGCTTGTCTTGGCCTCCCAATTCTTGATCCGTTGCCCTTCATCCAGAATGATGAGATCCCATTTTACCCTTTCGATGGCCATCAGGTCCCGGAGGACCTGTTCGTAATTACAGATGGTGAAAAAACAAGGGTGATTGTATTGAGCAGCTCTCTCCTCGGCAGATCCGAGAACGAGCTGACAACTCCGACCCGAGAAGCGTAGGATCTCCAAGCGCCAGTGGGATTTAAGGGATGCCGGGCAAACGACAAGAACTTTTGAAATACCTGCTTCGAGGAAAAGCATTTCAGCAACCCCGATTCCCTGAATCGTTTTCCCAAGTCCCATGTCATCCGCCAGAACCGCTCTTCCCGTTCCAACGGCAAATGCGATCCCATCAAGCTGGTAAGGGAGAAGTTCCGTCTTCAGGAGCGTTTTCCGAAGAGGGTGGTTCTTTGGGTCTTTGCGAATCTCTGCTATCTTATGCCTGATCCGATCAAGGTAGAGAACCCTGTTCATATACTCTTCGGCATCAGGATAGATCGTCACCTCGTGGCCGAGATTTTCGATCTCTCTGATACGCTTCAAAAAACCCCCGATATCTTCAATAGCCCTATTCGTGAAGGGACGAATCAATGTCACTGCCTTCCGATCAAAATTGTCAGGGACCAGGATCCGCAGTTCGGCTTCTTCACCATACCGAAGATGAACGGCCATGTTTTTGATCTTGTAGGATGTATTTCTTACTGATTGACTGAATTGCTTCCTGACCCCTTCAATCGTGTAGAGAATGTGCTTACAGATGCCGAGAGTATTCTTCCGGAAATCAGGACACGAGCAGTAGGAGTCTCCTCTTTCCCAACCCCTCAACGCAACACGGTAGCTTTTCCCAGAAGCCCGGTTGGTAACCATGTAATCCGTCCACAATTCATTCCTATTCGTTGAGTTTAACTGCATTTTCTCTGTTCGAGCCCTTTCGGCCCTTTCTGCGATGGCCTGTATTATCAGTGCCTCATTGCTTAGACCTTCGGCGGGCAATCTTTCTGGAGGAGGGGCCGATAGTCCTAAGGACAATTTCTCCTCAAGTATCAGGGAAAAGACCGCCCCCAAATGTTCACATATGTTCGAACAAGTACTGCAGCCGAATCTCAGGCGATGAGGCTTTTCAGGGGATAGAGTGATGGTAACGACAGCCTCTTCCAAATTAACCCTGAAAAGATCGTCCTCCAATATCACATTTTCGTTGATTTCAATATCGTATTTGCCACCGGTCCGGATCAATTGCTCACCTTCAGACCCGAGCAGTCTGCAAGCTTCTTTATAAGTAAGATGCGAGAGTCTGTCCTTGAGGCTTATCATAGCGGTCTCCCCTGATTATGTAGAAAATAACTTAAAAATCCCCCTCACCCTCCCCTTACTCAAGGGGGGATTGTAAAGTTTCCTCGTTCGTGGGTGACGGCTCCATCATGATAAATCACACTAAAAATCGCAAAGGGCATGCGAAATTTGGAAATGCTAGTAAATGGTTTTGTGTCACAATTATCCGTAGGAGTCAAGTTCAAAATGAACAAAACCTATGAAACAAATCTTATGTTAGCAAGAGTTGAAAAGGGCATACTCTGAATTCAAAACTGTACTCCTTGAGATCGGAGTCGTTAATCTATCTTCTGAACCTTTCCTAGATTAATGAAAAAAGTTATACTGTGGCCTAAGAGAAGCCAAAATCCATTTTCTAAAGGTGCAATGAGATGATAGAGAACGAGGTAGAAGAAAAAAGTTTTGCCGAGCTTTT
>JBEKDJ010000434.1:0-8076 GCA_050014415.1 Thermodesulfobacteriota bacterium | reverse complement strand
GGTCGCATGTCTCCTTCCTATGAAATCTGGGGACCAAGCCTTATCCCTGATCTGCCCCAACGCATTATGAAAGGGGAATTTGTTCTCCCACTTTATGCCGATTTGCCCGACATGCCAAGCCACGAGCGGAGGGCGTTATGGGGCCTCATGATACCTCATGAAGGCAAGTGTCGGATCATATATGATACGTACCAAAGGGCTGGGTTTGACCCTGACAAGGATATGCTTCAGGTGAATGTAATGCCTCCCGATCAATATATCTTTACTGCCTGGTGGGGTTCATATGGACCGCGCCAATGGCGCACGGGAGGATTTTGTAATGGCGGCGGACTGGTGTTTGACTGGGATCTTAAGACCAGCCTGGAGGGTTTATATGTAGCCGGATGTTCAACATATGCGGGTGCAGACCACTCTGTAGCAGCCTGCTCGGGTAGATATGCAGGGAGAAAGGCAGCCCAATATGCAAAGGTAGCCAGAGCTCCAAGCATTGAAGGGAAGCAGGTAAATGAAGAAAAGGCCCGCGTCTACGCCCCGCTTAAGAATAAGAATGGAATAGGATGGAAGGAGTTACGGGCAGGGCTATGCAGAATCATGCAGGACTATTGCGGTGAATATAAGAATGAAGAAACGCTTAAAATGGGTCTCAGATGGTTCAACAGCATTCGGGAGAGTGAAGCCTCAACAGCCTACATCCGGAATCCGCATGAGTTAGCCCGCACCCTGGAATGTCTGACGCACATCACCGTGGGTGAAATCATCATGCATGCTTCTTTAACCCGGAGGGCAAGCAATTCAGCCCTTGAATTCAAAAGACTGGACTATCCAAAAATGGATCCACCGGAGTGGAACAAGCTTGTCACCATCAGGCTGGAGAATGGGGATATCAAGGTTGGGGAGCTACCTTTAAACTATTGGCTTCTGACCCCTAATGGCCCTACTTATGAAGAGAATTACAGGAAGCACTGTGGTCTTTAAAAGAAAGCATGTGAGGCCAAAAAAGCTCAATTGAAGGAGGTGAGTGATTATGGAAGAGAAAGCCTATATGGTTCCCAATCCAATCATGCCATGCCAGGCAATCATTATTGACCCTGATCTCTGTACCGGCTGTAACACTTGTGCAGACGTGTGCCGATCAGATGTGATGGTACCCAATCCAGAGAAGGGGAAACCGCCTGTTCTATTGTATCCCGATGAATGCTGGTTTTGTGGTTGCTGTGTTAGCGACTGCCCCGTGCCAGGAGCCATTAGAGTTGAGCACCCTTTGAATCAGCGAGTTGGCTGGAAGCGCAAGGAGACGGGTGAATACTTTCGCATCGGAATGAAAAATCCACCGCCTCCTAATACCAAACCACCGGTTGGCTGATAGGCTTAGACCTAAACTACAAAAAGGAGGGATTAAAAATGAAAGCGAAAAAATTATTTATTGTGACGGTAGTCACAGGAACAATAATGGCAATATTTTTTATGGGGTCTTTTGCCAAGCCAGCAGCAGCACAAGCAAAGACCCTGAAAGTAGGCCTCTTAACTAACCTTGGATGGCCACTCGGTCTTGACATGAAAAGATTTCTTGCTGTAGTGATTCCTCTCTATAATAAGAAAGGTGGATTGGCTATCGGAGGTGATCGGTATCAAATTGACTTAATCGTATACGATAGCAAGAATGATCCCGAAACAGGCCGGGCGGCTGTTGAAAGGTTGGTTTTTCAGGATAAGGTTAAATTTCTAATGGGTGATATCACCGCAGATGCCTGGATCCCTCTTACTGAGGAGAATAAGATATTATCAATTGTCTCCACCCCTTCCCCGGCAGCTCTCAGGCCGAACCTCAAATACACTTTCCAGGGATCGTACCTAAACACCTCGGTACCTGTGGAATGGACATGGTTTATTGCAAAATATCCAGAGGTCAAGACTGTTGGTGGTATGTTCCCTGACCTTTTGCATGGCCACGGTGATGCTAAACAAATAGAGAAACTGTGCCAAGTCCTTAACCTGAATTTTGTGACCCAGATTTTTTACCCGCCGGATACGACAGATTTTAGTGCTTATGCAACCAAAATGAAAACCTCAAACCCACAAGTCTATTGTACCGCTGGTGGCGGAACGGTGCAGGATTCTCTTTCAGTAAAGTTCTTGCGTGAGGCTGGTTATAAAGGGATATTGTTTATGTATCGTGGAGTTGATCCTGGGAATTGGGGTAAAGTGGTCCCTCTGAACATACTTGAAGGAGCTATTGGTCCTGTCATTGATTTCGATCTGGAGCCTCATTTATTACCAGGTACAAAGGAAGCGAAAGATGCCTTTATTGCTAAATATGGAAAGTGGGACAACCCTGCTGTGCTTTTTTCAAAAGTGTGGTATCTGATGAAAACGGCGCTGGAAAAAGCACAAAGCATCGATCCAGATAAGGTCGCCGCAGTAATAGGCAATGGTATTAAATTTGATTCGCCCTTTGGACACGCCATGATGATCAGCCGTCCGGATCAGTCCAATCCTAAAACCATCGATGGGCTCTACGCGCCCATTATGGGTACATTGAAGGAAGGGAAAATTAAAGTCCTTGATTCCCTATCTATAGAAGAAGCATTTGGATACATTAAGAAATCGCGAATTTTTGGAGAATATAAATAGGGATTAGCGGTCGAGCACCCCTCACCCTCCCTCTCTTGAGAGGGGAGGGAAGGGGTGGGGGTGCTTATTTTCATGCTACAAATGGCCCTTGTGGGCATGAGTGTTTGGGATGCTGACTTGCTCAAGGAACTTAGAGCTTTAAAGTGTTAGCCAGTTCCTTGAGCAAGTCATGAAAGAGTGTAATGGTATCCATATTTGTACAGTTAATTATAGACGGGTTAGGAATGGGAATGGTTTATGTACTGCTGGCTTCCGGTTTCAATTTAATTATTTCCGTTTCCGGGGTATTATTTATTGCCTATGGTCAATTTTATATGCTCGGGGCTTATATTCTCTGGGGGCTCATGGTCCTCCTTAAGGTTAATTTCTTTATTTCTTTGTGTGTGGCAACAATAGTGCCTGGTATATTGGGAGGAATCATTTATCGACTTATTTTCCGTCGGATTCAATTTATGGGTCGACAGCTTTTAAACGGCATCGTAGCCGCCTTGGGTCTGACGATGCTCATTGGTCAGGCGGCCCTGTTGGTTTTTGGAACGTCATCGAGAGGTGTTTCGTCCATATTCACAGGGATGTTCAAACTGGGTGGAGTTGGCATATCCTTTGAGAAAGTAGTATTAATTATACTCGCTATAGTAGTGCTGCTAGGATTACACTTTTTCCTTCAGAAAACGAACATTGGCCGAGGTATGCGGGCTGTCTCATTTAATCCAGATGTAGCTGCTTTACAGGGAGTAAATCCAAATAAGATATATTTAGGAGCTATGGCAGTTGGTTGTGCTCTTGCTGCCTTTGCGGGCGGAATTATGGCCCCGGTGTTTGCCATTTCTCCTGGGATGGGAATGATAGTTCTCCTTATTCTTTTGGTAGTGATGCTTGGGGGAATTGGCAGCATGCCTGGAGCTATTATTGCTGGACTAATATTAGGGGTTACCTTGAGCTTTGGTCAATATTTTATTGGCACTGGTGTGGCCCAGATATTGTTCTTCGCCATTATAGGATTTATCACATTTTTTAGGCCAGGAGGCTTGCTTGGACAACCTCCAGAAGAAATCCCGCTTTAACCGGATAAGCATGAGTTCTAATAAATTACTAAAGTCTTGCACTTTTTAATGAGTGCATAAAAAAGGCTGTTGTCCTAAAATAGGCTAATGAAAGCGCGAACTTACTTTAGCCCGGAAAGGAAAACAGCCTATGATGAACATCCAAAATGCAAAACAAGATATCCAAAAACTATTATTCTGCTTCTCGGAGGCTTTTTCAAGACCTTCCTTCAAACTCTTTTCTTCGTTTATCTTTGGTTGTCCAGTTTCACCCGATTCCTTGGACAAAACGTCTGGGCCATGGAGGAGGTGGCCGAGACCGCTTTGGAACAATTCTTCCACACCTTGCGGATCAAACCCCATTCCGTGCTCTTTCTTATCGTGGATGACACGATTGTTCGGAAGAGTGGCAAAAAGATTCCCGGATGTGCCTGGCATCGAGATCATGCCCAGAAGGCCTACGTCTTCGGCCACCAATGGGTCCTCTCTGCCTTGCTCTATAAGGACTTTCTTTTGCCCCTCTGGGCCAAACTCTATCATCCTAAAGGGACAAAAGGATGCGGTTCGTTCCAGACAAAGATCACCATGGCCAAAAAGATGCTCCAAGCTCTTCGACTCCCTATCCCTTGCAAACTCTACCTTCTGGCGGATAGCTGGTATTGGACGAAACAATTGGCTCAGCTGTGTCGAAAGTATGGTTACCATATGATCTCTCAACTCAAATCCACGTCCGTTCTCTTCCTGGAAGGAAAGAAGACCAAAGTCACCACTCTCTCTACCATCCATGCGGCCTATCGAGAGGTCTTTCTCTTCGTCTATGGTAAAAACAAAACCCTAAAGATTGCCCGCTTTGTTGGCATCATCCAGGGTCTGGGCGAAGTAGCAGTAGTGGTCGTAAAAGAAAAACGAAAGAAGGACTCTTATCTTGTTTCCACGAATCTCCATCTCTCTGCCTTGGATATCGTTAAATACTACGCCAAACGCTGGAAGATTGAGCAGATGATCAAAGACCTGAAACAACGATTAGGCTTTGGACATTATCAAGTTCGGAACCCTCAAGCCATTCATCGTCATGTGGCATTAGCTTCTGAAGATCCTCCAATGGTTAAGAGACAAAACGGTTTCTTCGGATGTATCCATCCGCCTTTTAGCCTTCCAAGTACGAAGGCACATTTTGCTAAACCATATTACGGTTGCACTGAATAGCATGAAAGTTGAATTTAACCAAAACTTTCTCGATATTTACCTCGAAAAATTGTGGGCCTAGAAAAGTGCAAAACTTTAGTAAATTAATCGGTCTGATCTTCCTGGTAGTAATTCTAATCTTAGTGCCCATAATAATCCATAATCCTTATTACATCCACCTACTGATTATGGTGGGTATTAACACCGTACTGGCAATGACCTTCATATTCCTTCTTAGAACAGGGTTAATTACTATAGCAATTGCTGGGTTCTGGGGGATAGGGGCTTATGCCTCTGCTTTGCTTACAGTGAGATTGGGGGTATCGTTTTGGCTGGCTTTACCCACCTCTGCAATAATAACAGGAATAGTTGCTTTCTTTTCTGGCTATGTTTTAGTCAGGAAGGGAGGAATAGGTTTTGTAATACTAACCCTAGTCTTCGCTTTCATAATCGTATTGATATTTGGTACTTTTGATGTGTTTGGGGGATATGTAGGGATTTATAATATTCCCCGTCCAGAACCTATTCCATTTCCCTTTCTGGCTCCTATAAAATTTACTTCCAAAACATCCTTTTATTATCTGATGCTATTTTTAATTTTTATTGTGATTCTTGCATTCTCAGCCTTTTATGCCACCTGGACAGGTCGAGCCTGGAGAGCAATTGGCTTAAATCCCCGCTTAGCAGAATCGCTTGGGGTGAACATCTTCAGATACCGACTGTTCGCATTTGTAATTACTGCCGCTGCTACTGGATTAATGGGGAGTTTTTTTGCTCACTATTATGGGTCAATTGTACCTTCTACATTCGGTCCTTTTAAGACTCTTTATGTTCAAGTATATGCAATTTTAGGTGGGGTAGAATTTGCTATTTTAGGTCCGTTTATTGGTTCCCTCGTCATGACACTTATTCCAGAATTTCTGCGTATTACTAGGGAGGTTGAGCCGATATTTACTGGTATCATTGTCGTTTTGCTGGTCATCTTCTTACCAGATGGCCTTTTAGGCTTATTAAGGAGGGGACGACTTCAATCTCCTGCCGAAAGTGTAGCCAGTGTAGCCAGGTGGATTAGAACTTTCTTGCCTGTTAAGAAGTCAGATTCGTGGGAATAGAAAATGAATATAATCCTTGAAGTTAAGAAGCTGAATAAATATTTTGGTGGTTTAGCGGCTATCAGTGAATTAGACCTTAACGTTATAGATACAGAAATACTGGGCCTGATCGGTCCGAATGGGGCAGGCAAAACTACTCTGTTTAATTTGATTAGTGGTTTCTTCCCTCCCACGAGTGGGAAAGTCTTATTTAATGGTCGGGAAATTACTTGGTTGAAGGCCCACGAAATAGCAGACTTGGGAATAAGTCGGACTTTTCAAGCGACAAGCTTATTTATGAAGCTTTCAGTTCTTGACAATGTATTCACCGGATACCACCTGAGCTATAAAGCAAATATATTGAAGAGAATATTACGGACTCCTACTGCCCTCAAAGAGGAAGAGCTGTTGAGACAAAAGGCTATAGAAGTACTTGAGTTTATGGGTCTGACACCGCTAATTAACGAACTTGCCGCAAATCTACCTCATGGACATCAGAGGATTCTTGGCATCTGTCTGGCTCTTGCTACTAATCCTAAGTTGTTACTTCTGGATGAACCAGTAACGGGGATGAACGCAACAGAAACTCAGAACATGATTAATTTGATCAGACAGATACGGGAGAGAAACATTACGATTGTGCTGGTGGAGCATGATATGAAGGCAGTAATGAATCTATGCGACAGGATTGTTGTATTAAACTATGGGCAAAAGATTGCCGAAGGTCTACCTGAAGAAATAAGAGAGAACAAAGAGGTCATCGAGGCATATTTAGGAAGAGAGAGGAAAAAGTAGTTAATGCTTGAGATTAAAACCCTTAGAGTTCATTATGGAAAGGCAGAAGCATTGAAGGGTATTTCACTTAGCATGGATGAGGGAGCAATCGTTGCGCTAATTGGAGCCAACGGTGCTGGCAAGACGACGACCCTGAGGACGATATCCGGGTTAAAGATGCCCACTTCAGGTGAGATATGGCTTAAGGGGAAGAAAATCAATGGATTACCAGTTCACGACATTGTCAAGCTGGGAATTGCTCATATTCCGGAAGGAAGAATAGTTTTTGCACCCATGACAGTATTCGATAACTTGAGAATGGGTGCTTATTTACGCAAAGACAAGCATGAGATAATAAAAGACCTCGAGGCAATGTACGAACATTTCCCCATCTTAAAAAAAAGGCAGTGGCAGCTGGCTGGACGCTTAAGTGGGGGTGAGCAACAGATGCTGGCTATTGCTCGTGCTTTGATGGCAAGGCCTAAGCTACTTTTAATGGATGAACCGAGCATGGGATTATCCCCTTTATTGGTAGAAGAGGTGGCTAATATTATTAGCAGTATTAATAAAAGCAATATCAGCGTTATGTTAGTAGAGCAGAATGCGCGAATGGCGCTTGAGTTAGCGAACAAGGCGTATATTCTTGAGGTAGGTAATATCACTTTAGAAGGTGATGCTAAGGAATTGGCCAATCATGAGCAAGTGAAAAAAGCCTATTTAGGAGGCTAAGAGAAATCCAAACGAACAGGGTCAAAAAATAGCAAATACTCCTGATTGGAATATTCAGAGTGGAAAAAAGTTTTGATAATACTCAATGGAGTTCTTACAGAATTTGAGAGAGTAATGAGTTAACCCGTTTTTTAATCTATATATTTCTGTCTTTTCTAGTCGTACTAATTATTGTCTCTATAGTTCTTTTCCAAGAGTATCGAGAGAGGATTGTTATTACTGGGGGCTATCAGATTTAAACGTTGGCATTGTGTCCAGAGAAAGGAGGTAGTCGTGAATAAACAGAAGTTCGAAATGATTTTCTGGAAGGGTGTTCCGCCCACGGAAGGTGAATACCTAGGATTAAACCCACGGACAGAAAAGGCAAAAGGAATCATTTGTGAGTACGATGTCGCTGTGACGATGCGGGATGACGTGAAGATATACGTCGATATCTTCCGACCGGAGAAAGAGGGAAAATATCCCGTTCTTATCGGTTGGAGCCCCTATGGCAAACATGGCCGCGTAAAGTATATGTTTTTCCCGAAGTGCGGCGTAAGTGACACGGATTTTTCCAAGTACGCTGCTTTTGAAGCAGATGACCCTGTTGATTGGTGTCCGAAAGGTTACATCATTATCAATGT
>JBEKDJ010000433.1:0-4224 GCA_050014415.1 Thermodesulfobacteriota bacterium | reverse complement strand
GAAGGAGGATTTTGGAGTGTTGGTCAAGTTGCCAGCTATCTGAGTATCAAATCATCAACCATCTACACATGGGCAAAAACTGGAGAGATACCTCATTATAAGATCGGTAAAATGGTGAGGTTTAGGAAAGTAGATATTGATGCTTGGATCGAGGATCATAGGAGAGATGGGGTTAGTGTTGAAAAGAAGGCCAAAGGCATTCTAAAGGCCATAGGCAGGCCGGTTGTAGACATTCATTCCATCGTCAAGAAATCTATTGCGGAGGCAAAACGGTTGAAGTATAATCCCCATCACGGGAAACCGGACCAAATCAAGGGCCTCGAAAAGGAGGTGTCGGATGGGACTTTATAAGCGAGGCAAGGTCTGGTGGATGAGTTTTGTTTGTAAGGGGAGGCATTACAGAAAGTCCACTGAAACAGAGGATCGGAAATTGGCCCAAAGGATTCATGATATGGTTAGGGGAGAAATTGCAGAAGGTAAATGGTTTGAGCAGTTGCCAGGAGAGATGAAGACGTTGAAGGAAGCCACTGAGAGATATCTGAAACGGTCAACGCAGAAAGTTACTGGTTCACGGCAGAACGATCGATGCATGTCGAATACCTTAATTCGATTCTTTGGCCTCGATATTCCGATGGCTCAAATTACGCCTTCCCTAGTTTCTGATTACAAAGAGGAGAGGATCAGACAGAACATTGGTTCTGGCTCCATTAACAACGAACTGAATTTTCTATCACACCTCTTCAGGATCGGTATCAGGGAATGGCAGTGGGTCAGACAAAACCCTGTCAAAGATATTTCGAGGGAGAAAGTCATTCCTCGGCACAGATGGTTGACCGATGAAGAGGAAGAGAAATTGTTGGAGGCTTGCCCAGGATGGTTAAGGGAGTTGGTAGTTTTTGCAGTCCAAACAGGATTAAGGGAGGACGAAATTCTAAGCCTTCAGTGGTCTCAGATCGATTTTACTCGAAACACCCTCACGATTTGGGAGCAAAAAAACAAGGAAAGTGACACCCTTCCAATAAACGATACTGCAATGGCGGTCTTGCGGAGCAGAGCAAGACATATTAGGAGCCCACTTGTGTTCACCAATTCTGAAGGCAAGAAAATCAGAAAACTGAAACTCCTGAGTACACTCCATGAGGCTTGTGAAAAAGCAGGTTTAAAGCATATGCACTTTCACGACTTGAGACATACGTGGGCGACATGGTTACATCAAGATGGCGGGGATCTTCTCTCGATTCAAAGACTAGGAAGATGGAAGGATGGTCGAATGTTGCAGAGGTATGCCCATCACAGCCCTGAGAGTCTTAGGGCAACAGTGAAGATTTTAGACCAGCGGCGGATGTCACAAAAATGTCACAGTGACCAGGTGGGTGATGTATCAAGCGGTTGATCTCATTTAGATAATTGAAAATCCGTACAATTTTGTTGAAATTACCCTTTAAA
This sequence comes from Thermodesulfobacteriota bacterium, assembly GCA_050014415.1. Lineage (GTDB taxonomy): Bacteria > Desulfobacterota > BSN033 > BSN033 > UBA1163 > JBEKDJ01. The sequence continues at coordinate 2,778 of JBEKDJ010000433.1, read as the reverse complement.
AGGAATATGCTTCTGTTAGGGGAACGACCATGGACGGAGAAAAGCCTTCAGAAAAAGGACTGATCGCTGAGGAAAAAGAACGAATCTTAGTGGCTGACGATGAGGAAGCCCTCCGTGAGTTGATCTCGAAGATGGTGAACCGCTTTGGTTACGAGACGGCAACGGTCGCAAATGGGAAAGAGGCCCTGGAGGCCTTGAGGCGTGAGCCCTTCACCATCTTGATCACCGATATCAAGATGCCAGAGATGGACGGGTTCGAATTGATGAAGGCCGTCCGGGTTGAATTCCCAGACGTCCATATCATCTGCATGACTGCTCATTCAGCTTCTTACAACTATACCGATGTGGTAGCTTTCGGAGCGACGGACTACATCACAAAACCCTTCACCATCGACGAAATCAGGGCGAAATTGAACCGGGTTATCCGTGAGAGGAATCTCATTTGGGATCTGACCCAGAAATCAGTGGAATTGGGGAGGACGAACGAAGAACTCAAACGGCTCGACAAATTGAAATCGGTCTTTATTTCCAGCGTTTCCCACGAACTTCGGACCCCCCTCACCGTCATCAAGGAATTTATCTCCCTCATGCTTGAAGGACATGTGGGAAGCCTCACCGAAGATCAAAAAGAATATCTGGGTATCGCCAACAAGAACATCCTACGCCTGACCAATCTGATCGAAACCCTCCTCGATTTCTCTAGGATCGAATCTGGAAAAGGATTGAAATTGAGATTTGAGCCGATCCGGCTGATTGGAGTGGTCGAGGATGCGCTGATGACATTATCTCAACGCTTGGAAGAGAAAGGGATCACCTTTGAAAATCGAATCGACCCTGATGCACCGATCGTCTTGGCTGATCGAAATCGTCTGGTAGAGGTCTTCATCAATCTTATCGGGAATGGAATCAAGTTCACGCCCCACGGAGGAATGATCACCATTGATTCGAGGGGGCTCACGGAAAAGCGTGACTGTTTGAAGGTGGTGGTGACCGATACGGGCGTGGGTATCTCTCCTGAGGACCTCCCTAAGGTCTTCGACCGTTTCTATCAAGGAGAGACAACGGAGAAGGGGATCGTTCAAGGGACCGGTCTCGGCTTGGCCATTACCAAAGAGATCATCGAGGGTCATCAAGGGTCCATCTTCGCGGAAAGCAAATTGGGCAGCGGCGCCTCCTTTATCTTCACCCTTCCTCTGTTTGGAGTCGATTCCGTCTATAATCTGATTCTCAATAAGATGATGGAAGAGGCGGAGAAGGACAAATCCTCTTTCACCTTGATTCGGGTGGAGTTTTGGGATCAACGGAACAAGAGGGAGGCTTTGCTCAGCAGCGAAATCTGGGAGGGAGTCATGTATGCCCTTCACAAGATGGTCCGCTCCGTTGACTCTGTCATTCCTTTCCAGAACAATAGAGTCTACTTCTTTGCTTTCTGTGACAAGAAGGTGGCGAAGGAGATTGGTGAAAGGGTTCAGGTGAAATTGACACAAGGGGGCTATGTCCCGAAGGGGACAGATGTGCGATTGCGAATCTATTCCTACCCCAAAGATGCCCGTAGCCTAGATGATTTTCTGAAAGGATGCCGACTTCTCTTGAAAGAGGATTGATCTCTGTGGCTCGGGTTGGAGGACCGTGACCCATCGGATGCCAAGCAGTGTGAGACTATGTTTCCTTGCCTTCAGGAGCTGTGATGGGATGAAAAGAATAATGGCATTTTGCTTGTTGCTGGCTTTCGTCACCATCGCCTGCGAGAAGAAACCTCTTCCCTCCCCCGAGAAATCAGAGGTCCCGTCAGTCACCAAGGTCATAGTAGATAAAGAGAGGATAGAGCAGGAACAACCCCTTCCTGCAGAGGTCAAGATTAAGTTGAAAAAGGATGGCAAGGATAACTATTCTTGGGAATTGAGTGGTTCAGATCCTGATCAGATTCTGAAGGTGAACGAGAAGCTGAGGAAGAAGCTGGGAGGAGAACGACCCAAATAAGAGATTAGACAGAAAGGAGATTCGTAATGGGGATGGAGTGGTACATTGAGGAGATCTTTAAAGAACTTCCTTTTGGAATCGCCATCGGGATGATCGTCTTTCTGGGCATTCTCCTGATCATCTGGCTTCTTCTTCCCCTTTGGGTTCTCTTCATCCAGTGGAATACGGGCAAGATCAAAGATGAAATTCGTCATCTGGCCGATCAGATGGAAAAGATGGGATGGGCGGAAAAGGGAAGGAATCTCCATGGTCCGAAGGATTGAGACGATTATTTTCGTCCTCTTCTTGGTTTGGATTTCGATCGCCCATTCCCAGGGTTTCTTGAAAATCCCACTCTATATTAAGAACCGAGAAATCAGGGTGGAGGTGGCAAAGACACCGGAGGAGAAGAACCATGGGTTGATGGACAGAAAGGATTTGGGCAAGGATGAGGGGATGTTCTTCGTTTTACGGATATGAAACCCCTGACCTTGGAATCCCATGCGCCACCCCAACCCATCCTCTATGCATTGGAGATGAATAAGGGTTGGTTTTCCAATAATGGCATCAAAGTTGGGGACAGGGTTAGATTTTCCAAATAGACGGGTTCAAGAATTCTAGGGTTCGAGTGCTTTTAATATTTGAATACTGGATAAGGTTCCTCAGAAGTTCACCTGACCACTTGAATCCTCGACCCCAGAATACCTTAGGGAGGTGAATACTCTCCGGTCCAGCAATAGAGGCAGAGCTTGTCCTGTGGGAGGCCAATGGCCTCCACCATATCGTCGATTTTTTGGTATCTCAACGTGGTGACTCCCA
>JBEKDJ010000432.1:0-4491 GCA_050014415.1 Thermodesulfobacteriota bacterium | reverse complement strand
GAAAGACCATGCTTGCAAAACGACTGCCCACCATATTGCCGGATATGAATTTTGAGGAGAGCCTTGAAACGACAAAGATCCACAGTGTGATGGGCTTGATCCCCGCAGAGAGTTCCCTGATCGTTACGCGGCCCTTTCGCAATCCGCATCACACCATCTCCGATGCAGGCTTGATCGGTGGGGGACAGATTCCGAAGCCTGGGGAAGTCAGTCTTTCCCACAACGGAGTCCTTTTCTTAGATGAGTTGCCTGAATTCAGAAAAAATGTCTTGGAGGTGTTGCGGCAGCCTTTGGAGGAGGAAAGGGTGACGATCTCTCGGGCAGCAACCTCGCTCACCTATCCTGCCCGTTTTATGCTCGTTGCTGCGATGAATCCCTGTCCCTGCGGTTATGTCCCTGCGGTTATTACGCTGATCTCAACAACGAATGCACGTGCACGATCCCTCAGATTCAACGTTACCGGTCGAAGATTTCCGGTCCCTTGATGGACCGAATCGACATCCATATTGAGGTTCCCGCTGTGAAGTATCGGGATCTGGCGAAACGTGAGTCAGGGGAGTCGTCACGAGAGATCAAGAAACGGATTGATGACGCCCGAAGGATTCAGCTCAATCGATTCAAAGGGATGAAGGTCTATTGTAATGCCCAGATGACGAACCGACAAATCAAGAAGTTTTGCGCGATTGATGAGGCCAGCCAAAAACTATTGGAGATGGCTATCGATCGGTTTGGGCTGAGTGCCAGGGCTTACACGCGCATATTGAAAGTAGCCCGAACCATTGCCGATCTGGAGGGTCAGGTCGATATCCAACCCGCCCATATCTCCGAAGCGATTCAGTACCGGAGCTTAGATAGAAATCTGATCGCATGACCTCCTCCGAGTCGGTCGAGATGATATCAGAGGAAATTTCAGGTCAAAATAGGTTATTCTAAGATTCGGAGAGAAAGCCAGATCTAAGGATCATGGAGGAATCCATTATGAAAAGCAAGTCAAGAAAGAAGGTTCCCGAGGTTGTCCTTCGGGAAGGCAAACCAGCCGCTGTCATCCTCGACATTGATGCATATAAAGAGATGCTGGAACGTCTGGAAGATGTCGAAGACTTGAGAATGCTTGGAGAAATGAGAAAGAAACCTCTTAAATTTGGGAAGCTGGAGGACTTCCTGAAGGAGTATCATCCAGATGTATGAGGTGCTGCTGGAGCGAGCGGCTGAGCGGGAGTTGAAAAGGCTTTCCCCCGAGATGTTTCAACGGATCATTCATCACATCAAGACCCTCGCTGAAACCCCAAGGCCAACCGGCTGCCATAAGATTACGGGCTCAAGGAGTGACTGGCGGATCAGGGTTGGGAACTACCGGATTATTTATGAGATCGATGAAAAAGAAAAGACTGTTCGGGTGATGCGTATCAGACACCGTAGAGAAGCATATCGGTGACGGCGAGCCCATGGTCAAAGACACTGTTGCGTGAATCCCATTGTCGTTTCGGGTTTTAGCCTCACTTAAAATCACCCTCCTGAATGTACCTCATAATCTTCCCGGACATGTCCTTAACGCAATAGTTTATGTAGTCAAGCTGCTCCTGGTAGTATTGAAGGACCCTCGTGGGGTCCCACAGGCTTTCCATTTCCTTTATGTTCTCCCCTGCCCTTTCGACGTGGCTGTCCAGGAATCTCATCTTCATGTAAACGCTGCACAGGGCGTTCTTGTAGGGGATGAAGATCTACTGTAATGCCCATATGACGAACCGACAAATCAAGAAGTTTTGCCCGATTGATGAGGCCAGTCAGAAGCTGCTTGAGATGGCCATCGACAGGTTCGGATTGAGTGCCAGGGCTTACACGCGGATATTGAAGGTGGCCCGGACCATTGCCGATTTGGAGGGTCAGGTCGATATTCAACCCGCCCATATCTCCGAAGCCATCCAGTACCGGAGCTTAGATAGAAATTTAATCGCCTAGAGATTATCATCGTTTTAGTTACAAAATAAAAGTATTATGCCCGTCGGTTAAGGTGAAATCGAAGATTTGACTCTACGAGGAGCCAGTTTTGTCAACTAGTTGCGATAATTCATCTTAGTCACCCCCATGAAGTACCTTCCCTTGCCACACCAGCACCTATATTTAAATCTGTTGATTAATGATTATATGTATTTATAATTAGTACCTGTACCTGAAATAAGTATTTACTATGAAAGAATATAAACGATCTGAAGATGCTTACAAGAAAGGACTCACAACAAGGGCATCTCTCCTCATTTTCAACGATCCTCCCTCTCTCGAAATCGCGAATGACCACGTAATGAAGTGTACCAGGGGCATCAAGCCGAGCCTGGCGGTGCATTACTTCCCTCCCTTCTGCCTAAGGCGTTAAATCAATACTATATTTATTCAACTCAGTAAACTCCGTCCCTATCTTTTCTCCCCCTCCGTCTAAGTACCTGCCTTAAAGAAGTTATAATGTCATGAACGTCCCTATTGATCTCCCCAAGGCTTTAGTAGGCAGGCTCGAATCATGAAAATGGTCTGATGGGTCAGGGTTAGGGTTAAGGTGTGGAGGCCAGTAGGAGCTAAGGGTAAAGGGTATGGTTAATGACTTTAAGCCTTTGCCCTAACCCATAGACGAAACGGGCATGCTTACCCCTACCCTAACCGAAAATGTTTTTTATTTCCAAAGTAAGTAAATCTTCTTCAGTCTGTCTGCTCTTTGCTAAAGATCAACACTTTTGTGGCGACGCTAACCCCTTTCTCTGTCATATACACGACCCGCACCTTCTCTCCTACATTGGGGTATCTTGAGGGAACATAGACCGTATTCCTTCCAATCCTGAAACTAACAGTTACCTCATCCGTCTCACTTTTTACATCTAACCACTTTCTGGCGCCTCCCTGAATGGCCACCACAGTGCCTGTCAACGTAAGAAAATGTTCTTGAGCAACCAATGCGCCAGCTTCCAGTGCAAGCCATAGAGCAAGAATAAAAATGAAAAAGGTTCTCCAGTCTCTCATTTCTTAACCTCCCATATGCAATTAAACACGAATGAATTTTATAATCACCGTAGGAGAATGTCAAATCGATCGCCTTCCGAAGTCCCGCCTTCGGCGGGATTTACCCATGGCCGTTTATGCAAAGATGGTCCGAGTTCACTATTTAGAGAATGGGATAGCGCATGTAAGGGCAGAAACGCCTCTGGGGGACGGGGTTGACTAAATTGAATAATTCTTTTTGACTGCTGAATATTATCCGTCAGACATTCTTCGAACCTCCCCGCCCCTCAACCTCCTGAATCAACTTCTCCCTTAAATTCTTGATACGGGGGACCATGCCCTTGATTTCCCAGTTCACGAGGGTCAATTCGTTTATCCCGATTTTCCAGGCAAGCTCCACCTGTTAAATCCCCTGTTGCATCCTCCATTTTCGGACATACTCTACCAGAGTGTTGGGGTTCCTGGGGTATGAGGGGTCAAAGCCCAGCCAGTTCAAGGGGCCTGGAGAAGGCGTATGCGGGAGTTGGGTCGGGCAGGAATTGGCCAGAAATCAATCCCATCTGGTATAAGAAGTGTCTTGCAGGGTCGTCCCTGCGGTTATTACGCTGATCTCAACAACGAATGCACGTGCACCATCCCTCAGATACAGCGCTACCGGTCGAAGATCTCCGGTCCCTTGACGGACCGAATCGACATCTATATTGAAGTCCCTGCCGTCAAGTATCGGGATCTGGCGAATCGTGATTTAGGGGTTGAAGTCATGGCGATTGATGAGGCCAGTCAAAAACTATTGGAGATGGCCATCGATCGGTTTGGGCTGAGTGCCAGGGCTTACACGCGCATATTGAAAGTGGCCCGGACCATTGCCGATTTGGAGGGTCAAGTCGATATTCAACCAGCCCATATCTCCGAAGCGATTCAGTACCGGAGCCTCGATCGGAATCTGATTGCCTAGCATGTGATGGATGAAGGGGTGTCTTTAAACCTTTTCCTGGTCTTACATCAACCCGGCGATGGATCGTTGAGCCAAGGAGAGCACATTGGAAGGAAAGATCCCCATGTAAAGGGTCCCAATCACAGCCAGAATCAATGCGATCACAGAGGCAGGTGAAAATTCGAGGCCGGTGATCTCTCGCTCGGATTCCCTAAAATACATAAGGATAGTAACCCGAAGGTAGTAGTAGACAGATACCGCACTATTCAGAACGCCCAAAATGGCCAACCAGTAGAATTTTGACTTCACCGCAGCACTGAAGACATAGAACTTGGCCATGAATCCACCAAGAGGTGGAATGCCTGCCATGGAAAGGAGGAAGATGGTCATCGAAGCTGCGAGCAGCGGGTACTTGAATCCAATCCCGGCATAATCATTGATCAGGGTATTCTCTTCTCCTTTCTTCCCAAGCAGGATAACGCAGGTGAAAGCGCCGATGTTCATGAAGGCATAGGCCATGAGATAGAAGAGGATCCCGGAAGTCCCCAAATCGTTTCCTGCGACAAAGGCAA
>JBEKDJ010000431.1:0-4565 GCA_050014415.1 Thermodesulfobacteriota bacterium | reverse complement strand
TCTTCGAAATAGCCTTTCCTCCAAGAATCTGGTTGCTTTTGTTGCAGACGGGTCAATCCTCCCAAGAAGAAGCGGTGTGGATGAAAGGCCTTTGGAATCTAACGATGCCATACCCTTCCGCTCACCCGACACAATGCGGTTTGAATTTCAATTGCCAAACAGAGGTAAGATTACAGGAATGGGCATTGAGAAGGGAATTACTCTGATTGTCGGAGGCGGCTATCACGGCAAATCAACCCTCTTGCATGCATTGGAGTTGGGTATCTACAACCACATTCCAGAAGATGGGAGAGAGTTCTGTGTTTCTTTGCCTGATTCCGTCAAGGTCCGGGCATCCAATGGTCGTTACGTTGCGAATGTGGATATATCACCTTTTCTCCAAAACATGCCTTTTCAAATGGACACCAGTTGCTTTTCGACAGAGAATGCGAGCGGAAGCACTTCTCAAGCTTCTAGCATCAGCGAATCAATCGAAGCAGGTGCTTCGACTTTCTACATGGATGAAGATACGTGCGCTGCGAATTTCATGATTCGAGATAGAAGAATGCAAGAACTCGTTTCAAAGCAGGATGAGCCGATAACCTCATTCATTGATTGTGTCAAACCGTTGTATGAACAAACGGGGATATCCACCGTTCTCGTAATGGGCGGTTCCGGAGATTACTTCAGCGTTGCTGATAGGGTCATACAAATGAAAGAATTCAAAGCATTTGAGGTAACCGGCAAAGCGCACGACGTGGCACAGGCGTATCCCACCGGCAGAAGTGACGAATTCTCGCGGGCTTTGCCATATGAAGCAAAGAGATGTCCTATAGGAAGTACAATTGATTCGCATAATGAATACAACCATGTTCGTATTTCTGTGGCGAATACAAATGAACTCATATTTGGGAAAACAGCTATTGACCTTTCAGATGTTGAACAGATTGTGGAGAAAGCCCAAACAAAGGCAATAGGCCTTGCTATCCATGCGTTTCAGCAGCGTATGAACGGCGATTTAAGTGTAAAGGAAATCATACTTGCAGTGATGAACAAGATTCAAGAAGAAGGTATTGATGCGCTTGATTCACGCTTGACAGGGGATATTGCAATGTTCAGATCAATAGAACTAGCTGCAACGATAGACAGAATGAGAGGCTTAGAGTTCCGAAGGTTGTAATTCTGAGTGGGGCGCACAAGAAACGAAAGGAGGGGTAGGACTACGGCCAACAGCCGCAAGCCAAAATGGACGTTTCACCGGCTGCACTCAGGGCATTCGGCAGCAAGCAATCCTCGTGTCCCTTCATGTCTAACCGGTTTCACTTGGCGGGACAAGCCCGCCACCACTTCGGCTGGGTGCGGCAAACGTTATCGCCATTTCTAATCGTAATCCTTAACTTTCTTTTTTTATTAAACCGTTTAGTTGTAGGTGAAAGCGTTAAAGTTGCAAGAACAAATCCTCCCATATAAGGTACCCTCTCCTTTATTCTTGTTAACAAGCTCTTAATTATCATAGGACCAGTTCAGGACCAATGTGGAAAGGCGATTTGTGGGAGATCTCTTTCCCGAACGTTGACTTCCCTCAGCACAATTTGTAAACTTCATATATGACAACCAAAAAGAAATATGGCCAAACCGCCAGAGTCCAAGGAGTTCTGAGGACCCTCGGAGCCAGACAAGGGATTACCATAGGCGAATTAGCTGAAGAATTTGGCGTCACGAAGAGAACCCTTTATCTGGATCTTAAGGCTGGAGAGGAAGGAATGCCCTACAACATCCCGCATGGTTCGAGTCCAAAAAAGGTACTCCTTATTGCTTCACCTAACCAATGGAATCCGAAATGAATCGCTATGATATTGTCTTTATGGGTCATGTGACGGTTGACCAAATCGAGGCCCCGGAGGGATCTGCCCGTGGCGTACCAGGAGGCGCACCGTTTTTCGGAGCATTTGCTGCCTGCTGGGCAAAGAAGAGGATTGCCGTGGTTACACGAATGGCTGAAGAGGATAAGTATGTTCTTGAACCTCTGAAAGCGGTCGGCATAGACATTTACCTGCAGCCCGCTCACTCGACCACGCATATGCGCGTCGTGCACCCCACTGGGGATGTCGATGAAAGGTTGATGTATCAGACCGCAGATGCTGGGTTTTTTGTGAGTGCAGATATACCTCCCATAGAGTCTTGTTTAATCCATCTTGGCGCCCTGACAGACAGTGAATTTACCTTGGGATTCATGCGAGATTTGAAACAAAGGGGATTTCGCTTATCGGTGGATATGCAGAGCTTTGTGCGCCAGGTTGATCCCGAATCCGGCGTAATCCATTTCAGGGATGTACCAGGTAAGAGAGAAATCGTGGGCCTTGCCGATATCGTGAAACTTGACATCATCGAAGCTGAGATACTGACGGGAACGCGTAACCTGGAGGAAGCAGCCGCGCTCGTGGAAGAATGGGGAGCAATCGAGACAATCTTAACCTGTTCAGGTGGAGTGTTCGCCCGGTACAAAGGGGATACTTTTTTTGAGGGATTTTCCAACAGGAACTCTCAAGGAAGAACCGGTCGTGGTGACACCACCATGGGAGCGTATCTGGTTAGGAGGATCGATCATGACGTTCAAGTGTCATTGTGCTTTGCCGCAGCCCTGGCTTCCATCAAAATGGAGACTCCTGGCCCCTTTCGAGGTTCTCTCGAAGATGTATTGGCGAGAATGAATAACAAGCCCGCTGCACAACGATAAGGAAGACAAGACTCTGACGATGTCGGCGTCTGTTCCAGCATTTAATTTAATGAATTTGCGCTTTATCTGATCCGCTAGAAATCTCTGATTGAGCCCAACCCTAATAGGCACTTTTTTTCACTCCAAGACGGTTTTCTTGAAAAAAGAATGAAAATGAGCTGAATTTCAAGGAGACGAAAACGGCCTTCATTTACTCTGATGCCTACCTCGATTATGAATATATACCCACCCATCCCCTCAAAAACATCCGGCTCCAGTTAGTTTACGAACTGATCCGGGCCTATGGACTCCTCGACCTGCTTTCTATCCAAAGTATCATCACAACAAAGCAAACGGAGCCTCCATTTTGCAGAAACTTCTGTTGGGGATCCCCAGGGGTTGAGTAAAAAAGGTTGCCTCAGTGGTTACGGTTTCTGCTATAATCCTGGTGTTTTTCGAAGTTTAAATACTTACTATCTGAAAACCATACCTGCTTTTTTCCTTCCCCATTGATGGGAGAGCATCTTGGCAAGAAATCCACAGTTTAAGGTTTAGTATTCTTTATTTCCGGGGTGTTTGCTTCTTTCTGGAAGAAGCATTTCCGAAGCATTATCCTCGAAAAAGGTTGCCCCGCTTTTCTAAATCAGCTACAGTTGTTTTGTGCATATCACCGGGAAAAGCCTCCAAGAGCTAAAATCCCACAGACCAAGCTCGGATCAACAGAATGGCTGACTACATATTTGGACTTAAATGAGAAATCAAGGACAAGGGGTGATAATCATGAGAATCAGGAGACTTTGGGTTCTGTCGGTAGTCATCAGTTTAATCCTAGCCAACGAAATAGCCACGGCTGACGTTATCTATACCCTCTCACCTGGCACAACCTTCCAGGAGGGTTGCGTTGGACCCTGCATGTGCCCGGTTACGCTCCTGGAGGGGGTAACCGGAACCTTTCTATTGGTTCCAGCAGGGTCCGATCCCTTGTTTACTCATTACAATTTGGATGACATCTCCTGGACAGCTCTTGATTCTAATGGGGGGATAGCTCATAAGATCACAGGACAAGGAACCTATAAGTTGGGTAGGGAGGTTCCACTGACGCACCAGCTTGTCCTTGACCTTAGCATTGACGGGGGCAGCCCGCAACATTTGGACAGTAGCCCGGTAGTAGGCGGTTTTGAATTTCCACTCATTGATATCGCCGTCTCTCGCGGAACCCCATGCTTCAATATCTGGATGGACATCAAGGCAGCACCACAAAAGAATGATTCCTTTGTTGCCACCCTTGAGAATCCCACCAACGGACAGAAGGTTTCAGGCATTTCCTCAATTTATGGCTGGGCTCTGGACCAAAAGGGAACCGCTTAGATGTCAAAAACTCATATCCCAATTTCCCGGATGCAGAGGATTCAGGATTTGCAATGATTTGGAATTATTCCACTCTTACTGCCGGAGACCATTCGGTCAAGGTAAGGGTTCACAACCAAGATGGTCAAACGAAGGACTTAGATGCCCTGGTCACCGTCAACAAATTTCATGGAGAGTTTGTCGAAAAGATGAGCCCCAGCAGCAGATGGCTCCGTCACAATTCTGTTACGGCTGATGGAATAACCGAAAAATATGATATTGGAATTGAATGGTCTAATGCGCTACAGGGATTTGAGATCATAGAGATTATTCAGAAGTAAGAATTTGAGGGCATATTCAAGATCCATAGAGTGATAATTAATGTTCAAACAAGCAGTCGTACACAGGGAGAAGAGATCTGAAAGTGACCGGCACCTTACCTGCTTTCCGGGAAAGAGGAACCTGGCTCGACAAGCACTGGGCGGATGCCGTGCTTGAAAACTAAGCATTCCAAATAATATCA
>JBEKDJ010000430.1:0-6921 GCA_050014415.1 Thermodesulfobacteriota bacterium | reverse complement strand
GACTCACCCATGACCTCTTTCGATTTGAGGCCGAGGAATTCGAAAATATACGGATCACGGATGGGAAGTCGTGTTTCCTGTTTTTCCGATGTCTGCTCCACTAAGGAAGCAAGTTTTTTCTTATTTCTGGAAAGTTCGGTGCGTTCATAATAGAGTGTGGCCATTTGGCGCTTGAGTTCCCGCACCGACCAGTTACCGCGCATACACTCAACCTCATAAAAAACGCGTTTGAGACTATCCTGGATTTCAAGGAGTTCGGCAAAATGAGTAAAGGAAAGCCTCGTGAGAAGCGTTTGTCCACTGTTTTTTAATTGTGGAGGCAGCGACTCCACAATTGAACCGGCAATTTTCTGCTTGCTTTTAACCGTCAATAATTGCCATTGTTTTTTGTTCTGGAGAACAGCAGTCAATTGTGGAGCTGCTGCCTCCACAATCTGTGGATAGGTTAAGTAGAATTGCCGGTACCTGTAAAGTTCACGACGATCACACCGGGAAAGACCAAGTTTCCTGAGAGTTTCGGAAAGATCATCCATGAGCCTTTCACCATATTTGGCACGATCCACTCCTAAACGCTCATATCGTTCAATGTAATAGCCGATAGCCCAGTTTCTCAGCGTCAGGCTGATATTGACCGCTTTGCTTGCTTGAGCTGAAAAAAGATCATGGGCCTGCCGTATAGATAAGACCAATTCGGCAAAAGTTAAATTTGTTTTCTTCTGCGTGCTCATAAATATTCTGCTTTCAGCCTGGTTTTGCATACAGGACAGCAGAACGTGTTCTCGTTTACCTTTATAAAACGCAGTCCAGTATCCTTAAAGGCATGGTCATTCCTATGATAGGTAAACAGGCTGCCATCAAAGGCAACGTCTTCTATCAAGCCGCAGGTACATTCCAGTAATTCTCTATCATTAGTGAATAAACCGATTGCCTCTGCCTGTTTTTTTACCTTCACAAGTCTTCTTACCAATGGCTTCAGGTCGGACAGGGAGGAACCATCATCATGGGTTTCTTCACTCATTCCTTCACCTCCAGCCTCACAAGTGGAAAAGGGACGGTGGTTCTGAAACAACTTAGGTCCGAAGGACCAGGTCGAATTCCTTCACTTATTATTCCCTTTCAGAAACCTCATCCACCCTCACCTTTTAATTGTTCCGGACTTCTCTCTTCCAGCCAAAGCTTGAGGCATTGGTGTCGCGTCTACACTATTTACTATTCCCCTTCACCTTTCAACTGCTCCGGAGTCCTTTCCTCCAGCCAAAGCTTGCAGATATTTTTCCAGCCTATCCTGCGCCAATTCTTAAATACCGCCTTCAGCTCGTTCAAGTCCTTCGCTTCCAGAAGATCTTTTTGAGCCGCCTTCAAATCCTCAAGAGATGCAATCGCTGGCATGGTCTACTCCAAAATATCGCAGAGCGCATAGCGCATAGGGCATAGCGTAGAAATCTTTATCGTTAAACGTACTACAAAAGAAAGTGACCCTGCCTACCCGCCCCGGTCCCGACCGAGGGCGGGGCAGGCAGGCGTGTTTCGTGTCCGTGAAGAAGCATAGAGCAAAGAGCATGGAGCATAGCGTTAACCATCAATCGCAAGTCCTAAAGAAAAAGGCGTCGGGCAAAATTCCAAACCAAGAACTGCTCTGAAGCGATTCCCCATAAAAGCTCATTGCCTTTTTTGCGTCTTAGTTCCTTTTGAGGATTTGTAGGGCACTTGCGGTTCTTCAACCAAAAAGCCTATTCGTCTCTTTGGCGCTTCGGGTTCTGGCTGCGCCATGAGCCCTCGTATGGCAACTACCAGAGATCGTATCGATTCATCATGATTTTGTAGTTTTCTCTCCAACTCAGCCAGCTTGTTAGCCAACTCCTTATGCGTTGACAACATTTCCCGAAGTTTGACAAATGCTCGCACCACAAACACACTAACTTGTATAGCACGTTTGGTATTTAGAATACTGGCGACTATGATCGCCCCGTGTTCGGTAAATGCATTAGGTAAGACTGGTTAGAATTTGAGTTTCGCGAGGTGGTCGCAAATTGCGACCACCTCAGCCTTTTCCTTTTTCGTAAGCTGGAACATAAAATCTTCGGGGAATCGGCCGCGATTGCGTTTAACCTACTCATTCAGCCGCTTCGTGGTTGTTCCGTAAAGACCTGCCAGATCGGCGTCCAGCATGACCCTTTGTCCTCGGATTAATAAGATCCGCTGCTCAATCTGCCCAATTGGGATGATGGCTTTCTGGCCTGTCACTCCGTTAACTCCATTTCTGATTACGCGATAAGGTCACAATTTGTGACCATAAGCAAGAAGATAAGTTGTTTTGAAATCAGAAATTGTGATTTCAAGATGAAGAGTTTCTCCTGATGCATTTTGTTACCATGAAAACAAAAAGCCCATTCCTGCCTCTATAAAAGCTCCGGATGGTTCGAACGAAGCCACTTCTCCACTTCGTCCCTTAGATTTTTGGCCAGGGTAAACATCTCTTTTACCTCTTGGCAATCAAGCTTGCATCGGCTTTGATGGTGTAAGCAAGCGACTGAATCACACGGTAGTGATGAGCCTCCCTTGCAGCCCGATAACCGGCAGCAGCCAGAGCTGCCGTTGCCGCTTGCAATGCAACGTTGTACGCTATATTCAGTTGCCAGTCCGGACTAAGATTGGGCGTTCGGCATTGGGCCAGGTCACGATCCGCCATGCTTAGCAAGTCCAAAATCTCCTGGCGACTCGTTTGGTGCTTAATGAGCCAGCGGCTTTTTAGCCAATCTTGCAAGCTCATGTTTGTCTCCGATGAGGAAAAACAGGGGTCCTTTTAAGACAGCGTTGAGGAAATGGTGCCCTGCCGCCACTTTTGATCGGAACTCTGCAGGAGGATAAACGGTTGGGTTGATCTCCCGGCCAATTGTCTTTTGAGCCTCGCTAAGGGATGAGACAATCTCAGCAAATGTCGCCTTGCCCACAACCAAGACATCTACATCACTATCCCGGTGTTCTTCGCTACGGGCGATGGATCCATAGATGAAAGCCACATTGATGCGGTCACCCAAGCGCGCTAAGGCAGCCTGTAGCGCAGCCCCTACCCCAACCGTCTTGACAACCAGGCTTTTCAGCTCTGCAAATACAGGACACCGGGGATCCGCCTGGTAATAAACCTGGTGACCACGGACGATGCGCTCGATAATCCCGGCCTCTGAAAGCTGTTTC
This sequence comes from Thermodesulfobacteriota bacterium, assembly GCA_050014415.1. Classification (GTDB taxonomy): domain Bacteria; phylum Desulfobacterota; class BSN033; order BSN033; family UBA1163; genus JBEKDJ01. The sequence goes on along the minus strand of JBEKDJ010000430.1, from coordinate 3,726 downwards.
AACTCCCTCTGCACCGCACCCAGTCCGACTCCGGCGGCACGAACGATTTGGCGCAGATAAAAAGCATCGTCCACATGGCTGTAAAGTAAAGAGAGAACCGCCCGGCGGGTCTTACTAAACAGGGTCCTGGATAGGTTATCGCTATCAGGCAATGTACTCATTGTGGGTACGATCGTACCTCTTTTAGGTACGATTTTCAAGGCCCGATTTGTCTTCGTTTTGTTCAAACTGGACCCTCGAGGCGCCGTTCAATTTTCTCTCTTGTTTTTTCTTCCAGAATTCTCATCCGCCTTCACCTTTTAATTTTTTCTGGGATCCGTCCATTAAAACCGTGACCGTGTCACTTCACCGTGTCCGTGGTAAATCATTTGAGGCTATACTAGAAGACAAAAAGCCCAATCCCCCTTGAGGATAGGCTCCGATTTGAACCAGCCATTTGGATACCCCACCTAACTAACAATTTAAATATAGGAGCAGAAGGCAGTCAGCAGAACGCAGAATTAATAACTCTTTGCCACCACTCTATTTCCAAGTGAAGGGTATGAGAATTGAAGTTGCCCTACTTTATCAGAAAAACAACATGCAGACAGTTTTCACTATTTTTTAGACCCAAATGGGTGGGATGTCAATATCTAATCTAAACCGTTAGGCCCGGGGCGTGGGGCTTGAGGCGATTAAAGAATTAAGCCCAGTATCTGAATTGCAGAGTGAAACCGCTGATCCTTGACAAGGGATAGCCCCTCTTGTTAAACAAAATAGAGGCGATCAACACGAAGATGCAGACGAAAAGGTCTCCTCACAAGAAGCTACCAGAACTACCCTCTAGTCTCCGGCTCACGATCAATGGACAGCTTTGCGAGCTAACTGCAGGCGGGCCACCGGCCGAAGTGGACCCTGCTCATACGTTGGCGTGCCCACTCGGGGAAACCCTCGGTCTCACGAGGACAAAGATCGCCTGTGATCACCAGGCTTGCGGTTGCTGTATAGTAGAGGTGAGGTAAGCAAAATGGCCAACACGTACCGATATATAGGCAAGACGACGCCCCGAAGAGATGCGGCAGAGATTGTCACAGGAGGAGCAAAATACCTCAATGACATCAAATTCCCCGATTTGCTCTACGGAAAAGTGTTGAGAAGTCCCCCACCCCCACGCCCTTATCAAGAAGGTTGATAAAGGCAAGGCAGAGAGGCTTAAGGGGGTTAAAGCAGTGCTCAGCTGGGAAGATGTCCCCGATTGGAAGGGCGGTACGCCCCGCTATACGCGCATCCTGGATCGGAAGGTCCGCTACGTGGGCGACGCCGTGGCGCTCGTTGCTGCCACGACGGAAGAGATCGCGAAAGAGGCCCTTCACCTGATCGAGGTAGAGTATGAACTTTTGCCTGCCGTCTTTGACATGGAAGAGGCCTTAAAACCGGACGCCCCCCAGCTGTATGAGGAGTTCCCCGGGAACATTGTAACTCCTGGTATGCCTTTTTTCGGTCCAAAGAATTTGAAGGAAGTAGTCATGGGAGACGTGGAAAAGGGATTCGAGGGGGCGGATGTCATCACGGAAGGGGCTTTTGGCTACGAGAACATACCGAACCCGCTGCCTCCCGAGCCTCCAGGGGCAATAGCCCTTTGGGAGGAACCGAACAGGGTGACCCTCTGGGTTTCAAATCAGGCTTCCTACATGGATAAGATCACCCTCTTCCATGCGATGGGGAGGAAAGTCGAAGTAAGAAGCATTGGCGGTCCTTGCGGCGGAAGTTTCGGATCAAAGTTCATGTCCTGGCAGGTCCAGTGCTATGCAGCGCTTCTGAGCAGGGCAACGGGCAAGCCGGTAAAACTCATCTTCACCAAGGAAGAACACCTGGCGGCATTCACGATGCGACCTGCCTCACGAATGAAGGCCCGGGTGGGCATGAAGAAGGACGGGACCGTGACAGCCGTATCAGGCACGTGGCTTATTGATACGGGATACTACTCCATGACCACCCAGTCACAGGTTGCCGTGGGCTGCGGCGAGGTCCAGATTGCGGTCCGGTGTCCTAATTAGGACTTAAAGCCGACCATTGTCTGTACCAACCGGAATGCGTCAGGCATCGTGAGAGGCTTTGGCGGTCAGGAGTTGAAGTGCGTACTCATACCGATTTTGAGCTTAGCCATGGAAAAACTGGATATCGACCCATTTGAGTTTCTCAAGAAGAATTTCGTCAAGCCGGGTGATGGGTACTTCTGGCGGGATGGCATCTGGTATACTTACCGGGGCGTGGATTTTACAAAGGCAATGGATAAAGGCGCTGAGTTGTTTGGCTGGAGAGATAAGTGGAAGGGATGGCTGAAACCCACGGCGATGAACGGCACAAAAAGGAGAGGTGTGGGGGTAGGGGTCCATGGAAATGCCGATATCGGCGAGGATGCATCTGAAGCGTATGTACGCCTCCATCCGAACGGAACAGCCATGATCTTCTCTTGCGTAACAGAACATGGGACAGGTCAGAGAAGCAACTACATCAAGATGGTTGCCGAGGTGCTGCAACTGCCCATGGAAGACGTCTCCTTAACACCTTCCGATTCACTGATCAACCCCTACGAGTTTGGACCCGCGGGCTCCAGGGGAACCTATGCAATAGGAGGCGCTGTGATCGCAGCAGCAGAGGATGCCAAACGAAAGCTCCTCGAGCTTGCCGCCCCTCTATTCAAGGCAGAACCTTACGATCTGGAGACCGTGGACGGAGTGATTTTCATCAAGGATAATCCGGAGAAGAGAATCCCTTGGAAGGCAATGGGTATTGACCGTACGATCACCGGCTATGGACGCTTTGAGCCCGATTTTACACTCACTAACTGTATGATGTCATTCGCCGACGTTGAAGTCGACACGGAAACGGGGAACGTAACCTTACTCCGTGTTGTCAACACCACAGACGTGGGTCAGATCATAGATCCTCCCGGCCTCGAAGGCCAGATGAACGGATGCCTCGGCTCAGGGGGTATCGATAGCGCCCTCTTCGAGGAGACGATCCTTGACAGTTCCACCGGACACATCGTGAACGCCAACATGATCGACTACAAGTGGCGGACCTTTTCTCAGCTCCCAATCATCGACAATATTGCCCTGGAAACGCCCTTTCCCAGCCACCGTTTCCATGCAGTAGGTGTGGGCGAGATAGCCACATCACCGGGTCCGGTCGCAGTACTCATAGCTGTTTCGAATGCCATTGGCGTCTGGCTGCATGAGTATCCGGTGACACCGGAGAGAGTACTCAAGGCTCTTGCCAAGGTCACACCAAGGACCGGGAAGGAAGATGTAGCATGAAGTCCTTTAAAGATGTAGCATGAAGTCCTTTAAACACTTCAACGCAAAGATCGACATCAACAAGACCCTCACTAAGAAAGCACTCCTTCCATGATGAGGTCAATGCCCTTGCCGTACCGGCATGGATGAAGCATGGTGGAAAGATTCTTGGCTGTCTGCGCCCCAGGGCTGGAGCCAATGGTCGCACTGGAACTTAATCAGTTAGGCCGGATGGGTAGCCATTCTCCGTTGCAGTCAAAGAATTCCCTGACAAGAAGTGGACCTCATTATGAATCCGGGGGCATAGAATTTCAAGGCTCCCTTCGTGACCTCTATCGGGCGAATCTCTATCTCCGTACGGCAAGCCGAGTGTTAGTCCGGCTTGGCGAGTTTTACGCCTCCACATTTCCTGAACTCCGAAGAAAGGTGAGTCGTCTGCCCTGGGAGA
>JBEKDJ010000429.1:0-4121 GCA_050014415.1 Thermodesulfobacteriota bacterium | reverse complement strand
AGCGCGCGCCAGCAGCTGGCTGGAATGGATCAGATCACACGGGCGATGGGGAATATCAATCAAGGGGCGACGCAAACGCAGAAAGGCATGCAACAAGTGGATCAGGCAGCGCAAAACCTGAATGATCTGGCCAAGCAGTTGACCCGCATTGTGCAACAATACAAAATCAGATGAGAACTTTGGCCAAAACTTTTTGAGCTTAAATAACGCAAAGAATCCATCCCCCGAAGTCAGGATGAGCGCAGAAAAACCGGAGCAACACCTGATGCTTGTGTAGGAAGTAGATCTCTGAAAGGAGAAAAGGTATGTTCAAGAATATGAAAATTGCCACCAAATTGACTGTAGGGTTTTCAGTTGTCGCATTGATCGTCCTTATCGTCGGGGGAATTGGACTGTGGGGAATCAGTAAGACATTGACATTCGTTGCCCTGATCACAGGAACTCTTCTGACGATCTCTATCGGATTTTTGTTGGCCCATCTGATCAAGAAACCTTTGCAAATCCTCGTTGCCGCCACCGAGAAGCTAGCCGACGGCAATGTGAATGTGAGTGTTGAAGTGCGAAGCAGGGATGAAGTTGGCAGGCTGGCTCAGTCGATTAGGGAAATGGCGGAAAGCATCAAACAGACCGCTTCCGCGGCAGAAACAATTGCGGCAGGAAATCTGGCTGTTGAAGTGATGGCCAAGTCCAAAGATGATATTCTGGCCAATAGTATGAGAAGCGTAGTTGAGACGCTACGAGGGCTCATTGGAGAAGCGAGGAGGCTTTCTAAGGCAGCCGTTGATGGCGAACTGGCTACCAGGGGCAATGTGGACGGATTCAAAGGCGAATACAGAGAAATCGTCCAGGGCCTCAACGATGCCCTTGATGCGGTTACCAGGCCACTGCGCGTCGTAGCCGAGTATATTGAAAGCTTTGGTAATGGAACCATCATGCCAAAGATCACCGTTTCATACAAAGGTGAATTGAATGAAATCATGAATAGCCTTAACCATTATGTGGATATTCGAAACAGGATCATCCAAGTTATCTATAAAATCGCCAAGGGAGATGTGTCCACTGTCGTGAAGGCCCGCTCAGAAAAGGACGAGATGGCCAATGCGCTCGCACAGATGCTGGGCAATCTGCGCCAGCTTGTTGGTCAGACAAAGGAAGCCATGGACGACATCAGCAAGGCCAATCTTAATATCTCCGCTGCTACTACTGAACAAGCTGCCACGGTCACCGAGCAGGCCGCTTCCGTAGCTGAAACCTCTACCACGGTGGAAGAAGTCCGCCAGACGGCCGAACAATCCGTCGAGCGCGCACAGCTCGTCTCCGAAATGGCCTCCAACACCCTCAAGTTGGCCGAAAACGGGCTGGACTCTGTCAGAAGGACCGAAGACGGCATGTTAAGCTTGAAGGATCAAGTACGCCATATTGCCGAAACGATCCTCAATCTCAGCGAGCAGACCCTGCAGATCGGTGAGATCATCGCTTCGGTCAACGATATTGCTGACCAATCCAACCTTCTGGCACTCAACGCCGCGATGGAAGCGGCACGCGCCGGTGAAGCAGGCAGGGGTTTTGCCGTCGTGGCGGGCGAAGTGCGAAACCTCGCCGAGCAGTCACGTCAGGCGACGGCCCAGGTCAGCAGCATTCTGAGTGAGATCCAGAAAGCCGCCAATACAGCTGTGATGGTCACTGAAAAGGGTACAACAAGTGCGGAAAGCGGTGTGGCATTGGCCAAATCCACCGGTGATTCAATCCGTGTCATCCGAGAGCATACCCAACAAGCAGTGGCAGCTGCCGAGCAGATCGTTGCCAGCGCACGGCAGCAACTGGCCGGAATGGATCAAATCACACGGGCGATGGGGAATATCAACCAAGGGACGATGCAAACGCAGAAAGGCATGCAACAAGTGGATCAAGCAGCACAAAACCTCAATGATCTGGCCAGACAGTTGACCGGTATTGTGCAACAATACAAGATCAAATGAGAATCCCGGTCAAAATAGGAGAATTTTAGATCCAGAGACCAGAATGAATCATGAGAGGACAACCTGGAGGAGATTTTCAAGACTCGATTATTGGAAAAACATATCCCACATGGAGGAAGTCAATCAACGGATGATGGCCTCTACTTCTTCCATTGTGGATTCTGACTTGTCTCCCATCTTCGCGGGATAACTGTTGCTAAAAGATATCCGCAGAAAAAATATAGATCTCTGTGTCTTTCTCTCTCCAAGCGCTCGAAGGAAGGCCCGCCTTCTGACAGGTATGTTCTAAAAAGGTCTGACGGTCCCATCCATATTCCGTTGCGACCTGAGGCAGAAGTAAACCTGAGAACCATCCTTTCTTAATGTAGATGCCGTGTTTTCCAACCTCAATCTCATTGACATCCGTGATCTTCTTGAGAGGAGTCAAAACGGATATCTCAATCTCAAGTTCTGGAAGTTCCTTCTCCTTTACCGGACTGAAGCGGGGGTCTCGAAACGCCGCTGCTTCAGCCATCTCTTCGATGGTCTTGTAGAGGGACCCATGACCTTCGATGTATCCGATACAGCCCCTCAACTGTCCTTTCTTGTTTATCGTCACAAAAGCACCTCGATTTTCCTCAAGCATCGGCGACTCGACTTTAAACTCCGGTACACTCTTGCCTCTTGCTTTGCTTTCGATCACCGTCTTTGCAATGTGATGAAGGGTCTTTTTCTCTTGATCACTTAGGCCCAGATCGATACCTGCTTTCTTTTCCTCCTTCATCTCTTTCGTCCCTCCAGCCGTCTTGTAAAAAAAACAAACCCCGTATCCAACCACATGGCTACGATCGCAGGCCACATTTCCAGAATTGAACTACTTGAGCACTTCCTCTTTGTGTACACCCAAAACCCTTCGCTGCTAACATGATCAAACTGATGGGTCTGCCACCGCAGGCTCCTTAATCTCTTTTACGAATAAATGATAAGATCATGGTGAGACTTCGGCGTGAGCTCATTCGAATGCTTGGCGAACCATGAGGTTTTAACTTCATGATTTCTTGCTGTCCAAAAGAAGGGTAACCGGTCCATCATTGATAAGATGGACATCCATTTTTGCTTGAAATTCTCCCGTCTGCACAGCAATCCCAAGTCCTTCCAATGTGGAGACGAATCGGTTGTATAGACTCTTTGCCACGGTCGGCTCTTCCGCCTGGGTAAAAGAAGGCCTTCTCCCCTTTCGACAATCGCCGTAAAGGGTGAATTGAGAGACGATCAGCATCTCCCCATCGATCTCCTTCAAGGAGAGGTTAAACTTGCCCGAACCATCTTCGAAGATTCTCAGTTCTGGCAGCTTGGAGGTCATATAAGAAATGTCTTCCCCTCCATCCCCCTTGCCCACACCAATGAAGACGAGAAGGCCTTTCCCAATTTTTCCGGATAATCGACCTTCCACGTAGACCTCCGCAGATTTTACCCTCTGGACCACTGCCCTCATACTTTTCCTGTTCGTGTCTTTTTAGAAACCACACCATCTTACAATCATTCTTCCTGCCTTTTGTCCTCTGCTTCCTGCCGTTACGCTTAACTCTCTTTTTCCTTCTCTTTCTTGGCCAGAGCAATAACCTTCTCGCTCAATTGACCAGGGACTTCCTCATAATGGGAGAATTCCATGGTAAAGGTCCCCCGGCCGCCTGTCTTTGAGTTAAGATCCGGAGCGTACTTCAACATTTCTGCCATGGGGACATTCGCCAATACCACCTGACAGTTGCCCTTTGAATCGACCCTTAAGACCCTCCCCCGCCGACTGTTGAGGTCACCGATCACATCCCCAATGTTCTCGTCGGGTGCTGTGATCTCCACTTTCATGATCGGTTCGAGCAGGACTGGATTGGCCTCCTGTACTCCTTTCTTGAAGGCCATGATCGCAGCAATCTTGAAAGCCATTTCAGAAGAATCAACCTCGTGAGACTTCCCATCGTAGAATCGGACCTTCACATCCACCACTGGATAACCCCCTAATACGCCGCTCTGCATCGCCTCCACAACCCCTTTCTCCACGGCTGGAACGAAATTCCTTGGAACGTTCATGCCCGTCAGGGCATTCTCAAATTCAAATCCTGTTCCTCGAGGAAGAGCGGAGATATCAAAATGGACTTCAGCAAA
>JBEKDJ010000428.1:0-4139 GCA_050014415.1 Thermodesulfobacteriota bacterium | reverse complement strand
ACGTGACCGCCTTGTCGCTTACCTCCGTTATGCGCCAGATCCCAGGGGCGACCGACAGAAAGAAGGACTCCGGTATCGCCGTCTGTATCATTTTGCAGAGCAGGAACAGCTCTTGCGCGCAGCGTATCCCCATTACCTGACATTTGACGCCATGTGCCAGACTACGTTGCAGAGTGTGCCTTATTCGTGCTTGCAGCGCGTCTATGATCCACGGACACGCTTGCGAGAACTCATGGAATCAGAGCGTGACACAATAGAAGAGGACGCCCTAGCCCTTGCCTTCCTGCTGCAACAAGAAGCGGGTATTCCTTGGACGGGGCTGGGCATTTCCGGTTCGTTGCTCATCGGCCTGCATGCGCCCCGCTCGGACCTGGACGTGACAGTGTATGGCGTGCAGAATTGCTGGGCTGTCCACCGATCGCTCAAGAGGCTGCTGGCTGCTGAGACCAGTCCGATTGTCAAATTCGACCGGTTGGGACTGGAGACACTTTATGCTGAGCGTGTGTCCGATACACACATGTGTTTTGACAATTTCGTGAGGAGTGAAAAGGATAAAGTCATGCAGGGACAGTTCCGTGGCCGGCCGTACTTTATCCGTTTCCTGCAAGAGCCGGCTGAGACCGGAGAAGGTTATGGGCATATCCGTTGCACCCCGCTGGGACGGGCCGGCATACGGGCTACCATAAAAGATGCCGCAGAATCCATCTTCACCCCTTGCCGGTACCCGCTGGAGGCCGTGCGCTTCCTGGAGGGAATACCTGTGGAGCCTGTGACCGAGATTGTTTCTTATCGCGGACGATTCTGCGAGCAGGCGCGCGCCTGGGATGTGGTTCAGGCCTATGGTATAATAGAACGGGTACAGACTCGGGACGGCCGCGTATGGCACCGTCTGCTGCTGGGCAATCATCCTGACGACATCCTGCTCGTACGGAGGTAAAGGATGGAAGAGCAACGTATTGCGTGGGGCATCACCGGCGCTGGCCATTTCCTGGAGGAGTGCACCAGGCGGTTGTTGCGTTATGAGCGCGTTGACGTGTTTCTCTCCCGCGCTGCCGACGATGTCACGCGCATGTACCATTTTCAAGATCGTCTCCAGGGGCCGGGCATCCGTGTCCGTCGGGAAACGTCGGTGATCTCACCCTGGGTGGGAGCCTTCTCCCGGGGCACCTATCGTGTCTTGGTGGTAGCGCCGGCCACATCCAACTCCGTTGCCAAGTTCGTGCATGGCATCTCGGATTCTCTGGTGACGAATCTCTTTGCTCAGGCTGGCAAGTCACGCGTCCCCATCGTTGTCCTGCCGTGTGACCTCGCGCCCGAAATGGATTCTGTGGATCCACATGGAGAGCTGGTCAAAGTCTACCCTCGGCCTATTGATCTGGAGAACACGGACAGGCTCAGAAGGTTTGCCGGGGTCACGGTGGTGACCAGCGTTGAGGAGATGGAACGATGTCTCGATACTTGTTTGTGACCGGCAAGCTGGCGGCACGGGCGCTGGAAGGGACGCTGGCGAAAATGTCGCCTGATCTCAATGGTGAAATCGCCGTCCTTCCTATCTCTGTGGCTGCACTAATGAATACGCACTTTGTATCCAAGAAGCTTAATAGCGTCAGGGGCAGTGACGTGGTCATGGTTCCCGGCCTTTGCCGTGGTGATCTGGCTCCTCTTGCCGACAAGCTGGGAGTCCAAGTCATCCGCGGCCCCAAAGACCTCAAAGACCTCCCGGCCTTTTTTGGGCGAGAGCGGCGTCTGGAAGGCTATGGTGATTATCGAGTGAAAATCATTGCCGAGATCGTGGATGCTTACGAGATTAGCCTGGATCAGATTCTGGCCAAGGCGGAATACTATCGAGCCAGCGGGGCCGATATCATTGATTTGGGCTGCCCGACAGAGGGGAATTTTCCCGGTGTCGATAGGGTTGTGGCTTCCTTGAAAGAACGCAGGTTCATGGTCAGCCTGGATACCTTTCATGCTGAAGACATCTTACGAGCCGATCAGGCTGGCCTCGATTATCTCCTGAGCGTCAATTCCCAAAACCTGGATTTGGCTCCTCGCCTCAAGTGTCATGTCGTAGTGATCCCCGATTTTGATCAAGGGCTGGAGTCCCTGGAGCGCAACATTGCTCAGTTAGAGACGTGGGGGGTGCCCTACATCATTGATCCTATCCTAAACCCTATCGGCTTTGGCTTCACCGAGTCATTCATCCGCTTCTACGAGACACGGCGGCGGCACCCGGAGGCAGAGATCCTCATGGGGCTCGGCAACCTCACGGAGTTAACCAGTGCCGATTCTACGGGCATCCATGCTGTGATGGCCGGGTTCATCACAGAGTTGAACATCAACTATGTGCTGACCACCGAGGTCATCAGTTGGGCGCGAGGCGCTGTACGAGAACTGGATTTGGCGCGCAGGTTGATGCATTATGCCTGCACGAATCATGTTCTTCCCAAGCACCTTGACGATGGTCTGGTCACCGTGAAGGATCCACCCCACGAGTACTACAGCGAGGGCGAATTGCGGGCCATGCAGGCTCAGGTGCGAGATCGAAATTTCCGCATCTTTACTGACAACGAAAACATCTACGTTTTTAACAACAAGCTTTTTATCAAGGGCACGGACATTCAGGCCATCTATGACGAACTGAAGACGGAGGATGCTGCTCATGCCTTTTACCTGGGCAAGGAACTGCAAAAGGCAGCTCTGGCGGTACGTCTGGGTAAAGCATACGCACAGGAAGAAGAGTTGCAATGGGGGTACCTAACACAAAAATAAAGGAGAGATGGAGCGAAGCAAACGAAGCATGGGGGATTAGGGAGATGGGGAAAGAAAGCGGCTACGACTCGAATCGGAGCTTCTTCTCCCCAATTCTTTGATACCCCAATACCCCATCAGCTCTTTGACGGACACGATAAGAAGATCTGAGAACACGGCTCGGCCCAATTTCCTATATAGAAAAGCCCGCTGTTTGAAGTCTATTGTCTGAATTGCTGTTGCAGAAGGATGGGTGTGGAATATTCATTGCGAGTAGGGATATGATTATCGAGGCCATCTTTTCCACCTTGGACGCAGTCGGTCAGCCTAACTTTGCGCCGATGGGTGTTTCTTGGGATGAAGAAGAGATGACGGTGCGGCCGTTTCGTCAAACACAAACCTGCCGTAACCTGCTTGCCACGGGGTACGGCGTGGTCAATGTGACCGATGACGTCTTGGCTTTTGTGCAGAGTGCTCTGTACGATGCTGTGCTGCCCCATTTTGCGGCTTTGCGTGTTCCAGGCGTTGTCTTTCAAGGAGTCTGTTACTGGCGTGAGTTGGAGGTTGTGGCTGTTGCTGGAAACCAAGATCGGGCTGAGATTCGCTGTCGGGTGGTGAGCAAGGGTTGGAAGCGGGATTTCTTGGGTTTCAGTCGGGCCAAGGGCGCGGTGGTCGAATCAACGATTCTAGCGACTCGCCTGCACCTACATGATCGAGAAACGGTACCGGAAGAACTGAGACGCTACGAGGAAATCGTGATCAAGACCGGCAATGACACGGAACGGACTGCCTTGCGGCAGATACGCGAGTTCGTGAGGAGATGGTCGAATGACGCTGGTCATTAGGACGCCGGCGCGCCTGCACCTAGGCTTTTTAGATATGAACGGCGAGTTGGGACGGCTGTATGGCAGCATTGGAGTCGCCATCGAACGGCCCCAGGTTGTGCTGGAGGCGGACCTGATGCAAGCGAGAGCTGGGGCCCAAGACCTGCTAGTCGAAGGATTGGAAGTCGAACGAATAACGACCTTTGCACGCCGGTTTCTCGAGAGTTACCCGCTACCAGGCCAGGTGCATCTTCATTTGCAATCCAGCATTCCACCACACGTTGGGTTAGGGTCGGGTACGCAATTGGCTTTGGCCGTTGGCGCCGCGCTGATTCGACTGGGCGGACTGGCGTTAAATGTGAAGGACCTGAGCTTGGTCATGCAGCGCGGGAGACACTCCGGTATCGGTATCACGGTCTTTCACCAGGGCGGTTTTGTCGTAGATGGCGGCCATCTGATGGGTGCAAGTTATCGGATGGTCCCTCCTGTGGTTTTCAACCATCCTTTCCCCCAGGAATGGGTTTTCGTCGTGGCTGTGCCGGAAACGAAGCCAGGCTTCAACGGGGA
>JBEKDJ010000427.1:0-4159 GCA_050014415.1 Thermodesulfobacteriota bacterium | reverse complement strand
CATTAGCTTGAAATCGTCCCTGAAATCACTACTGTATAGGCTTTGCCTTGAGTGCCAGTACCATCTCCCGAAACGGTCTTATTGGCTGGAGCTAATAGTTCTACTGCAATTCTTCCCATCATTTTAGTTTCTCCTTAACTTGAAATTGTGCCTGTTACGATAAACGCATAATTTTTTCCAGGTACACCGTTAAATGTGAACCCTTTGGTTGTCTTACCTGAAATTTTCCAATCTGTAGGTCCAGTATATGCTACATCAATATCAGTCGGAACTATTGTATAGGTTGCATCGGCCATCACGTTTATCTTGCCATTCGTCACGTCTGTAAAGCTGATTTTGTTAAAGATTGAATCTGGAGTGTATTCAAACCCAAAAACCGTAGCACCTGATAAAACATAACGGACACACCGGGTAGAATCTGGCTTTTCAGCCATCATGGTCACACTTGAATAACCGGTAACTGATCCGACAACAACCCAAATGATTCTGATATAGCGTCTTAGGAAATGAGAATCAAAAACCTTGGTCTGTATAATTTTCCCTAAGTTGGCAACGGTATTAAATATCCCGCCTACTACATTAGCCCAACTGGAACTGTTGGCTGAATCCTGAAGAGTAAAGATTGTGGACCCACCAGCGTCGCCAGATATGTTACATGATAGGACAATCTCGACATAGCCCTGTATTCCTGTTCCCCATAGGTCAAACGCATCGCCATTCCCTGACGACGTATGTAAACCTACATCCAAAAGTTGAACTGCAAATTTTCCTGCATCCATTTCATTCTCCTAAAGAAAGAAGGTTGGGGGATTGCTCCCCCAACCCTTCAGTTAATTGTTACGCTAAATCTGCATCCTGAATAGCTGCAAAAGATCCAGCATGTCTGACACAAGTGTCAACATCTTGAAGGACGATTATTCTTACGGATCCCTGAGTTCCAAGAGTGTAAGGATCGACCAACACGAACATGCCTGCCCACTGAGCCAGGATAAAGTCATTCCAGTTTCCAAAAATGATTCCGTGGTCGGTTGTGTCACCCAAATCAGTTGGCATTTGGTTTGTTGCATAGGCTTTGTAGCCATTCATTTCATCATTTTCCCATACGAACACGGGATACGTTGAAGCTGCCACTTTAGGCACAGTTTTCAAAACACCCTTCATTCCTGGGTCAGTGATGTATGCACAATTTCCTAACAAAGCATTTGCAATAGCCACTGCACTCTCAAGGGCTATGATGTTTGCAAATGTAGGAACGTTAGTTGCGGCACTTACTGAACCGATAGAAGGCCATTGCATAATTCCAAGTGGCTCACCACTTGCTACCTTCCCGTTAAGGCAAACCCTATCCAATTCAATAGCCATCGACACTGCAAGGTCGTTTCTCACGAAAGCCTCGATATCGATAGAAGCCTGGATCAATAACTTTCTGGAAATGTCTGTAAAGGCTCCAACTGTCTTAGGGGTCAGTTTGATCTGACCGAAAGTTGGAGAGCTATTGGTTACTGCTGTGTTCTCTACAACCCAATAAGCCGAACTTTTGCCGGTCTGTTTTGGAATGTCGATGTCAGCAACAAGGCCAGAAAGAATCTGGATTCCCAATGCTCGAGTCAACATTTTGTTATAGAGGTATTCGATGAACATTTGAGGCTGAAGAATCTCAGCTACAACGTCTCCACCGTGGGTAGCTCCACTCTTATACAAATCTGTTGCTGTTCTTTTTTGGAGAATATCCTGTGGAACATAAAACCCGGTTCCGAGTTCAGTTCGAGGGTTCTTTCCAAATCTTTTCATGTGAGCTTCGGATGCATCTTTCTCAAATTCAGCACCCTTCCAATTCCCGTTCACACAGGCATTGATAGCTCTCACAAAGCTAAAATTACCAGCTTCCCTATCGGTTAATCCGATAAGAGGAGAAGACTGGGTATTGATGGGCTTGATAGTTCCCAACTTTTCGAGAACTGCCATTCGGAATTCGTCAACTGTCTTGCCGGTCTTGATGTACTCGGCAGATAGTTCCTTCATTCCATGCTTATCACCGATTGTGGTAATAGCATCAGCACGTTCCCTTTCTTCTTTTATTGTTTGTTCTCGATCTAATTCCATTTTTATTACCTCTTTCTTGTCATCAATTTCGACGACTTGTTTTTGAATTTTTGAAATAGGTTGAAGGACACGTGTCATAAAACACTTGTCTTCACTTCGGCCAACCCCAACATTTGTATCAGCAGGGATAGCCACTAAACTTAACTCCAACGGTTCCCAATCCGACACCCTCGCAGTTTTTGAACCATCTGCTCCGTTCTCCTCTGGAATAATGTCGTGGATTTGATAGCCAACGCTGACATTCGTCCGAATCCCATCTTTAACATCTCCCCATATCTCCTCGGCCCGGTTTGATTTGCCAAATCGCACCGTTGCATGACCTTTTCGGTCGCTGCCAATTTGAATGGATTCGATCTTTCCAACGAGGTCTTTCGAGTCGTGGTCAACTAACAGGGCTCCGCCTGCCCTAATTCGATCCAACCTTACACTTGAAGGGTTGTGATCTAATACTTCATTTCCGAAATCCCTTGGTACGGGTGTCTCGGAACTAAAAGTCAAATTAACTCTCCTGTTTTCTTTATCAATATCCCCAGGAGCTAAAGGCAATGATCTAAAATACTTATATGTCTTGATTGTTTCTCTTACTTCATAATTCTCCAAACTCTTTTTCTCTTCTTTCTTATCTAATCCTAATGCTTTGCGATGGGCTTCAAGATGGGCTTTCACTCCCGAATCCGCATCCTTACCTGTATGAGCACCGTTTGCTGCTGCCCAAGCCGCATTCAATCCACCCTTATGGAGATACATTGTTCCACTGGTATAAACACCTTCATCCCCAACTTTTCCTCCTGATACCCAGTGATGGGGATATCCCCAAGTGGATTTCTTATCGGGCTCACCTTGTCTTGCGAAAGCTTGTCTGGGTAATTTAGTTTTATCAACATCACCCCAAGCTGGTTCACTATCTGCTACTGTTGAGTTATGAGTAAGTGACCTCACCATATCAACTTCATCGGATTTCTTTTCTGAGCAATCTCCACCACCAGCTTCCTTCATCTTTTCTTCGCTAACAGCTTTCTCTTCAATCTCATCTTCAAGGCCTCCGGCCTTTTCCATTTCCTCTTCGTCTACTTGTTTCTCTTCTTTTTTAGCAACCCACTTGCCGTCCTTATCCTTTTCATATTTAGTTCCAACGGCAGCCCAAGCCACTTTAGAAGCTTTTCCTTCATCCTTATATTCTTTAAAAGCTGCATTCCAAGCAGCCATATAAATTTCCTGTGCATGAGTTGGAAGATTATCTTTTACTGCAGCTGGAAGTTCTTCAATTTTACTGTAAGGCATGATTTACTCCTTTATTCTGGTGACTGAATGGTCTTTGGAAGACCAGTTGGAACCGCAATAAATTTAATTCCCTTTTCGTCTTCAAGTTTTCTTTCTCGTTGTATATCGTTCAATACATCTTCGTAGTCTTTTCCTTGTGATGCCAAAACCTCAGTTTTACTTTCCATCCCAGCCTGTATTGCTATTTGATGGGCTGAAATATCGTTCTTTGGATCAATCCATGTCCATCTATGAGGAAGATAAGTGACCCCTTGATAATACTGTTCAAAGTTCTGAGCGGGTAGTTTCAACGCCCCACTCAATAAAGCCAAACCTAACCAATCATAATAAATTGGATCCATAACGCATTCTATGAACCAGCCCTGCAATGTCTTCCAGTTTTCTCTTTCTTCAAGCAAAGAAACCTTACTGGATGCCATGTTAGTAGATTCATAATCGTTGCTAAGACTCAAATATGAAACATTCAACCCGCTTGAAATTCCCCTTAACGTTGTCTTCATAAAAGCTTGATATTGACCATCATGTGTGCTGGGGAATGGCGTCACGTCAACATTTCTTGGCAACTGTTCACTCATCCCAGGCTGAATATCGACTATTGCATTACCCTGAGAATCTTTATCATCTCCCGTGTATTCTTGTCCGGTCGGGCTATGAATATAAGCGATCCTACTTGCTCCCATCCTTGCCCCTACTACTTCGGCCACTTCATATTGTCCCAAGTGATGCAATCTTTTCATTGCTGAGACTGCCCACGGAATACCCCGGGACTGTGTTG
>JBEKDJ010000426.1:0-5624 GCA_050014415.1 Thermodesulfobacteriota bacterium | reverse complement strand
AACGTATGCAGAATGAGAAATTAACTATCAATAGTGGGAAAATAGTGGGAAAGCCAGGTTCTATTGAAACAAGCACCATGGCAAGTGCTTAAAATCATTGGCGCGCCTGAGAGGATTCGAACCTCCGGCCTACGGATTAGAAGTCCGTAGCTCTATCCATCTGAGCTACAGGCGCTTTGAATTTCAAGTATATGGTTTCTCAGGCCTTTCGTCAAGGCTGAATTGTCTCACAAAAAAAGTAACCCGATGGTTGATTAAAAAGGCATCGTTGACTCACAATGGCTGTTGCAGGATAACAAGCCCTAAATGGAGGGCAGATCATGAGTCCTCGATCAAAAAGAAAATACATAGAGGCGATCTATCTATTCTTTGTGCCCAAAAAAGTCATGGAGAAGAAACTGAAGACCATACTCAACTCTCGCTATCTTCTGCAGTCCTACATTAACCATGTTTTCTGGCAACATTTTCCAATGGGTCAACAAGTCCAAAGGATTCGTGGTGAAGTTCGGCTCTCAATAGGCTCCCGCCTTATCCAGCCCGCACAGAAAGAGCGTTCGTTTGGGATCGATTCCGGAAAAGCGCGCTGAGACCGGATTCATGGGGTAATATGTTTGGAAAGAGCCATTCCTAGACTCTTTCTGCGGGGTGGGCCTTGGGAATGTTGATAAATCAAGGGTCCCTCCGGGCTATCCACAGCGGAGTCAGCAGCAACAGGCTTCTTCAGGCCAAGTCCTGGTAATATCCTGATATTATTTGATAATATTTTTGCTTAAGAAATAGGCAATCTACGGAAAAACCTTTGTGGATGCGGGAGTAGACGTTCCTTTCTTAGACGTGTCCACATGTTTTCCACAATTTCTGTTGAAAATCCGGAAGCAAATCCCAAAAACTTCTGCTTTCTCCGTGCTGCGTCAAAAACCGATTTCTATAAGGCTCTAAACCTTAAGCATGGGGGCTCTGGCCCGGCGCCTCATTCATGGCGTTTCGGCCTCTGGCCTGTTCATTCTGTCCACTCATAACCGGAAAAGAGGTTTCGAAAGGCTGGGAGTCGTTACCCGCTTGGTTTTGGTTTGCTACCGAGAAGGTCGAAGAGCGCGAAAGTATGTTTAACGAGAAGGCCGTCCCGGATGCTATTTGGTTCGGGTTCGTTCAAGGACTGGAAGCGAAATGTTCCTGAACTGAAGGTCTTGCCTATTGATATTCTTGTCTCCCAAGGCATCACAATACTCATGTCTGACCCTAAATGAAAGCCTTAAAACTAGATTGCGACTGGACCGATTCGAAAAGATTAGATAGGGGTCTTTCATTTTCTCTTGCTCTTCATTTCTGGATTCATCAGTTTTACCATTTCAGAAAACTCTTCCCGTGTGAGTATCCCTTTTGCTACAAGTAATCGACTATCATCACTCACTTTTACCTCTTTTGGGAAAACAAAGATATCTTTCTTATCCTTCACCAAATTTTGCCTCTTATATCTTTCCTTCTCTCTACCAATACACCCATTAACTCGCCTTTCTTATGTGCGTAATCCTTATGAAAAACTACATAGACTTTCATTAGCTAATTGCTCCTTTCTTCATCTCCTGATTTGCCAGTCACACCATCTCTAGAAACCATTCCTTTGTTGCCAATCCATCTCCTTCTTAACCCTCTATTTTCTTCATCGTTTTGGATTCATGCTTTCGAACGCTATCCTTTAGCAAATTGCCTTTGAAATACTGATTGAAACAAACAGGACACATTGAATCCTCTTTCACAAACCGCCCCAACTCACAGAAAAAAGGAAAATTCTTTGATTCACCTCCACAATAATCGCAATGAATTCCAGCCAACATTTTCACGAGTCACCCGCAAGAATCGAGTGGCTTGGTATCTACATTCAATCAAGGCTCTTTCATGTACGGAAATCATTGCCCTTTCAAATTGTCTTTCTAAGTCCTTGTTCATCTTCTTTTATTACCTTGTCGACCTTCCCCGTATATCTCCGAATGTTGAGCGTGCACCTATCAGTTCTTTTTCATACCAAAGTCTATGAAATTAAGAATAGGGTGTCAAGGAGAATTGGAAGGGGGTTAGCCTCCGTTCGCCGCGAGCACTGGGTACCGAACAGCAAGAGCCTGCGGATGGGCTCAGCCTGTAGCCCTCGACAGAGTTAGGCCAACCTTATTGGAGATGAACATTGTCGAGGCGTTTAAGGCTTTGATAATTTCAACTATTACTGTTCACTCTGAGACTACTCCGAAGGTTGATGGTTTCTGTTAGAAATGTGCATAAGAAAGGCAGAGTTGTTTCTGGCTTCACTTTGGGAGGAGACTGGAGCGCTATTACAGGAAGGTGAGGAGAAATCTCGGAACTAACAATAGCGTAGTCCCCAAATCATTTTTCCCATGACAAAAAAAGGCGATTCTCGCCGCCTAATAGGCTTTCCTAATTAGCACAATATCTTTCAAGATCAATGGGTTGGATCATAACGGCCATCCTGGCACTGGAATTGCATATTCAATTTCAGGAGGACTGTCTACAAAGCGAAACCATGGGCATTGTGGCGTTCTTTGTTATCGTTAGCAAA
Source organism: Thermodesulfobacteriota bacterium (assembly GCA_050014415.1). GTDB lineage: Bacteria > Desulfobacterota > BSN033 > BSN033 > UBA1163 > JBEKDJ01. Next base: position 3,055 of record JBEKDJ010000426.1, on the reverse strand, counting down.
GGATCCACTATTAACGGGATGAAGCAGCCTCAGTACTTTCGAAGAATCGTGAAAGGGGCTGGGAAAAAAAGAATAGGTATGAAAAACAGGACTTATTGTTAGATTTGATCAGGAAGGAGGTAGACAGGACTAATTGTGAGCTTTTAGCGACCTGCATATTCTTCAACGACAGGATGTCTGATTACCATGCTGCCGCTGATTTCTTAAAGAATAAATTCTGCCTGGGAAATAATAGTGGATTTGCAAGATATCTATTTTTCAGAACACTTGGGAGGGAGAAAGTACCAAGGGATCTTTTGCCAAACGATAATGATCTGGGAAACCGTCTCATCCCTAATGTCAGAAGGTAATGGGAAGAATAACATAAGCCCCTGAAGGATATGCGGGAGTGGGTAAGGATATGCGTTACATCAGCTTCACTGATGCCCTTCCGATCGAAGGCCGGTCACAAAAGCGTGTTCAGGCCTTGACCCTGGTAGAGCTGCTTCTTGCAATAGCAATACTAGGAACGTTAGGTGCCATTGCAGTGCCCATGTACGATGGTTACATCGACAAGGCAAGAAATTCGGCAGCCATAGCGGGCATCGGAGAGATAGAAGGGGCGGTGCTAAGCTTTCAGGCCGAGCGTGGAAGGCCGCCTGACACCCTCGCCGAATCTGGACTTCCAACTAAACTCGATCCCTGGGGACGTCCGTACCAATACTTGAGACTCCAAGGTGTAGACAAAAAAGACCTTAAGGGGGCCTGGCGGAGAGACCGGTTCACAAATCCTCTAAATACGGACTTTGACCTCTACAGCATGGGCAAGGATGGGGCCAGCAACCCAGCTCTTACGGCTAAAGTTAGCCATGATGATATTGTCCGGGCCAATAATGGGGCATTCGTAGGTCTGGCTTCGGAGTACTAATGCAGGCTGCATAGCATGAAAATTGAGATGACATTTCTTCGCAGTAAGGTTGCACGCAGGATCTTTGTGCTATTTATCTGCTGTGCCCTTATTCCTATCGGAGCCCTTGCAGCCCTATCCTACACCCAAGTCACGAAACAGCTTAATGAGCATAGTCAAAGGAGACTGCACCATGCCAGCAAGGCCGTGGGCATGGCCATTTTTGAGCGCCTACAGTTTCTTGAGGATGAGATGCAGCTGGCGGCTTCCAAATGTAGTGAGCAACCTAGTCATAGCTTCCGAAATTCGCCCGAAGAATTCGATGGACATCTAAAAGAGAGGTTCAAGGGTCTAGCCATTCTTGCGTTTATGGGTAAAAAAACTCTCCTCTTTGGTCATATTCAAAATATGCCCAATTTTACTCAGGAACAGAAACAGCATATTCGTGCCGGCGGCACCCTTATATCCAGTGAGCGCTATCCAGATCTTACGCCGCACATATTTATGGCCGTGGCGCTTGATTCGAAAAACCAGAGGCATGGAATCTTAGTGGGAGAGATCAATCCGGCCTACCTGTGGTTTGCGAGCGTTGAGAATCCTTTGTTGCCCTCGACCGAACTCTTTATCCTGGATCAGTCGAAGAGTGTGTTGTTTTCTTCCCTTCCGGGAGTAGTATCGTTCTCCGAACAGGTAATGCTCCAAATGAGCCGTTCTGCCTTGGGTCGATTCGAATGGATGCATGGAGAGAAAGAATACTTGGCTAATTATTGGTCTATGTTTCTTCAAGGTCCATTCTTTACGCCGAAATGGACAGTGGTTCTGAGTGAATCGAAATCAGATGTGCTTGCACCCGCAGCCAATTTCAAAAAAGTCTTCCCTCCTATCATCCTCATGTCCCTTTTGGTAGTATTACTCCTTAGCACTATCCAGATTCAAAGGAGTCTGATCCCTCTCGAAAAGCTTCGGGAAGGGACTATGCGGATTGGCCAACAGGATTTCAATAGCCAGGTAACGATCAAGAGTGGTGATGAGTTTGAGGAACTTGCAGGATCTTTTAATAAAATGACTAGTCGATTGGGCAAACAATTTAATACCCTGACCACGATGCATAAGATCGATCGGGCTATTCTTTCAGCCTTGGACACCAGAAAAATCATAGAAGTGGTGCTCACCTGCATGTACGACATCTCGCCTTGCGATACTGTAAGCGTGACCTTGCTCGACTTCAACGCTGAGATCACAGGGCAGACCTATATCGGGAACGGCAAAGGCAAGGGAAGAACTAGCGAAGCAATTATCCTCAAGCCTGAAGAGATGGAAATACTAAGCAATCATCCAGGAAGTCTCTTAGTCGAATCGGGCATTGGGACTCCCAACTATCTCGCCCCCATGGTTCGGAGCGGCATCAAGAAATTTCTGGTCCTGCCCATCATTCTCAAACAGAGACTGCTCGGATTCATCACCCTGGGGTGGTACCTCCAATCAGCGATATGTACCCAAGAGGATTTCGACCGAGCCCGCCAATTGGCCGACCAGATGGGAGTGGCCCTTTCAAACGCTAGCCTCATCAGGGAATTGAATGAACTTAACTGGGGTACGCTCACAGCTTTAGCCCGTGCCATTGATGCAAAATCTCCTTGGACGGCAGGTCACTCTGAACGAGTGACCAAACTGGCTTTGAGAATCGGCCAGGTTTTGGGACTTACCCAGGAGGAGATGGATGTTCTTCATCGAGGAGGGCTTCTGCACGATATTGGGAAACTTGGCATACCAGGGAATATTCTCGACAAGCCTGGGAAGTTGACCAAGGAGGAAGAAGAGCTGATGCATGAACACGTTCACTTGGGGGTTCGTATCCTGGAACCAATCGCTGCCTATGCCGAAATCATACCCATTGTGCTGCACCACCATGAGTATTTCAATGGTGAAGGTTACCCTGATGGCCTAGCTGCAGAGGCCATCAGTATGGGAGCGCGCATCTTTGCTGTCGTCGATTCCTTCGACGCTTTAACCTCAGACCGGCCGTACAGGCGTGCGCTGGAGCGCAAGTATGCCATTGAGATGATCAAACAAGGGGCAGGCAACCGATACGACCCAGATATCGTTCAATTTTTTTTAAAAGTCATGGCGCAGGAAATGAGAGAAGGAGAAGCATAGATGAAAGTGCGG
>JBEKDJ010000425.1:0-4168 GCA_050014415.1 Thermodesulfobacteriota bacterium | reverse complement strand
GTTGGCCCGGACGAATCAAATATCTCTTCGGGCAAGATTTCGATTGCTTCCCCCCTCGGGAAGGCTTTACTTGGAAAAGAAGTGGATGACGAAGTGGCTGTCCAGACGCCGGGAGGGATGAAGAAATACTCTATTCTGAAAATCGCCTAGGCAAATCCCACAGAGAACAGAATAAAATAACCCGTTTCCAAATTCCGAGCTCCAAACAAATCCCAATCATCAACGAGCAACTTCAAACCAAGCTTGATCAATCATATTGAAGGTCGAGTAAGGCTTTGATAGCAAATAACTTGAGGATTGAGTTTCGGTTACTGGAACTTGGACCTTATTTGGCTATTGATGCTTGGTTTTTGGAATGCTTACTGGTTTTTCTTCCTTCTGACCACGTGAATGGCTGTGGCTTTAAAAGCGGCCTTTACCTCTTTTCCTTCAACGAGTGACAGTTCTTCCAAGGAATGATGAGTTACATAGGCGACGAGAAGAAATCCACAGTTGAGCTGGATTTTCTGATACAGCCCCAGGGAGATGATCTTTTCAATCCTTCCCCGGAAGACATTTCGGGCACTCGTCGCCTCCCCGGAGAGATTGGTCGAAAGGACCACATTTTCCGGCCGTACACACAAAGCTACATTCTCCCCTAAATGGGCCTCACCCACAGCCTCAATCTCTTGGCCAGAGATGGACACTGCGAAGGTTCCGTTATTCTTTCTGATTACCTTTCCAGTCAGGATCGTTTCCACTCCCACAAAAGAAGCAACAAACTCATCCACCGGGTGATTCATCACTTCTTCCGGAGAACCAATCTGAAGCATCTTCCCGTCGTTCATCACTGCGATCTGATCCGAGAGCCTCAAAGCTTCCAGCCGATCGTGGGTCGCAAAGAGGGTTGTCGTTCGTGTTTGTCTCAGGATGCGCTCCAAGTCCTCTATCAGGGAATCACGGGTTGGAGGATCGAGGGAGGCAAATGGTTCATCAAGGAGAAGGATCTCGGGTCGAATAGCAAAGGCCCGGGCAAGGCTTGTCCTTTGGGCTTCGCCTCCGGAAAGTGTCTTTGCTGAACGATCGCTGAGATGACTGATTCCGAGATGTTCTAATTGCTCCGTCACCCTGTACTCAATCTCTTTTTTCCTCAATCCCCGGATTCTTAGACCCGATGCGATATTGTCAAAAACCGTTGCATCAAAAAGCAGAGGCTCTTGAAAGACCATGGCAAGCTTTCTTCGATATTCGAGAACAGAATGATTCGAATTGACTTTCTCTCCTTTAAAGAAGATTTCGCCTTGAAAGGGTTTCAATAGATAGGATAAGGTCTGAAGCAAAGTGGTCTTTCCTGCGCCATTTGGCCCAATAAGAGAAAGGATTTCCCCTTTTTGAATTATCAGAGACGGAACATGAATAAGGATGGCTCCGCCTCTGTTTACCTCAAGATTCTTTGCTTCCAGAATGGGTAGCAAATCGATCATAATTATTTTCTAACTACAGGGGAGTTTAATGCTGCAAGCTATGAGCCATCAGCTCTCAGCAATTTGCAATCTGCCTGTTACCTACTGCCTTCTGTTCTCTGCGTCATATTTCCTAGATCATACATTATGATCATGTTTTCATCCTACAATCTGCAATCTACAATCTGAAATCTGAAATTGACTTTATCTCGGCCTTTCTCTCTGTTGTATCTGGGTGAGAACCAGATTGATGAAATAGGCAAGCAATAGGAGGATAATGCCCAGAGCAATCGCTATATCGAAATTTCCACGACTTGTCTCCATGACGGTCGCTGTGGTCAACACTCGTGAATACCCCTTGATGTTGCCACCCACCATGATAGACGCACCGACCTCAGAGATCACACCACCAAAACCTGCCATCACCGCAGCCAAAAGGGGAAGCCTGGCCTCCTTGATCAGAATCCAGACCATCTGAAGACGAGTTGCCCCGAGGCTGAGAATTTGGAGCCGGAGTTTCTGGGGAAGCTGTTGAATGGCAGCCAAAGTGATGCCCATGACAATGGGAGTAGCGATGACAGTCTGGGCGATAATCATGGCTGTGGGCGTGTAGAGGATCCCAAAAAAACCAAGGGGGCCATTTCTCCACACAAGGATGGTCACGAATAGGCCCACCACCACCGGTGGAAGACCCATGCCCGTATTGATCAGGCTTATGGCAATTCTTCTCCCAGGAAATTGGGAAAGGGCAACAACGACTCCAGTAGATATTCCGATAAGCAGGCTAACCAGGGTAGCCGATCCAGAGACTTCGATTGATAAAAAAGTGATCCTCATCACCTCAGGGTCGAAGGTGATCAGGAGCCAGAATGCCTTTTTGATGCCCTCAAAAATGAGATCCATCTGACTTCCAACTAAATTCCAATAATCCAATCTCAAATTCTACACAATAACCAATTACCAAACTTCAATGTTCTAAACAATCCATCAAACGTATGTTTTGATATTGGAAATTGGGATTCATTGGAGATTTGATGCTTGGAATTTAGTCATTATTGTTCGCCCAGTTCTTCTTTTTTGCCAGCGTCCGGGAAGAAGAGAGGAGACCCGAATTTGTCCAACCCAAAGGTTCTAATGATATCCTGAGTCTCCTTTGAAACCATGAAGTCGGCAAAGGCTTTCGCACCCGCTACATTGACCTTGGGCCATTTTTCAGGATTGACCTCAATGACGTGATAAATATTAAGAAGGATGGCATCCCCTTCAACCAGAATGTCGAGTCCGAGGTTTTTCTTTAACGCGAGATAGGTTCCCCGATCAGCAAGGGTGTAGCCCTTCTTCTCGGAGGCAACGTTTAGAGTTTGACCCATCCCAAGGCCAGTTTGCTGATACCATTTTTCTGCTTCCAGATTGATTCCAGCAACTTTCCAGATATCCATCTCTTTTACATGGGTCCCTGATTTATCACCTCTCGACAAAAATAGAACTTTTGTCGCCGCTATTCTCTTAACCGCCTCAGTGGAGGACTTCAACCCTTTGATCTTTGCCGGGTCCTCTGAAGGTCCCACAATAATAAAATCGTTATGCATAACGAGCCTTCGGTTTATTCCATAATCTTCGGCAACAAATTTCTTTTCAGCTGCCGGGGAATGGACCAGCAGTACATCGGCTTCTCCCTTTTGACCCATGGCCATGGCCTGGCCTGAGCCCACTGCAATGGTCTTCACAAAAAAACCCGTCTCCTTTTCAAAAACAGGGATGAGTACATCGAGAAGCCCCGAGTCCTGCGTGCTGGTCGTAGTGGCAAGAATGATCGTCTTTTCCTGTGCTTGAACAGAAATCAGAGTTGAAAGCATAAGAAAAAAAACAACAAATCCCAGGACAAATCCTTTGCATATTTTGCGATCCATGATTTTCCTCCAAGTCGTATGAATTTAGTTTTTTGGACCCTGTAATGCCCTCCATTCTTTCGAATTTGGAAAGAAGAGCGAGCTTCCATATTTGTCTTTTCCAAAGTCCCGGATGATCCTCTGACCTTTTTCCGCAGAGGTCAACCATTGCGCAAAGGTCATCGCGCCTTCGTAATTTACCTTGGGAAATTTCTTGGGATTGACAGGAATGATAGTCATAAAGTTCAGCAGGACCTCATCCTTTTCTACAAGGATCTCCAGTTTGATCTGGCTCTTGATAGAAAGATAGGTGGCCCGATCAATAACCGTATAGGCCTTCTGCTCGTCGGTGTAGCGAAGGGTCGGGACATTTCCTTCGGCTCCTTTTTCATAAACAACATACCAAGCACCGGAAGGCTTGAGGCCAGCCTTGTCCCACAATTCCATTTCTGCCACATGCGTCCCTGACTTGTCACCACGACTGATGAAGATTACACCCTTCTGGGAAATGGCTCTAAGGGCTTCGGCAGCCTGTTTCATTCCCTTGATTCCAGCGGGATCATTCTGAGGACCAACAATCACAAAATCATTATACATCAGATCGATCCTTTCTGTTCCGAACCCCTCATTCACAAATTTCTCCTCAAGTGATTTTGCATGGACCAAAACAAGATCTACATTCCCGTTCCGGGCAATGTCTAAAGCCACTCCAGTTCCTGCGCCCACATGACGGACCCGGATCCCTGTCTCTCTTTCAAATTCATTTTCCAGCAGGTCGATAATGCCTGAATCAATGGGGCCAATCGTGCTGGCCAAAAGGATGAATGGATTGCCTTG
>JBEKDJ010000424.1:0-4170 GCA_050014415.1 Thermodesulfobacteriota bacterium | reverse complement strand
GTTCACCCCACCATGATTCCACAAGGGCACCTGCTCGCCACGGTCGAGGGTGTTTTCAATGCCATCTATATAGAGGGCGATGCGATTGGGCCAACTCTATTCTACGGTCAGGGGGCAGGTCAAATGCCTACTGGCAGCGCAGTGGTGAGCGATCTTGTGGAACTAGGGAGAAATCGTCTCATTCGAGCCAATGGACTGCGAGTGCCTTCTCTCTCCTATCAGGAGTTTGCCATTGAAAAGACCCCTCTTAAGAAAATCGAGGAAGTGGTCATGCCTTACTATATGAGGTTTTCAGCATTGGACCGGCCTGGTGTGCTTTCGAAGATTTCCGGGATCTTGGGGAAGCATGATATCAGCATCATCTCAGTGATTCAGAAGGGAAGGCGGATCAAGGGTGCTGTACCTATTGTGATGATGACCCATGAGGCCAAGGAGAAGAATGTCCATCGGGCCCTAAAGGAGATCGACCGGCTGGGCGTCATTTTAGGGAAGACAATGGTCATCCGCGTTGAAAATGAACTAGAATAATATGGTTGCGGATTTCAGATAGTAGATTGCCGGTTGAAAAAGAAGGATCTTAAATCTTGAATCTAAAATCTGAAATCTGAAATTTAGCATGGGGTTTGAAAGATGTGGCAAGGAGTGATTCGAGAATATTGGAATTTCTTACCGGTGAGGAGAGAGGAGAACATCATCACTCTACTCGAGGGGAATACCCCTCTCACCCCTTCATCCCGGATCAAAAAAGAAATAGTCCCAGGGATTGACCTGCATTTCAAATATGAGGGTCTCAACCCTACAGGGTCCTTTAAAGACCGTGGAATGACCGTTGCTGTTTCTATGGCTAAAGAGATGGGTTCCAAGGCGGTCATCTGTGCCTCAACAGGAAACACCTCAGCTTCGGCAGCGGCCTATGCAGCAAGAGCGGGGATGAAGGCATATGTTCTCATCCCTGAGGGGAAGATTGCACTCGGGAAGCTATCTCAGGCGATGGCCCACGGTGCCCAGGTGATCCAGATCGACGGGAATTTCGATGAGGCTCTTCACATCGTAAGGGAGATTTCCGAAACAGAGCCTGTCACCCTGGTCAACTCTCTTAATCCCTATCGAATCGAGGGTCAGAAGACTGCCGCCTTCGAAATCATCGATTGCTTAGGATTTGTTCCGACTTACCATTGTCTCCCTGTCGGGAACGCCGGAAACATTACCGCATATTGGAAGGGGTACAAAGAGTATTGGGAAAAAGAGAGAGCCGATGGACTACCTAAAATGTTGGGATTCCAGGCTGAGGGAGCCGCTCCCATTGTCAGGGGAAAGGTGATCGAGTGTCCTGAAACCGTTGCCACGGCTATCCGCATCGGAAATCCTGCCAGTTGGAAACAGGCGGAAGCAGCGCGAGATGAATCAGGAGGCTTAATTGATATGGTGACCGATGAAGAAATATTGAGTGCTTATCGCATGTTGGCCAGCATGGAAGGAATCTTCTGCGAGCCTGCTTCTGCGGCCTCATTGGCTGGAGTCATCAAACTCTATCGTAAGGACTTTTTCAAAAAAGGTGACACCTTAGTGTTAACGGTTACCGGACACGGTCTCAAGGATCCAGACATTGCTATCAAAGTCTCTCAAAAACCTGTCTCCCTTCCGCCCAATAAAAAGGCCGTGTTGGAGCATCTAAATCTTTAGACAAAATGGCGGGATCAATCCGCATCAAAATTCACTACGTCTGAACCTACACCCGTCGTGGTCACTTTTAGCTCATAAGTGCCCGGGCTGAGTCTTTTGGGCACCCCAAACCGAATCGTGCTCACACCGGTCACTGGTTCCATCATCCAACTCAGAACCTTACAGCTCTTCCCGCCAAGAGTGACTTTTCCTTTTTTCGTTCCAAAGAAGGAACCGGTGATAATAATCTCTTCTCCAACTAAGCCATGGGTTGGGCTCACGGAATTAATCTCAGGCGCTTTTATCATGAAACCGTTCTGAATGATGATCGGGGAAGTCCCCTTTGGCCGAATGGTCACATCATAAATCAGAGGATCAAGAGCTTTGGTTAATTGACCGCGGATCAATCCGTCTGTCCACTCCAGAATCTTTAAGGAGAAACTGCCAATAAGGACTTTTCCCTTGCCAGTGCCAAACCCAGAACCCCAGATATTTGGCTCTGTGCCGACAGTCCCTTCCGAGAGATTGCTCATCGAACTTCCAGATTCAAATGCACCAATATCAGGACCTGCACCCTGGGGTCTCATCACTCCTCTCTGATCTGTGGGCAGGAAACCGGATGAGTCTCCTGTGTTGATAGCCGGACTTCCGATGAGCAGAGCATGGGTGAAAGTGAACCCGCCATTGTCCTTCAACGGATCGAGAACTAGACTTGTATTGTTAAGATCACCGGGGCTGCTTAAACCACAAGTATTGTCACTGGACAGGTTATAGCCGTTTGAGGTGATTAGGCCGACGCAATTCCCACCTGAGGAGCTATCCCCCACGATCGTATTCTTTAGCGTCACTGTGCCACCCGTTTCATTGAAGATGGCACCCCCACCGCCAGAAGCAGCGGTGTTGCTGGCAACCGTGCAATTGGAGAGTGCCACCGTTGCCATGACATCCTCGCTAAAGTTGCCAATGCCCCCTCCGACACGTCCAGGGGAAGCAGCAGAATTATTGCTGACCGTGCTGTTGATCAGCGTCAACGTACCTTCACTATTGATGATGCCGCCGCCTGAGTTCCCGTCCGCGCTGTTGCCACTGATAGTGCTCCGATTGAGTGTAGCGACACCCTGATCGTTCGCAATGCCTCCGCCGTTGTACGCACTGTTTCCGCTGATGGTCGTATCGTTCAAGGTGAGTGTCCCCGCAGCATTTTGAATGCCGCCACCCCGCCCATAAAATAGGACGACGTTACCGCTCACAACGCTTCTGTTCAGAGTAAGGGTCCCCTCGTTCAGGATGCCACCACCACTTCCACCGTTATTGCCATTCAGGACTGTAATGTTATTCATGGTTACTGAAGCACCGCCAAGAATATGGAACACCCGATCCATTGCACCGCCGTCGATGATCGTTCGACTGGCATCCGTCCCATTAATGATCAGCGTCCCGCGCGTAATGTCGAGATCGCCTTTCGCAGCTTCGTCTTCATCAATGCCGGCGATGGTGAGTGTGTAGGTTCCACTCCGTAGAAAAACAATATTTTTTCCACCCAAGACGTTGACTTCCTGAATGACTGCACGAAGGGTACATTGACCTCCGGCAGTAGCACAAACCCTATCGCCCGGATTTACGTCTGCCGCGTCTTCTGTGCTGTTCACTATGAATGTGGCAGCCATTGCAGGACTTAATTGTGCTAACGGCATCACAGACATCGATGTCATAAGAAGAGCTACCACTACCCACCCAATTGAGAAAGTCTTTTTCATCTGAGTTACCTCCTTTTTTCCCTTCCATGCCGCCCTATCATCCAACCCCATAAAGTCGGAACAAGAAAGGCCCACGCCAGTGAGAGAATATCACCAACAGAGCAGATAAAGCAATAGTTATTTCCCTATAGATTTCTTCGACGAAGATGGGGGAGGTTGACCAAAGGACGAAGGAGTGAGGACTAGCAGGTTGCTGAAAAAGTTCTTCTTTTCAGGCTGATCAAAAATGCCCAGATGCAAGGCCCCCGAATCCCGCCGACGGCGGGACTGAGTGAATGAGTCGTACTTGGACGTACGCCGCAATGAGCCTGCCCCGTGCTTGACACGGGGAAAGATAAGGGAAATCCCGCGAAGCGCGGGACAGATGGGCGTTTTTCAACAGCCTGCTAGAGACTAGGGAGTAAGCACTCAGAAACCTTCACGCGGAGACAGGAACCTAACCGCTTAAAGACATCCATCCAGCGTTTTGCAGGATCATCTCCGTTGTCTGCCCTTTCTTTCATAAGAAGTTAGGGCGGGACAGACATCTTCTTGGTTCCCGCCCATTAACAAATAGTGCTTTTCTTAGGAACAGGAGATTCCAGCCGCGCGCTTCAGGGCTGCGCGAAGCTCGGCTGAACCATGATTGCTGACGTCCTTCTTCACAAGAATATCCACCGGTCTCACATCCTTGCCGTAATATGCTTGGTTCAGGCTGTCGCGCACTCCAACCACGGAGCCTTCAAGGTTCATCCCCGCATAAAGGCCCTTG
>JBEKDJ010000423.1:0-5698 GCA_050014415.1 Thermodesulfobacteriota bacterium | reverse complement strand
GTCCCAACCAAATGGCCCATGAACTATTCCATCTTTACAGGTAGAATATATAAATGGGAGTTTATCGAGGAAAGATCCTTGGAATACGATAGACTCATTGAAGCGAAAGAATTGGAGAAGTTAAAAGTCCCCTTCCCTAACGTTCTGGGTAACCTTCTCTCCGGTGCGATAGGAATAACTTCCCTTATTGTAGGATTACTTACCGTTGTCTTTATAATATGGGCAATAGTCTATTAAAGGTTTATGGAAGAATTAACTTGATAAGTGGGGATATGGCGAAAGGGAAATAAAAGGTGGCCTTTTTTTTTATGAACTAGATTTCTGGGGAACCACACCGAATCATCTGCTCAATCGGTTTTATTCCCTTATTCCGTACCCGCCGTGCAATTGCCTCTTCCGCATCCGGCATTGCCGACTGGACAAGATCTCTACTCCTCGATATCCGACTATCATGTTCTACTTCTTCACCTCAGTTCCGGAGTGATAGCATTTTCGCCCATCCCCAAAAGACTCCGGTCCGATCCTCCACCCAGCAACTCCGGTCGTCTTCATAATCCCTTTCCCTGTTCTATGAATATTCGGTAGAACCGGACTGACTGTCTTTCTGTGCTCCCGAACTGGTTCAACGCATACTCTTTTCTCTGCCAATCGTGTCGGACTTTCCAGCTTAAACACTGCGACCACTCCCATGATACCTAGCATTCCGGGCGTATCCAATCTCACCTATCGCGGAATTTCTGAATGATTTGAACTTCGATTCCCACCCCCAACGTCCCCCATGATATACCTCCTAAGACAAATTTGAAAAACCTCCAGTCACTGGATCTACAAGTTGGGGCTCAGCATCACTCTGTCGATTTTCTTTGAAGAATGGGTACGGCGTAAGGACCTTCTCGAATGAAGGCCATGGTAGGTTCAATTCCTTTTTTCCGGAAACGGCTTACCGCAAAAAAGACGGCATTCTGGACCATCTCTTGAGCCCTTTCATGGGTGGGACTCTTTCTCTTTCCTTTCAACAAATCAAGGCCACAGACTCCAGGCAGGAGGCAGTGGTCTTCCTTTGAGATCTCAATGGTGCAGTAGATCAATCCCTGCTCTCCCACCTTTCTGATCACCTTCCCCCACACTTCAGGCTCCCATTGATCTTTTGTGAATTGCCAATGGGGACTTTGTAACAGCCCTAAATATCTATCCGGTCCTTGAATTTTCAACAGATGAATCAGTGTCTTGTATTCAGGGGATCCAATGGGTTCGAGGGGATCCTGGTTGTTGGCAGCAATGATAATGATGCCTCCTTGCTTTACAGCCGGGAGGGCTCCTACTCCTGCCTTTGCTGTTTGATAATGATCTCTTCCGACATACCCACCGTGAGTGAGAACGATATCGAACTCCCTATCCAAGGAGATCTCGGCATAACTCTTGATCATCTCATAGGCTCTCATATGGGCTTCGACCAAATCCCCTGTGAAGACCTGGCTAAGGCTCAATTCTCTATTGAGGGTGACGTTCACCATAAAATCTACTGCGACAGTCTCTGCTACTTCCAGGGCTTCCTCGTGGCAAGGATTTCCTTCGAGAATGAGGTTCATCGCATGAGGATCTTCGAGATAGAGGGGGCCGTGAAATTTCTGGATCGTCTTGACATCGACCAATCCCGGGCAGACAGACTTTCTCCCCCCCGAGACCCCGGCCATAAAATGGCTCTCAACAAGCCCGGTGGCAATCTTCAAGTCGGAAAAATGGAAATCGCGATTGACATAAACATCCGTTCCCCTTTTTGTCTGTCCGATGGGCTCCAGGAGATCGTTGTTCTCACAATCGTGATCCACGATAGCGAACTGCTCAACGACCTCTTTCCCGTACATCTCCACTTTCTCTTCATGAGTACTGGGTCGATGCATACCTGTTGCCACAATGATCCTGATATTTCGCCTTGGTATGCCTGAAGACTCCAGCCGCTTCAATATGGGGAGAAGGATGCCGTTTTCTCCCTTGTACGGAACGGGCCTGGTGACATCTGAGACTGCAATTGCTACGGATAATCCTCCAGGGGATTTACCTTTTTTCCTGATGATCTCCTCTAAGGTGGGACTTCCGATCGGATTTAGAAAGGCTTTCTCAATGGCTGACTTGGGATCGGGTAGGGATGGGACTTCCTTCATGCCCAATTCAGCACAGTCCGGAGGAACGAAGACCTCTAAGACATCCCGACCAAACTCCACTGGGATACTTTTCCAGTCCTTTGTGTCAATTTCCTTAATAACCTTTCTTACATCAGGTAACATCGTTTCACCTTTTGTCAGTATGTGAGCAACGAGTTCGGAGTAAAACAGACTCTGTTGACTTCAGTGATATGTTTAAGCTCCAAACCCCGAGCAGAAAAATCCGGACGATCATTTTCAAGGTGTCAGACCCAGACTCCATGCAAAAGCGGCTTCCAGCACGGGTTTCATGAACCGATGGCCATCACCCTTTTCAGCTGTGGGGTTCCAAAACAACTTAGTCTTTGTATTGTAAATCTTGCGCAAACCTTGTCCTGACTAATCAGAACTCGCCTGGGTTGAGTTGAATGTACGAAAAGCAGAGTTGTATGTCAAGCATGAAAGACCACAAGATATCAGGGATGATTGACGGCCGGTATTGAAGATAACAATTACCAAATGAAATCTTGCACGATGACCGAAATCTGTCAGCCGACAACTACAAGAGGGAGTCCTTAACAGAATGGGTTGAGGACTCCACAAAGTCATCAATTAAGAATAGTCCTTAAAGTTGCAGATTATGGGTTGAAATAAATAAAAAAGGCAGAGCCATCTCTGACCCTGCCTTTGGTCCTTAGTAATTGACGCATTCGTTGGTTACTTACTTCTTGACGATCTCGACGCGGCGGTTCTTGGCCCTACCGTCTTCCGAGCGATTATCCGCGATCGGCTTCTCTTGGCCCCAGCCGACCGCTGTCAGTCTGGTCGCGGCGATCCCCTTTTGGACGACCGCGTTCATGACCGATTTGGCCCTTTGCAAGGAGAGGGCCTTGTTGTTCTGAGGGGTTCCCACGTTGTCGGTGTGGCCCTCAATGCTCACCTTGAGCTCTGGGTGAGTTTGGAGAAGCGCCGCAATTTGTTCGATGATCGCAATAGACTCGGGTTTGATGTCGGATTTGCCTGTGTCGAAATTGATATAGAGGGCCATGAAGCCGTCCTTGTTCAGTGCACTGTACATAGCATCTGCTGTCACTTCCTGAGTCATGGGTTCCATTTCGAGAATGACCAACTCATAATTACGCCCCTCGTTAAAAGCCTCAAGTGCGATCCAGGTTTCCCTTCCTCCTTTGGTCACCCTGAATGTACTCCGTCGATCCTCGTCGAAAAGAGCCGTCCCCCCAATATTTTTTACCGCATTGCCGTAATTGCGACGGATCTGCAGGAAGCTGGGCTGCGGGGATCCCTCTTGCAGATAATATTCGATCTTGGTTCTCTCTCCCTCCAGAGTTTTGGTGCCTTCTTTCACATAAAAATCGAAAGAATTGAAGCTTTTTTCACAAGAATCAATATAATAATTCTTCATCCTCGAAATCAGAGGATGATCCTTACAGCCCTTCGCGTCCTTCTCCTGGCTGAAGGCAACCTCAACAGTCAGAAGGGACAGGCACACAATGCTTAGCAAGATACGAGTGATTCTTTTCATGATCATTCTCCCTTTGCTGGATTTCTCGAGGTAGGGCAACAAATAGCCCTCCCCGGTCTCTGACAACTGGATATTCAGATGGAGACTTCCCACCAGTTAAAACATCATTTTTTTTATACCATTCCAGTAATCCCCCGTCAAGACTGTCAGGAAATTCTGGAGGGAAGAAACGAAAGAGAGAGGGAAAAAATTGAACTCTAATAGGCAAATAGCTTTCCACTATACGCGCCCTCCAGGAAATTGGGATCTGACAATCAAATCAACTCCTGGGTTCGTTCCGTGTGTTACTGTTTGAAATGTTGCATGGAGGCAAGGTTTTCAAAAATGAGGATTTCAGGAAGTTATCCTGGAAGGAGAGCTTCTATGAAATTTTTCACCGTCAACCAGCTAGCTGAATTTCACCGTCAACCAGCTAGCTGAATACTTTGGGGTCAATCCAAGAACGATTTATCGGAGGCTTTGGGCCAAGGGGATTCCGGCCTTTAAGATAGGTAGGATTTGGAGAATTGCGAAGAGGGATATTATTTAGTTGGGGAAATAATTTTTCAAGAATAGGGTCTGAGCCCTTCTTTGCCCTTTGACAACTAAATATCGATCTATCTTTTAAGGCTTTCACCTACAGGTCGTTGCTCAACGATGACATCTTGAGCTGAGGATTACTGGTAGAAATCACGCATCCCAGTTGAATATATGAAAATCAGATCGTGGCTTTTTTGAAGTATCGGAAACAGAAGATAGATAGCAGAAACCGTAACCCTTGGGTTCACCCTTTTATTAAATCCAACTGCCCTTAACCATGCTGAACGAGATTTGACCCGGCAGAAATTCAGTAAGGATGTTGGCTGAGGGTTACACCTAATATTCACTCAAAGGTAGGTAGTAATGGATACACGTAAATATGTACAATAAGGCGGAGACATTGCTGCCCCCGCCTCGGTTCCTCGGACAATTGAATAGTGATAGGCGGGTAAGCAGTTGAACCGTGCATCAAGAATCCGTAATCGTCGCCTTACGAGCAATATATTTGCTTCAAGATTTTATGTCCTCCAGCTTCTCGCAAGTTCGTCTCAAACTTTCTTTACCAATCAATTTCCGGCCCAAACCATTTTCCCCCTCCAGGAAAAGCGTTCCTTTATCAATTTCCATTTTTATGATGTATATCTTTCCAGTTGTCTTATCTTTGATCCTATCTCCTATTCTCAGCACGGCGCCGTCTCCTTTCTTGACCTCTATCGGGAGACTATAACAGTTTGAGGACAAAAATCAGTCTACGAAATCCGGACCTATCCTTATTGCTTTTTTTTCCGGATCAGCGAGGTCGAGCTTAATGATTCTTCGGCAATGAGGACATAGGATAAACTCTTTGGCTTCCAGGCCAATCATGCTCAGTTTGAATTTTTTGTCGCAATACGGACATAAAGCGTCAAATTCGAACATAGGTTTCCCTTTCTTTAAGATTTAAAAATGAGGGTGCGAATTTCTGACTTCGTTTATTCTTTGGGTTTTTCCTTGACCTCGCCTTCTACGAAAGGCAGGAATGCGGATTCCATGTTGTTTGGATTGACAAACATTGAATGGTTTCCGTCCTTTGTTCCCAAAATGATGACGCTGGCATCAACGCTTTTGACTGCAAACATTTTTCCACTTTCTATGTTTTTGAACATGTCACCTGCTTTTATCATGGTATTTCCTCCCTTGGGAATTGTTAGGGTTCTGAACTCTTCACTTATCTTTTGCTTCCTTCCGCTCCGCCCGGCAAGCCACCCATCTTGCCCAAGTCAATGAAGGGCACGGCTCCTCCTGAGACTTGAGGTAAAATCCCATTCCATTTCTCGATACCCTTGTATTGCACGAGGATCGGGCTGATCGACCGTGATAGCACATCATTGGCTTTGGCCTGTCCCTGGGCTACCACCAGAATGGATTCAGCTTCTCCCTTTGCGGTGGCGACCTTTTGCTGAGCTTCAATCTCGCGTTGGGCCAAAACCTGTTTCTGAGTCTCCACCTGTTGCTG
>JBEKDJ010000422.1:0-4186 GCA_050014415.1 Thermodesulfobacteriota bacterium | reverse complement strand
TGAATGAAGATCTTCCTCCTTGACTACAGATTGGGAGGATTGAACGAAAATTGACCTTTTTTTAATGCTCAGTGAAAAAGTTTGCACACTCTTTCTTTGATACAGATACTAGAAAGCATGTTTGTTAGTTGGAACCTCACCTTGAAAATGGCAAAGGGTAAGGCGCCGGAGCATGACGTTACTTCAAAGAAAATTATACCCTAATAGGGCGAGAAACAATTCCTCTATTGAAATATCTCCCTGATGATGAAACCATTAGAGAGCTTGTCGTTTCCTCAGTCAAAATCCCCCTCAATCTCCCTTTATGAAATGGGGATGGATAAGTTCTCCCCTTTAGTGAATTTGAAATCTTTGTATTCTGGATTCCCGTTTTCAAGGGAATAACAATTTGTACGTTTTATTTTCTTACACGCCCTCAGGCTGAGAGGATGAGACTGAGCGGATGGGACATGAATTTAAAAAAAGGCGGGCTCAGAAAAAGCCCGCCTTTTCATTGCCATTCTCAACTACGGAATGGGGAGAATTAAGGAATCTCAGTCCAGTTTAGCTGATAAAAAGCTGGGAAGGCGTCGCCATAGTATCCAGCTATCAAACCATTCGAGAATTCCTGGAGTGCCCGGCTCGATGTCGGCAATCCATTATACTGAGAGAAATCGAGTCCCAAATGGCCAAAAGCCGTCGCTCGTGACGCAAAGTGGACAGAATCGTACAGGTCTATCCAGAACCAGCCATTCTGGAATCCACAGGCTGTAAAGTCAACATTATCCCTGATTCCTTGGAGCGGCACCGAGGGCGCCGACGATGGATACAGGCTAATGACATTGACCTCCCAGGGAAGACTGATCGTAGGCGTGGTCCGAGGAGACCAGAACCCCAGCTCAGGAGAGCACGGGGTCTCATCCCTGTCATAGATTTTGACATTCACTAGCTCTCCGCTATTGGCGGTTGAACCGGTAAACGGCGGGGCAGGAGCTGCGCAGAATTCCACGCCGGGGATGGGAGCGACAAGACAACTCGTATAATCCAGCCTGACGTTCGCTACTGGCTTGTGGAAATGGAAATGTTTTGTGGGGAAGGTGACAACCAGGCTGAATTGTCCAGCGATGGCATCCGAAATGTCGTAGCCTTGATACACCTTCGCTTTTGATAGCTCAAACTCTAATTGGTCAAGGCCGTCCTGACACTGGCTAAGGTCAGGTGTGGGGGCTCCTGGACCCGCATATAATGTCAACCACTTTGTCCTGTTGAAGTTAGCAATAGCATCACAATTATATCCCAGTGATACACCGTTAGCTACTCTGATAATATAGACATAGGCGGATAAGCTATTGGGACAATCACGGACAGCGACGGGAGAACCATTAAACCTTGTCACATGGACAGGAGGTGTTAGCAAGGTCGCGGGATCCGGCACTGTGTAGGTCCTCTCCTCACCGATGATCTCGAAATAGCCCATATTGGTCAGGTCAGCTGAAGTGAAACCTGCTGGCGGGAGCACACTTGGGTTATCGACGCCCCCGGGGACAAAATCAGTAAAGAAGTCGAAACCGCTTGCGACCTGGGTTGTCTTGGATATCACGAAATAATCAGCCGAATCATCAATGATGACATAGTCAGGGCTGGTAATTTTGCCGAGTCCGTTAGCGCTGTCTCGAGTAATCGCGCCAACCCAGACATCATTGTCAGACAGCCAGATGTCAATGTCGAAGACCTCTTCGCTCTTGTCCCACTCCCTGAAGCGGAGCTTTGCAGCAACTCCCTGATCTGGAGTGGCATCCATATTTTCATTGATGATGGCGAAGTAGGTATCCTGTGTTTGACCATTCACAACCCTTACATCGAAGTAGGGGCAAATGAGGGCATCACCCTTACCCTCCGGATTCAGAATGGTGCCGGCAGTATTTGGTACAACAAGGTGGTTGAAAGACAAATCTCCATAATCAACTGCCATTGCACCTGAAGCCATAAATATCCCGAGTGCAAAAGCTAGAATTATCAAAAGTTTTCTACTCATCTCTTTCCTCCTTTTTAAAGTTGTTATCGTTTTACACAAACCTTACAAACCAGAAAAAAGTTCTATCTTATCGCTTTCTCCAAATCACCTCCTCTCCGGCAGATTTAAGAAAACCCAAAATTCAATCTCACCCCCTTTGCTCATTGAGACTTCGGAATTACCTTAACCATTTAGGATATGGATACAATCCTTTACCCGTTGCCTATCATCATAAAGATGCTTCTAAAGATGTTTCTCTTTGCCTCTGTTATCTCCATTTTCTTGCTCTTTGATTTTTCGAGGCCTTCCCTTCTTCTTACCCAATGTTACTCTGGTGAGGTGATTACCGGTCCGTCCTTCGCCGCATCACGCAGCAGGCTACTTGGTTTTAAAATCTGCTTTGACTCCTGTTATCTTGACCTTTACCGTCCTTGATTTAGGCTTAAATGTGTATCCGGCTTTCGAAGGAGTCACTTTAATATTCTTAAGCGGGAAACCCGTCTGGATATACTTGCCATCTTTATCGGTTGCAACGCTTGGCCTGGCGGTTTGCTTATTACTATAAAATGTGAAGGCAACTGAAACACCGCTTAAACCAACGAGTGTGCTGCCGGACAGTGTTCTGATGGTCCCCGTGATCGCACCAGAGCCTGTCTTTGCCTGCCCGCTTGCAAAGATCGCTCCTTCCGACTGAACCTTGATATAGTACTGGGTCATGGCCCCTGTGAAAAGAGGAATGGTTGCCGATTGGATATCAAAGGCATACCCAGGTTTTTGAAAGCCAATTTTCAGCGAATTACCCTCAGCGTTTGCAATCAAATACTCTCCATTACCAAAGCCAAAAACCTTGCCCGATGACACCGCCAGCTGAACCCCCTCAACTCCATCTCCTGTTATCTCATCACTGATATCCAAATAGACGTTGCCTTTCTTCGTATCAAAAGCTTCGCCTAATTGCTTATACAGGGCGTTCAAATTGGCCTCCGAACCGGTCCAAAAAATCACCCCTTTGCCTACATCGGTATCGGAATAGCTTCGAATGTCATATTGGGTAACAAAACCCGTCTTGCTCAGCTTCACCAGAATATCTTTGCCCAAGGGCACATTCTTTAGTATACACCCACCATTACTGCCGCTCTCTGCAGAGGAGAGCAACCCCTTAAATCCAAAACCCGCAAAAACCTCAATCTTGGCCTGAGAAACAGCAACAGGGTTGTCGTTCGTCCCATTCTCATATACCTTAGCTGGTATATCTGCTGCCCAAGCCGCCAATGGTAAGGCCAATAACAAAGCTGAGAAAGTGATTAAGAAGGTTCGTTTTATCATGACCGTCTCCTTTTTAACTTTTATCCCTTAGAAGTTAAATCATTAAACATAGCTCAATTAACCCCTTCATTCAGGCTATTCTTTGCTGCTCTTCCGCACCCCCTTTCGATAAGATTTTTGTCTTCCTATATCCTTACGGTATGTGATACCAAATGTCTTTGATCTTAACCCAAGCCTCTTCTTCAGTTTTCGTCAATTTCTTTCCGGTAAGATGTTTTAATAACATCATGTAACCTAACTTAACCGAGCTCTTCCCTTTCTCACCATCTGTCTCGATTTTTAAAATGTCCGCATCCAGATATTTTACCCGTTTGAATTGGTTTAAATATTCTAGAAGAGAAACCCTTTCCCTGAACTCTGGAGTTTCAACTTGATATGCTTTTTCCGCATTACTAATTTTGAATTGCCAGTACTCCTGAATTCGGTTCCTGAGAATCTCCTGTTCGTCTGCCTTCGTAATAACTTCAGGCTTTGTTGCACAACCGCTCAAAAAAAATATTATAACTAATAAATAGTAGATACTTCTTATAGCAGAATTGAAAGAACAGATTTTTTGTTCACCCCCGAACAATGTTGATTATATACTCTAATCAAACGCCTTTGTCAAGAAAAAAATCATTCCCCAGCTTTTTACTCAAAGCCGGGGCCTTGGATTCTATCCCCCTGTTCTAAAGGAGCTTTTTTAAGTCTCTGGCCGAATATCTGCCAGGTACTCTGCTCCCCTTTTGCCTGCCAGACAATAAGGATATTATCCGCGGCCTTTGAGAGAGCAGGCAGTGAAGCATTCGCCTGCTGGATGCCAGAAATCTCCATTTTGCTATCAACAAATGATATATTGTCGATGGGAATAAAGGCGCCGAATATCTT
>JBEKDJ010000421.1:0-4195 GCA_050014415.1 Thermodesulfobacteriota bacterium | reverse complement strand
ATGGTTCATCAGCCCACAAATAGGTCCCATCTCCCTTGTTATAGCCTCTTTGATCTGCTCTATTATTGCCGATGGACTTCTCTTTAGATAAGATCCGTACCTCAACAAGACTTGAATGTTCTGGACGGCAGAAATCAGGATGGGATAAAAATACAAGTAGAATTTCCAGGGAATGAAGGGGGCAGCAGACAGGTACTCTGACAGGCGAGAGTAGTCACACGCAGGCAGAGAAATTGGATTTCAACGTGGAGAAGCTTTCAAAGGTCGTCCGTCCGACGATTTCGAAGAGCCTTCCGTAGAACGAAGTGAACGTTACGCCAAACAACTATTTTCTCATCCCGGATTTGTGTAATAGGTCGAGAATTCGATCCACGTCGTTGATATTCAAGGGCCCCAAAGAATACATGTTTCCATCGTAGGCTGCCGAATAAGTGTTTAAGACATCAAGCATGGTATGTACGACATGACTCAGGTCTCCCCATTTTATCGGGGTACCCTCTCCGAGTTTTATCTCATTGAGAAAATAGTCTTTGTCGAAATGGCTATGAGACTTGTCACTCCTAAGCTTGAGGCTCGACAATGACTCTATTTGTGCAATTTTATGCCGATCGTTTTCAATCCTTTGAAATGTTATAGGTTGTCTATTTAACATCCAGTGGTCATCCGGAACACTCTTACGCCTTTTTAATTCATCAATAGAGAAAATGTTCCGATTATGTTCAACGAACGAAAGGAAATTCAAGAACCCTCTTTCAGAATTTTTCCCAAATAACCTCTCGACCCATAGCACGATGGTCGTGAACAAAGCGTCGATGGTTACCCGGAAAAAGGCTGGCGATAGATTCATTTCATTCAATCTATCCCGCATTCTCTCATGTAAGTGGTGGTATAGACGGATATAGCTTGCCAATCTTTGTGCCTCAAAGTGCAAAGACTCCCGATATTCTTCGAATTGTTTTTCAGCTTCTTCTTTTTCCATAGCTTTGGACAGTCAACGCCAGGGTGAGCGACGGTCGCTTTTAACGTACGGCTAAGTTGTCTTCGACCCGTCCTCGTCCGTTGCAGTTCCTTTTCGCATGGGTTAAGGTGTCCGATCCACCCAACGATAACGAAGCTTCAATCTATGATTTTTCAGAATCTTATACCGACCAGTGGATCTTGTCAAACAAAATATCAGGAATTCGGTAATCCCTTACTCTCCCGTGGAAACACACCCGATCCCCGGATTTCAGCCACGCTTCAGAAAGGCATGACACATTTCCAAGAATTTATGGAAGTCTAAAGAGGCATCGGGCTTGAGGAATGGATGAATGAGGGAAACCCTGTATTTTCTGCTTGGAAACACCCTATTTCAGCATCTTTTAGGGAAACCTCATTCAGAACCCATGGGATATAATGTAACGAAAAATGAGAACAGGAGGTGGAGCAATGGAGATAAAGACGATCGGAGTGGTTGGGGCGGGGCAGATGGGGAGTGGTATCTCCGAGGTTGCGATCACCTCAGGGTTTGATGTTTTGATGAGAGATATCACCCAGGAGTTTGTGGACAGGGGAAGGAAAAGAGTCGCGGCGGATCTGGAGAAACGGGTTGAGAAAGGGAAGATGACTTCGCAGGAGAAGGAAACGATTTCAAAACGTCTCTCCACCACGACCAAATTGGAGGATTTCAGGAATTGCGACATCGTGATCGAGGCAGCCACTGAGCAAGTTCTTCTGAAGGGAGAAATCTTCAAAAAACTTGACGAGGTCACTCGAAAGGAAACCATCCTCGCCAGCAATACGTCTTCCATTTCGATCACCCGGATTGCTTCCTTCACGAAGCGACCGGACCGTGTGATCGGAACTCATTTTTTCAATCCCGCGCCTGTGATGAAATTGGTCGAGATCGTCCGGGGGCTGGCGACCTCGGATGATGCTTTTCGTATTGCAAAAGAGCTGAGTCTGAAGTTGGGTAAGACGCCTCTTGAGGCCAATGATCTTCCTGGCTTCGTATCGAGTCGCTTGATCTTCACCCTCATGAACGAGGCGATCTGTGCCCTTTATGAAGGGGCGGGAAAAGCAGAGGAGATCGACGCCATCATGAAGATGGGGGCAAATCATCCGATGGGTCCTCTTGAGATCGCCGATTTTGTAGGATTGGATACGGTCCTCTCCGTGATGAGAATACTCCAAGAGGCATTTGGCGACAAGTATCGACCCTGCCCGCTCCTCATCAAGTACGTGGACGCCGGATTCTTAGGAAGAAAGACAGAAAGAGGATTTTATGAGTATGGAGAAAAAAGATGATTGGATTTGATTTGACAAAAGAGCAGAAGGCCCTTCAGGAAAAAGCAAGACGATTTTCGAAGGAGGTCATCCTTCCGGTTGCAGCCCAACACGATCGGGATGGGACTTTTCCTATCGATGTGATGGAGAAGGCTTATACAGCGGGTTTCTTCACTCCTCTGGTTCCAAAGGAATATGGAGGTCAGGGGTTAGGGGTTTTGGACAACTGCATCATCTCAGAGGAACTGGCAGCGGGTTGCATGGGGATCTATGTTTCCATTTTCGTCAGCACGCTGGCCCTTTATCCCATCATCAAATTTGGGACGAAGGAGCAGAAGGAGCGATTCCTCAAGCCCTTTTGCTCGAAGTTCAGCATCGCTTCTTACTGCCTGAGCGAACCCACGGTGGGATCTGATCCGGCCTCGATGCGGACAACCGCTGCACTGGATGGAGACCACTACCGACTCAATGGAACGAAGATGTGGATCACCAACGGAGGCTATGCCGATTTCTATCTCGTCTTTGCCACCACAGATCCTCAGAAAAGGCATAAAGGGATCATTAGCCTGATCGTCCCTTCCAAGCTAGAGGGGGTAAGCCATGGAGAGCCTATTGATAAGATGGGCCAGAGGGCCTCGAACACAACGGCTGTGACGTTCAAGAATGTCAAAGTGCCGAAAGAAAACCTCCTGGCTGGAGAAGGGGAAGGATTCAGGAAGGCAATGGCAGCCCTCGATATCACACGGCCGATGATTGCCGTGGGATCCGTAGGTATCGCTCGAACGGCGATGGAGTTAGCCATCCAATATGCGAAGAAACGTATCCAGTTCGGCGTCCATATCGCCCAGCATCAAGCCATACAATTCATGCTGGCCGATATGGCAAAAGATATCGAGGCTGCAAGGCTCCTGGTCTGGAAGGCGGCTTGGCTTGCAGATCAGGGTATTCAAAATTCCAAAGAGGCTGCCGCGGCGAAGGCCTTTGCTGCTGATGCGGCCATGCGGGTGACAACCGATGCCGTCCAAATCTATGGCGGGATGGGATATACGAAGTGGCATCCCGTTGAGAAGCTGATGAGGGACGCCAAGGTCATCCAGATCTACGAAGGCTCGGCCCAGATCATGAGAATGATCATTGCCCGGCAGTTGCTCCAGGAAGTTGAGAAGACTGTCTAGCTGCAATCTCATCGCTGAGTTACAGAGGATACGGCGCGGCGTAGCCGAAACCAAACCAAGAGATTTCTCACACAGAGTTCGCAGAGGCCACAGCAACGATAGAGGAAGATGTATGTTTATGGAGAATCGGGGAGATACCGGTTCTCCATAAGCCCCATCCCTTCTGCAAAACCTAAGATTTGAAGTCCTGTTGCGCTTGCAGCGCTAGGAGTTTTAATCTATTCGGTACCTCCCGATTGGATGAAAGGATTGTCTTTCTCTGGGATCTCCGCGTTCTCGAGCGAAGCGGGCGAGAGATCATGACATTTTTGCTTAATGGAATTCCAAGATTTTCTATGTTAGCAGCGCAGAGAAGAGCATAATCATCATCAAGGGTATTCTCAGCAGCCTTTGCGGCTCAGCGGTGAAAACTGGTTCTCTTGCTTTCGGAGCTTTTCGAAGATCAGCGGCACCATATCGAGCACTCGAATCTTCGGATGGCGGACTTGATGCAAGGTATTTGTGACCAGTATCTCCCTGATGGGTAGAAGAGAAAGCCGATCTCTCGCGTCACCCGAGAAGATCGCGTGGGTTGCGGCGAGACGGATACTCCTGGAGCCGTTTTGAAAAACAAGTTTTACCGCCTCGTTGAGGGTCCCGCCGGTATCGATGATATCATCCACAATGACAACCTTTTTCCTGTGAACGTCTCCGTGAAGTCGTTTGGCTACGGCAACATTCGGATAGGGGCGGACCTTATCGACAGTCGCCACCTG
>JBEKDJ010000420.1:0-4198 GCA_050014415.1 Thermodesulfobacteriota bacterium | reverse complement strand
TCGAAACCATCGCTCACCACGCCCGGCGTTGCGGGGCCAGCGGGGAGATAATCGAAGCCATACTCAAGGAGACAACTGCTGAGGCCACGATCACCCTATTGAGGGAGAATGGTTTGATGAAGGTCTTCGACGATATTGCCAGGGAAGTGGTCTTGAGGATAGAGAATCTTGTGGAAGGAAGACTCAGGATTCACTGTAACATTCTTTCTTTGGATGGAGAGGTCCTAGGAAGTCATTCGGGAGTCGAAGACAAACATGAATAAGGTCCATATCATCGGCGTGGGTCTTGGTACAGAGGACTATTTGCTTCCCCTTGCCAGAAGAGAGATAGAAAAATCGGACTGTTTAATCGGGGGAAAACGTGCTCTTCGGCTATTCCGAGATCTTCAAAAAGAGGAGATTCCTTTGGAAGGCAATTTCGAGAAAGTTATTCCCTATATAGAGAAAAACAGAGAAAAGAAAAAAATCGCGGTCTTAGTCTCAGGAGATCCGGGTCTATATAGTTTCTTGGGGCGGATCTCCCGTGTTTTGAAAAGAGAAGAATACGCAGTCGTTCCCGGAATCAGTGCTGTCCAAGTGGCCTTTGCCAAGATTGGAGAGGGGTGGGAAGATGCTACGATCATAAGCCTCCACGGCCGAAAGGCAGACGATCTCGCTGTGAGAGTCAAGGAGTCGCCAAAGGTCTTTCTGTTCACCGATCCGGGTTTTCCTCCCGAGAAGATAACTTCGTATCTACTTGAAAGAGGAGTGGAGAACCGGAGGGCCATTGTGATGGAGAACTTGACCTATCCCAATGAGAGGATCCTCGACACCGATCTCATCCATATTGCCGGGATGGAAGGATTTGGGCTGTCCGTAATGATCATCAAGAAGGAAAGAGGATGACAAGCCAAAAAGGAGGCAAACTTTATGGAATCGGGATAGGCCCCGGAGACCCAAAGCTCTTGACCCTGAGGGCAAGAGAGATCCTCGACCAGGCAGACGTCATCTTCTGTCCGAAAGGAGATGAAGACAAAGCCTCCTGGGCTCGCTCGATCATCGAGGCAACCACCTCCGCTCCGAAGGAGTTCATTGAACTACCCTTCCCGATGACCCGCAATAAGCGGAGATTAGAGGTCTACTGGCAAAAGGCTGCGAGAAGAATCGCCCAAGAAATTGCTAATGGAAAGCAGGGGGCTTTCATTACCCTTGGAGATCCGTTCATATACAGCACCTACATCTACCTTGCAAGAACGCTCCGCAAGAAATTTCCTGAAATAGAAGTGGAGACGATCCCGGGAATCAGTGCCTTCAATGCTGCGGCAGCGAGAGCGGAGATTCCACTGGTGGAGGGAGATGAGAGGTTGGCCATCCTTCCTGTGAGAAAAGATCTCAGAGGTTTGAGAGAGGCCTTCCATGCGTTTGACACGGTCGTATTGATGAAGGTGGGATCGAAACTGGACAAGGTGATGGCTCTGCTTGCGGAATTGGATCTTCTGAAACAATCGGTACTCGTGAGCCGTCTGGGACAACCCGGAGAGAAGATGATTCATGATCTCTCGTCATTGAAAAAAATTAAGAAGGAAGGATATCTCTCCGTGATCATCGTGAAGATTCCCCCTCACTCGGTCCCTCTCCCTTCGGGGGAGAGGGGAAGGGTGAGGGGTAGGGGACGACGATGAAAGTCTATTTTATTGGCGCGGGACCCGGAGATCCAGAGCTTCTAACCTTAAAGGCAAAAAGAATCCTTGAGAACTCGGATATTGTCATTTATGCAGGCTCTTTGATCAACAGGGAAATCCTGAAATTCACAAGAAAAGGTTCGGCTCTCTATGATTCATCAACGATGGATCTGGAAGAAATCCTGCAAATTTATAAGGAGGCCAAAGAGTCCGGAAGGAGCGTAGCTAGAGTTCACAGTGGAGATCTTTCCCTCTATAGCGCTCTGCAGGAACAATTGGACTGGTGTGAAAAAGAGGGGATCGATTGCGAGATCATTCCTGGCATCAGTTCCTTCCAGGCTGCGGCCGCAAGTCTCAAACAGGAACTTACTCTTCCGGGTGTCAGCCAGACCCTGATTCTGACCAGGATTTCGGGCAGGACTGAAGTCCCTCCTACGGAAAACCTGGAAGAATTAGCCAAGGCAAAAGCAACGATGGCCATCTTCTTAAGCATTCACGAAATCGAGAGAGTAGTGGACCAACTAGCAAAGAGTTATGCAGAGAATACTCCGGTTGCCGTCATTGAAAAAGCCTCTTGGCCGGAGGAGCGAAAGATCATCGGAACATTGGGTACAATTTCTGAAAAGGTGAAGAAAGCAGGGATCAAGCGTCAGGCATTGATTATCATAGGAGATGTTCTGGGGGGAGATGTTCTCGGGGGAGAGGCCCTCGGGAAGGCTTACCAAAAATCGAAACTCTACGATGCCAATTTTGAGCACGGTTTTCGAAAGAAGAGAGGTTCATGAACCCCACCCTTCCTAATTGGTTTTATGTATCTGTGTTGGAAAGCAAGAGAACTGGTTCTATTTATGTTGGATGTACGTCAAATTATGAAAAAAGAATGAAAGAACATAAAAATGGAAAAGTATATTCTACGAACCACTTACTGCCAGTTGAACTGATATACGTTGAAACATATAAATCCAAAAAGGATGCTTTCGAAAGGGAAAAACGTTTAAAACATCACGGCAGTGCTTAGGACATTTAAAGATTAGCAGTTGCTGAAAAAATGATTATTTCTCAGACTGCTCAAAAATGCCCAGATGCAAGGCTCCCGAAATCCTGAGGAATGAGGCGTACTTGCAGGTACGCCGCAATGACGAAGGATGAGGGAAACGAAGCAGATGGGTGTTTTTCAGCAGCCTGTTAGATTGAAAAATACCCTTATGAAAGGAAGGGCGGGGTGAAAGTCGCTATTATCGCCATTACTGAAGAAGGGAAGAAGACGGCTCAAGAACTTGCCGTATCTCTTGGAGAAAGCAAAGTCTATTTCCTCTCCCGTTCTCTCAAGAGTGCGGTAAAAGAAATCTTTGATCAGCACGATGGGCTCATTTTTGTTATGGCTTTGGGAATCGTCATCCGAGTCATCGCGCCCTATATCAAAAACAAATATATTGATCCTGCGGTCGTAGTTGTGGACGAGAACAAGCGGTTTGCGATCAGTGCCCTTTCCGGTCATGAGGGAGGAGCCAACCAATTGGCCGTACAGGTAGCTTCCATTCTGGGTGCCGAACCAGTGATCACAACCGCTTCTGAGACAAGGAAAGAATTAATCATTGGAGTAGGCTGTAGAAAAGGGACGACCCAAAAAGAGATCCTCGAAGCGATCGATCAGGCGCTAAAAGAGGGAGGATGTTCGATAGATCATGTGAGGTGTGTGGCGACCATCGATTTAAAAGGAAGTGAACCCGGTCTGAAAGAAGCCTGTCTGGCTCTGGAGGTGCCTTTCAGAACGATCCCTTCTGATCAAATTAAGAGATTTAAGGGATCATATCAGAGGTCGGCCTTTGTGAAGGAGAAGATTGGAGTCGAGGGGGTGAGCGAGCCTTGTGCGCTCCTTGCAGGGAGAAGGACAAAGCTGATTTTGCCAAAGTTCAAAAGGGGCAGGGTGTGCGTGGCCATCGCCAAGGAAGACTAAGTATCGTTGGAATCGGCCCGGGAAACAGGGATTCCTTGAGCCCTAGGGCTTGTAAAGCCATACAAGGCTGCCAGATCATCGTGGGCTACAAGGGCTACCTCCAGCTCGTCGATCATCTGTTGGACGGGAATCTCGTGGTCGGCAAAGAGATCCTCTCCTCCGGTATGACAAAGGAGGTTCGAAGAGCCGAAATGGCGATCGAGAAAGCCTTGGCGGGAAACGATGTCTGTCTCATTTCAAGTGGCGATCCGGGCATCTATGGTATGGCCGGAGTCATCCTGGAGCTCTTGAGAGAGGAGGATGCCAAGAGAATTTCAATAGAGATCATTCCTGGAATCACCGCAGCCTCCAGCTGTGCCAGCATCTTAGGGGCGCCCTTGATGAACGATTTTGCAGTGATCTCTTTGAGTGATCTTCTAACGGATTCTGAGATCATTGAGAACAGGACACGATCCGCGTGTCTGGGTGATTTCGTAATCGTCTTCTACAATCCGAAGAGCAAGAAGAGGACCAAGCCCCTTGAAAAGGCCTGGCGGATTCTGATGAAGTACCGATCGCCCCTGACCCCCGTAGGAATCGT
>JBEKDJ010000419.1:0-4203 GCA_050014415.1 Thermodesulfobacteriota bacterium | reverse complement strand
ACTCCGATGGTTATGGTTTCTGCTATCTTAGGGGCGTTTTTCAGCTGCCAAAAAGTTACTGTCTGAAGAACATACCTTCATCTTTCTCGGCTCGGTAGCCCCAGCGGGTTCTGGCAAGATATCCTCGGTTTTAGGGGGTCCAAAACCACTCCAACATATTGGACGGTTGCCTCATTGACTTCTTCCTGAACTCAACAATCCAGCACTTTGGCAAAGTATGCATGATTTGAATTGGTAATCATTAGTGTCCTTATTCTTGCCCGGTCGGGGCTCAAAGGTATGGGGACTGCCACATCTTGTGGTCAATTCTTCTTGACAGACTAATCCCGTTTTTCTATATTTAACCCATCTTGAAACGAGTTCTAATACAAGATCTAATATCCATGAGAAGAAGAATCACTTGGCCGACACGGTAGAGGGTTTCGCTGAGAATGATGGAAAGGATGAAGAAAATGAACGAACCAGCACAAATGAAGATGTTGAATCCTAAGATTTCCATCGTCCTAGTTGTCGCGCTGTTCTTCGTCCATCAGCAAAGTGTAGCGCAAACAAGGATATCAGAGTTCGGCAAGTATCAAGGTTATTCCGAAGCGATTTATGATGGTACCCAGCGGATTTCCGACTATCTGACCCTGTCAGACGGAACGCGCCTGGCCTATGACCTGATCCTCCCGACGAAAGCCGCGGTTCCCGCAAATCGGCCCTTGCCAGTCCTGTTCAAATATACACCGTATCTGCGCACATACATCCTCTATGACAAGGATGGAAAGAACATGGTCGCTGATCTGTATCGCTGGTCCGATGAGGAACAGGACTATGTTCGGAAAAACTCGCGGGTTGACGCGCGAGGGTACTTGCTGGATCCGCTGCTCAGGAACAGATATCTTTGGGACATGGTGAAATGTGGCTATGCAGTTGTCGTGGTCGAACGACCTGGAACCGGCGCTTCTTTTGGTAGAACAAATATGGCCTTTGAGGCCATTGCCAAAGAGGCGAATGAGGTTCTCAATTGGATTGCAGCCCAACCCTGGTGTGACGGCAACATCGGTATGTTTGGCAACTCCTGGCAGGGTCAAACCCAGATCGCCGCCGCCAGCACAGGTAACCCACATCTGAAAGCCATCTTCCCGGTCGCAACTTGGATTGACAACTACAGTTCGATCATGTACCCGGGTGGTGTCTACGACAAGGCCTTTGTTGACTTCTTCGTCTGGTCACAGAGATTTCTTAGCTCTGATGTCATCACTCCCGTAGATCGCGACCGGGATGGTGCACTTCTGGCCCAGGCACGTCAAGAGCGAGCCAAGGCACCAGTGGTGTCATTAGCCGACTTCACCAGGATGTTTCCTTTCCGGGATAGCGCTATTCCGACCGGGATGAAGATATGGACTGAGGCTGCGGCAGCTTATCCGTTCATCGAGAAGATTAACCGTTCGGGCATCGCCATCTATCTGGTGGCCGGTTGGTATGACCTCTGCGCCCGTGATATGTTCCTTTGGTACGCCAACCTGAGCGTACCCAAGCGACTGCTTGCCCGTCCCCTGGATCATAGTCAGGCTGATTCAAATCAGTTTGATCTCGACTATGCAGGGGAAATGCATCGTTGGTTTGATTATTGGCTCAAGGGAATCGACAACGGAATTATGAAGGAACCGCCCATCCACTACTACCTCATGGGTGCGGAGGAGAAAAATGCCTGGAAAACGGCAGATTCATGGCCCCCGAAAGGCCAAGAAATGGCCCGATTTTACTTCAGAGAAGGAGAAATGGTTGGCACCACCTCTATCAATAATGGTACTCTTGACACTTCATCACCCACTGTTCCAGAGGCCTATGATGCCTACACCGTGAACTATACCACGACAACCGGCAAAAATTCCCGCTGGACTTCCGTCAACTGGGCCCACGATTATCCTAACATGCGGTCGAATGATGCCAAGGCCTTGACCTACACCACCCCACCGTTAAAGGCGGCCATCCAGGTGATTGGACATCCGGTTGCACACATCTGGCTGTCCAGTGATGCCCCGGATTTGGATATATTCGCTTATCTGGAGAAAGTGGATGAGAACGGAGATTCGACCTACGTCACCGAAGGAAACTTGAGGGCTTCGCATCGCGCCCTGAACAAGGCTCCGCATGATAATCTCAGCCTGCCCTACCACAGTTACTTTAGGAGCGACCAGAAGCTGATCCCAGCCGGGGAGCCAGTGGAGCTGGTTTTCGATCTTCTCCCAACAGCCTACCAGTTTTCCGAGGGCAGTCGGATCCGTATTACCATTGCATGTGCCGACGCGGATAACTTTGATACACCGGAGATCAATCCGGCGACAAAGCTCCGTTTATTGAGGGATATGAATCATCCATCATTGATCCAACTCCCGGTTGTTCAAATACGATAAGGTTCAAATTTTTGCTAAGAAAAAAGGACAAAAAGGGTTACCGGTGGCCAATGGTGTTGGGTATGAGCGTCATCTCTTTTTCGACATTCCTTCTGGGTGGCCAAGGACTCCGGTTTTTGAGAATGATTGGTTTCAATTGGGGAGTTGCTCAAAGCCTGACTATCCCGATCATGATTGCTGGAATCGGATTTGGGATTTCCATACCCGCTTCCAATAACGCATGCATCGAGCTCATGCCAGAAAACGTCTCTACCATTACAGGGCTTCGAGGAATGTTTAGGTCTGTTGGAGGTGATTAGGGCATGACTATGTCTATGTTCGTTAGAGAAAGGAATCTTAGGTATGTGCGCCAGACGGATTGAATCTAGGGCCTCACGGACCGCTGACATGACCTGCGGATGTCGTGCAATGTCTTTCTACGAGTCGAACCCGATGTATAAGGGAGCTGACTGGGTCGCGCCGATGCTGCTACCGGCAAAGATCAAGCCTTTTGTAAGAATGAAGCTTACCCGAAAATTACTTCGTAGGGTCATGGGGCCACAGGGCGTATACGAATGGGTGATTGCCCGCACCAGGTATATTGATGAAGCCCTGATTCGAGCCTGCAAAGAGGGTTTCTCCCAGATATTGCTTTTTGGGGCAGGATTCGATTCCAGAGGGGTTCGGTTCAAAGCTGAACTCAAGGATATGAGAGTGTTCGAGCTTGACGCTCCCACTACACAAAAGATGAAACGGGATCAGTTTCGCGTTCGAGGTGTCGAGGTACCTCCGAATGTGGTGTTTGTTCCAATCAACTTCGAAAAGGAATCGGTGGAAGAGAAGCTTAAGGAATCAGGTTTTAACCTGAATCAGAAGACGCTGGTCATCTTGGAAGGCGTGTTGCAATACTTGAACCCGGAAGCGGTCAGTACAACTTTCACGACCATCCGGAGAATTGTTGGAGTAGGCAGCAGAATCGTCTTTGATCATGCATATGCGGCAGTACTTAGGGGAGAACGTACCGTCTACGGGCAGAAACGGATGATCGAGGGTGTGGATCGGTTTGGAGAATCCTGGCAATTTGGTTTGGATGAAGTGGATCTGGAAAAGTTCTTGTGCACCTATGGTCTCTTGCTCGTTGACAAGAAGAGCCCGAAAGAACTTGAGGAAATGAACTTTAAAGGGAGCGACGGGGAGATACACGGAAGGATCAATGGGACGCAAGGCATAGTGACGGCTGAATTGAGATCATAATAATTGAGGTTAAAGACTCGAGGGAGGCGGAGGAGAGATAACATGCGGTTGAAGTAGACCGCGAAGACTACGGTTTCGTTGGAAGGACATGTGTGCTGGAACAGAAGCTTCAGCCGTATTGGCGCGGCTACTTAACCGCGTCGTTATACTTTATTTCTTCCCGTAATCATCAAGGTTGAAGGTCAGCTCACATCAAAGATAAGTAGGTGAAAGCTTTAAAATCGGCAGGGGGCCGAAATTTTCCTCAGAAAATGAGGAGTACTTCCTGAAGTCATCAAGTCGAGAATCCATATCGCTGTACCAGATTTCAGATGGTAATCCTTAAAAGATAATATTCACAAGCTCATTTTGGCATTGACAAAGGATTCGTTTTGTGTCGTACTAACCGTATAACCTTAACAAAACTTTTTCTTTCCTAAAGGGGGTGGTGGATGGAGAAAGACCTTTAAAATTTTCATTCTAAATCTTGAGTCGCCATCTAAAATTTCGCTCTGTATCTCTATCTGCACTTGAAATATATTTTGATTTTGGATCAAGTCCCACCTGAGTGGGTAAATGTAAACTGCTT
>JBEKDJ010000418.1:0-4655 GCA_050014415.1 Thermodesulfobacteriota bacterium | reverse complement strand
CTTGATGCGTAGGCAGGAGAGGAAGCGAGGTGCAATGGTAACAGGTGATGCTGACCGTGAAGGCGTTGAGCCCCGATAAGACCGTCATGGGAAAGGCCGATGGTATTAATGGGCCAGCAGGCAACAGCCCTTTGTGCGAGAGAGGCGAGTGCAAGGGGCCGCCCCGGGGTCTTAGGCCGCGTCGAGCTTCACATGGAGACTACGTGGTAACCAGGGAGATCCGGCAGTCGGCGCAGAAGGAAGCGCACCCTCTGACAAGTGTAAAAAGCGAGGAAGAGGGCGGAGGCTGTCGGAAGTCGGAGGCACCCGTAAGAACGATGAAGTCTGGTAATGCAGATGGAGCAAAGGGGTGCCGGTTTGAGAGAACAGGTCAGGGAGACATGGGCCGACACAGAGCGGGAGAACCCATGACAACACGACTGACCCGTTCACGACTGACCCGTTTGACACAGAAGGCTCAACCTTCGTGGAGGACTCAAACTGGGAGCCGGATGGTGTAACGCACCACGTCCGGTTCTGCGAGGGACCGGGAGTAACGGTTGGATGGTTGAGATCGTGTGGCACCGCCGGGAAACCAGGCGGCAACAGAGAAAACAAACATCAACCTGTACCACTCGGAGAACCCGGTCTACTCACCAAAGGCACCCATTAAACCTTCAAAATTAGATTAGACACAAAGGGGTGTCATCCAGAAAAAAGGTGGCCGTTCCAATTTCAGATTGCAGATTTAGTAAAGAAACTGCCTAATGATTTTGTGCAGAGCGCATAGCGTAAAAAGCAGAGCGTTAATGTATTTGATCTCCGAAGACTCATTTGTTTGCTTCTGCTACCTCCCATCGCAAACCCATTGCATTATTCCCACATTTGTGGTAACATTGTTTCCGAGGTGAAGCTTATGAAATTCGTCGGTGTCAGGGATTTCAAGCAAGATGTCGTAAAGTATTTGAACGAGGGAAACGAGATTGTAGTCATGAAACATAAGAAACCGATCGCCCGCCTTACTCCTGTGCAGAAAGACAGCGCGGAAAGTATCCTGCTTGAGATTGGAAGGGTTTTGGCAGAAGCGAGGATCTCAAAAAAGGACGCCCTCAAAGCTCTCGACCGTGCCAGGCGGGACATTTATGGCTAAGGTAGTCATCGACGCCAATGTGATTATTTCCGCCGCCTTTGGGGGAAAACCATTGGAAGCTGTCGTTCAGGCATTGGAAGACCATGAAGTTTATCTCTCTCTAACCATCGAACAAGAGCTGCAAGAAGTTATTTCAGGACTTTCTAAGAAACTTATAAAAGAACAAATTCTCTTTATCCAGGAAAAATTCCAGCAATTGCTGAGCTTAGCGAAACGTATTTCTATTTCAACCCATGTCGTTTTATCAAGGGATGCTAAGGATGACCATTATCTTTCTCTGTGCAAAGAGGCCAGGGCCGATTTTCTAATTACTGGAGACAAGGATTTGTTGAGCATTTCTCAGGAAAGCCTCAAGAGAAATGAAATTTCATGCCTGATTGTTTCACCCCAAGACTTTTTGGAGAAGATTTCTTGAAGAGGTATGGGTCATCCATAAAAAAGTCGGCCGTACAAACAAAAGATCGCAAAGGGCATGGCGCATAGAGCAGAGCGTAATCCTTTGATCGAAAGGCGTAAAGCGCAAGGTGCAAGTCATACAGACTCTCGCATAGCGCAAAGCGCATAGAGAATCCATCCTTTGTCACGCCTTGCTGGACTACGGAGGACAGGTAGCGCATAGCATAGATTCCCCCTCTTATTCATTCCATTAACAATCGTTGAAACTTTCCATTCCACCATGATATTTTGAATACAGAAATGGACAATTCGGAAAGGCTTAATCTGCAGAAATTTAAGTTTCGTGGGATTCATCCTCAGATCCTGATTGGGAGGGCGAGTGACCGGTATGCTGGGTGGATCGGGCAGATCTACTCGGAGGGGCGATATATTCAGGGAATTACCCATAGAACTCATAAGGTAGGTGAAAGATCCTTTGTCGAAGAAGTTCTTCCTGTTGAGAGCGTCGAGGAATACTTTGAACACTTTCCCATCCTGGAGATCGATTATACCTTTTACCGACCGCTTCTGGATAAGGGCGGAAAGCCAACTCCCAACTATTTCACCCCCAAAATCATTATGGAAGGAATCAGGTGTAGGAAAAGGATAAACCTTATCACTAATAATCGGGCAGGGGGCAATGCTCCTTTGATCGCCCAACAAATTGCTAAGAAGCTGCGAGAAGTTGTAAATCTATAATTCCCCCTTTTCTTTCCCCCGCCACATTGACTAAAAGTTTTATCAAAAAAGGAAAGTTTCAACCCCGGTGGCAGGTTCAAGGAAACTATCGAGTACTTCCTGAAGTCAATAATTGACAGTTTCTGTTACAAGGTGTAGATTTCAAGTAATAGTCGGGAAGCATGAAAATCATTGGAAGGAACACTGATATAGAGAGACAACGTGAATAATCATATCAACTTGTTGAAGAGATAATAGCCCCTTTCTTGGAACAAGCAATCTCTATTGAAAGACTTACCGAGATTGGACCGTCATCAGGGGTGAGAAAAGAGAAGAAATCAAATCAGCTCTTGAAGGAGGTTCTTTATGCAGTCTATAGAA
This sequence comes from Thermodesulfobacteriota bacterium, assembly GCA_050014415.1. Lineage (GTDB taxonomy): Bacteria > Desulfobacterota > BSN033 > BSN033 > UBA1163 > JBEKDJ01. The sequence goes on along the minus strand of JBEKDJ010000418.1, from coordinate 2,032 downwards.
ACAGAGGTTTTGGTCATTGGAAGTGGTTTAGCAGGTCTTAGGGCAGCTATTGAATCAGCCAGGAATGGCGTGAGGACCACTGTCGTCAGTAAATCCCCAATAGAGGTGGGCTCTAACAGTGCCTTAGCAGACGGAGGGTTAGCCGTTGCTGCTGAAGAAAAAGATATAGAATACCACATCAAAGAAACTTTTAGTACTGGAAAGGGTCTAAACGATCATCTCTTGGTCGCTGAGCTTGCCCATGGAGGGTTGAAGGAGATTGAATTGCTGAGGGGATTGGGTGTTGATTTCATCCAACGACCTCCCTTTGGATATCGGGTAGATAAAAGGGGCTATCCCAGTAAAATGTTCGGGGGCCGAATCCTTGTAAAGAAACTCATTCAGGAAGCAAACAGATATAGCCAGATCCAATTCCTTCCTAACTTCTTCGTATACAAGATCCTCGTTGAGGAAGGCGAGGTTTCAGGAGTCATCGGCTTTGAGAAAGAAGGGAGACCATGCTTGATTTCTTCTAAGTCGATCGTCCTAGCAGCAGGAGGAGGCGGAGGGATCTATAAGAGAAACGATAATTATAGAAAAATCTTAGGAGATGGATATGGATTGGCTTTGGAGACGGGCCTTTCACTCATTGACATGGAGTTTGTCCAGTTTTATCCTTTTGGTTTTGCCGAACCAGGATTGTCCCAAGCGATGATCTATCCTCCCTATCCAGAAGAGGTAAGAATTCTCGACTACGAAGGGAAAGACTTTCTAAAAAAGCACGGAATTGATATGAGTCTGGACAGACTCATCGTCACCCTAAGGGATAAAAGCTGCTACCTAATCTATAAAGAGTCACAAATCGGCAAAGTATGCATGGACTACACCCGGGTCCCCGATTCCCGGTGGGAAGAATTTCCGCTCAACCTTTTTCCTAAAAAGCGTTTCAATTTTAAGGAGAATCCTTTTGGGATCTCTCCCCTTGCCCACTTCTTCATGGGTGGAATAAAAGTGAAGCCAACGGGTGGAACCGATATCGCCGGACTTTATGCTGCTGGGGAGGTTGCGGGTGGCCTTCATGGAAGCAATCGTATGGGAGGAAACGCCCTTACAGAATGTCTTGTGTTCGGGGCAAAGAGTGGTTCCGGAGCAGCCCAGTATGCAAAGACCCGAATCTTAAAAAAGACCCCTCCCATTCCGAAAGATTGGCCGGGGGACCTCTTGGTTTCGTCTCCAGGGTTAAAAAGCACTCCTAATACTTCAGCAGTATCAAGAGCAGTCCGAGACCTTGCTTGGAAACATGCCGGACCTATCCGCAACGAAGAACAGATGAGAGAGGGCCTCTCTTCGCTCGATGTCTGGAGGAGAAAACTCGATACCCTCCCCGTTTGCCAGATTAGTGAACTGATTTTCAAGAAGGAGTTGCAAAACAGCCTCCTCATTCTTCAAGCTATTCTCACCTCTTCCCTTGCAAGAAAGGAGAGTCGAGGCTCACTTCAAAGGGAAGATTTTCCCAGACAAGGAGGAGATGCATTGCTGAAAAGAGTCTCTCTCAAGATGAGAGGGTTTGAGAGGGATCTTGAAGTGAATTGGGAAGATCTAAGCCAAAACGATCCAACAAGCCATACCGAAGCATAAACAGGTCTAAATAAAAATTCCAACGGATGAACCTATCGATATCTGGGATTTCTATAATCTCTCGATGTGATCAGAAAATCCAAAGAGGCTGGCTTGGTTCATCTCGTTGATAATGCGAGACTCTTCCCGAATTAAAGATACAAGCAGATAGCTTAACGGAAATAAGTTGGGTTTTGCCTCAAGCTGAAGCGACAAAGTAAGATAATAGAGAGTTTGAGCCTTCTCAAATCAGTGGAGTTTTATGCTTGCTTTTTATCCGTAATCGCCAACTTTGAAGATTAGCTTGGAGTGGAGACTTGTAGGTGCAAGTGCGCCACGAAGGTGCATGAAAGATGAGGGATAGGCCCCTCGGAGCCGGTTTACAGGAGCTGGCTTCAAACCGCCTTAAGCTGCATTGGTAAAGAGCCATTGTGGT
>JBEKDJ010000417.1:0-4254 GCA_050014415.1 Thermodesulfobacteriota bacterium | reverse complement strand
AAAAATAGGTTAACTCCTTAATTAAATTATTTATTTAGGCCGCAAGCGAAAATACCGTCGGGAAACCTTACACTTTTTGAAAATGTCTATTTTCCATAAACATTAACCGAAAACCTATACCAGATTGAAAAGGTTACTGGTTTCTGACATTAATCTCGGATGGGGCATTTGTTGGAATAAGACTTGCATCCTATAGCAACATTAGGTTTGGTGAATTTGACAAAAGGTAATTACGTATGTTCAACGCTTCTAAGAGCAAGTTCTTTTCATTTCGAAGGGGGGTGAAGGAGGGGAAGAAAAGATGTGGCGGGAGTTTCGCCAATCTTAGGAGTTGTTGTCTTGTTAGTTTGTTTACCACCGGATTGGACGCATTTTCAGGTTAATTAGGAAAGGAGGATATCGTCATGAGAAGGGCAGTACAAATCCTTGCACTCGTGTTTCTCTTAGTGAGCTTTTTTTCATCTCAGGGCGCCGCTGAGATCTATAACGTTTCTGGGTCTTTTACCCCTGTTACCGCTTCAATAAGTGTAAGTGGGTCCATTGACTTCGGTGTCCCCCCCTGGGACGCGGGTTTTCTCTGGTACGGTTTAGGAAACATAAACCTTTCAGGCGGAGGTATAAACATTGTATCAAACGATGGTTCTTGGGGAGGGAATGGCTGGCCAGGTGTGGTATTGGACAAACTCTTCTTCCCTGATGACACTATGAATACAGGCGGGTTATTTATCGCTGATGTAGCCCTGACTATTCCAGGGATAAATGCAGGTAACCCATTCCCTGCGACCATAAATCCGGATATTTTGCCAGGCGGTTCGCCGAACACCAGTGGGGTGTTCACCGGGGACCTCAACAAACCCGACACGTTCACTTTCTCCGACCTACCGGTCTATGCAATAGTCCCTTATGACGCAGATATCATCGTACCTTTTCCGAGTGTTTTTTCGCCTTGGAACTATAGCGACACTTTATATAGTAGTTTTCCTTTTGACCGAACGTTTTCTTTAGCCGAAGCGGGAACACTTTCTCTGACTGCCACTTCTCCGACTGCCACAGCAGCTGTTCCCGAACCGTGCACTATGCTCCTCCTTGGGTCTGGGTTGGTTGGCCTTGCTGGACATGGAAGGAAGAAGTTCTTTAAGAAGTAAATTGAATGGTTGATTAGAGGAAGGCGAAGGGCAGGGTCAATTCGGCCCTGCCTTTTTTTGTTTATTTCAATCGCAAATCTTCAGTAAATCTTACTTGTCCTGTGTGAAGATTAGTAGGTGAAGTCGCCAATCAGAAATCAAACTTCCGATGTCTGCTAAGGGAAGTCTTTAATTTAAATTGAGAGGGGTGTAAATCGCCCCAAATTCTCTATAATCTCTTTTAGTATTGCTTAATTGGTTTAGTCCTCCCCTTCTCCCAATTGACCATGGTCATTTCATTTACCCCGATCCTCTTGGCCAAATCCCTTTGAAATAGCCCTTGCTCCAATCTCCATTTCTTGATACATTCTCCTAAGGTTCGGTCAGGGTAAAGGGAGACTCAAAGGGTAACTACCAAAGGGTGGGAGTTTTTGTAGTTTGGAACTGAACGGTTGCCCATGCAGCCCAAAACTAACGAGCAAAGAGTTGGTAGAAAGGGGTTGTTCGTCGCAGCTGGAGAGTAATGATGCGAGTTTTTTGTGTGAGAATTTGTGTGAGAAAAACTTCCAAAATGTGCTAAATCATGATAAATTTAGAAAAAATATACAAATCAAAAAACCTTGTACTTTTAAATGCTTCCTTAACTTTGAGGAGGTTAGGAAGCTCAGGGGTGTTTGATTTGTAATCAGCGGGTTGGCGGTTCAAATCCGTCCGTGGGCTCCAAATGAAATCAAAGGGGAACTCAGTTCCAGTAGGCCTCTTTCAAAATGCCTTTCTATTACAGATTCCTCCAGCCAATCTTAACCTTGCCTCTTAGATTTCTCCCGCCAGAATACCACCCTCATGAATTCTTGATGCTAGTGAAGTGACCCTTACTTGCCCTTGAGTTTTGCAACGACTTTTGCTGCGGCTTCTGCGTTTCTCTCCATGGCGTATTCCACCGTATCCTGATCGAAGATGCCAGTGGTTCTCAGATCGGTCTCATAGAGTACCTTTCCGTTTGCTTTGTCGATGAATTGGTAGTGGGCAGCAAAGGCGGTCGTTGAGGTCCATTCCCCTCCGGGGATCAAGCTCTTTATAATGCGTCTCCTCCCCGTCGATTTCGTATACTCTTTAACCTCTCCTTTTATGAGCAGAACTTTCTTCCCTTTAGGAACCTCTTTTGCTCCTTCCTTGATCATCATCTCAAATAGCCCGAATTTCTCAGAATACCTGCGAAGCTGGAAAACCACCTTGTCAGCGAGCTCTGAACCCGCGTTATCAGGAGCAGGAGTAGTAGGAGAAACACCAAATTCTTGAACTACTGCGATCCCATAATCCTTGAACGAAGCCTCTTCGCCCATGACCAAGCTGCTGGTAACCAGGACGACACCCAAAAGTAAAACAATGCCAAAGTACTTGTTGATCTTCATATTCTTTCTTCCTTCTGATGGTCTGTTCTGATTCACCACCTAAGAATATGACCATTTATTATATCAAGTGGAGTTTCAAGTCTGATTAATCCATTTCTACATGCAATTCAGACACGATCGGTCAACAATCAAAATACTATCTGAGATCCCTAAAATACACAGGATACCCTATTTACTTTCTGCATTCATTCTGATCAAATAGAACATGAAGCAAAGACCGGAAACTCACATGCAAGTGTATAAGATTCGGGCGGCCGTTCTGCGTAAAAAAGGTGGTCCCTTGAAGATCGAATCCCTCGAGATGGAAGGTCCGCGGAATGATGAAGTCCTGGTGCGCCTCGTCGCATCGGGGATCTGCCATACCGATATAGACTTCTGCGACAACTGGGACGAGGCCGACAGTGCAGTGGTGCTGGGTCATGAGGGGGCGGGAGTGGTAGAGCAGGTGGGTAAAAGCATAAAGGGTGTCAAGCGTGGCGATCATGTCGTGCTTTCCTATCAATCCTGCGGTAGTTGCACTCAGTGCCTGAGCGGACACCCTGCCCATTGCAAGTACCTCTACGAGGCGAACTTCAGCTTCCAGCGCCTCGACGGCAGCAATGCGCTGCAGCGCAGCGGCGTACGCGGGCACTTCTTCGGTCAGTCCTCATTCGCTACCCACTCCCTGGCGACAGAACGCAACCTCGTCAAGGTTTCCAAAGATCTCCCCCTAGAGATTCTATCTCCCCTTGGCTGTGGCCTCCAGACTGGAGCCGGCACAGTGATGAACTCGCTTAAGGTTTCCGGCGGGGCAAGCATTGCCGTTTTCGGTACGGGAGCGGTCGGCATAGCCGCTGTCATGGCGGCTCGCATCGTGGGTGCCAACCCGATCATCGGTGTCGACATTAGACCCAAGCGGCTCAAACTCGCCCTCAAGCTGGGCGCCACCCACGCGATCGACAATCGCCGTCAAGATGTCGCCACCCGCGTCACCGACATCACTGGTAGTGGCGTCGATTACGTGGTAGAAACCACTGGCAGCCCCAAGATGCATCAGCTCGCCATTGACGTGCTGAATCCGCATGGCATTGTGGCGCTTCTAACCGGCGAGAGCGGAATGGATCTGCCGGAAGGGAGAAAAACGCTCGGTATAATCCAGGGCGACGCCGTGCCGCAGCATTTCATCCCTAAGCTCATCGAGCTGTACCAGGGAGGGGAGTTTCCTTTTGACCGTCTGGTGAAGTTCTATGACTTCAGCGCTATCAACCAGGCGATCGCCGATGCCAAGCGCGGCGACACGATCAAACCCGTGCTGCGGATCAGCGAGTTGTAAAGGTCAGCCCTTTACAGCTCATTACCCGGGGGACATTTTCAGATCATGTGAAAAGGAGGGATGACTCATGGCTAAGTGGATGATCGATCCGGATCACTCTTGTGCAACGTTTGCTGTGCGGCACTTCATGATCTCAAATGTCGTAGGTCTCTTCGGCAAAATGACTGGCGTTGTTAAGTTTGACCCGCCGGATGTCGCCCGTCTTTCCGCCGAAGCGGAGATTGATGTCAGCAGTATCTCAACGGGGAATCGGGTACGGGATGAACACCTCCTGAGTCCGGATTATCTGGATGCTGAAAAGTTTCCAAGAATAACGTTCAAGACCACGGGCGTCGAGGCGGCTGGAAACAGCCGGGGCAGAGTCACTGCAGATCTGACCATTCGGGGGATGACGCGGCCAGTCTCC
>JBEKDJ010000416.1:0-4270 GCA_050014415.1 Thermodesulfobacteriota bacterium | reverse complement strand
CAGAATACCTTAGGGAGGTGAATACTCTCCGGTCCAGCAATAGAGGCAGAGCTTGTCCTGTGGGAGGCCAATGGCCTCCACCATATCGTCGATTTTTTGGTATCTCAACGTGGTGACTCCCAATTCCTTTCCGATCCACTCCACCATCCGCTGGTACTTCTGCGATCTGTGATCAACGTATTCGCTCACGCCTTCAGTATTTTTCCCCTCAAGGGCCTGGATGGCCTTTCTGGCTGCTAATTCCTCGGTAGTGCGTGTGGAGAGAGGGCGAACCGGCATGGAAACATCAAGGGAGGACAGGCAGGTCGGACGTGGACCTCCTTGGCTCCGCACTCCCAAAGTTTCTTGATGGTGTAGTTCTTCAGCTGAGTTCCCCTGACGATGGAGTCCTCACAGAGGATGATCCTGTTCCCATAGATTACCTCCTTGATGGGGATGAGCTTCATCGTAGCCACAAGGTCTCGAATCTCTTGAGATGGGGGAGTATAACTTCGTCCGTATCCAGGAGTGTATTTGACCAGAGGCCTCCGGTAGGGAAGGCCTGATTCCATGGCGTACCCAATCGCATGGCCCACCCCTGAATCAGGGACACCTGCAACGAGATCCGCCTTCACATCGTCATTCTTAGCGAGCGTACTCCCACATCGTTCTCTGACCAACTCGACACTGATGCCTTCGTAACTGGAGGCGGGGTATCCAGCATAGATCCAAAGGAATGCGCAGATCTGGTTTACTTTCTTCCCGGCTGACTTCTCCTCAAGCCCTGATCTCCCAACCAGTACAATCTCGCCAGGAGCGAGGTATTTTTTGATTTGAAAACCCAGATTCAAGAAGGAGCAGGTTTCTGTCGCAATGACAAATTCCCCCTCCCTTTCTCCGACGACGAGGGGGGTCCGCCCGAAGCGGTCCCTGGCAGCATAAATTCCTTCCTGTTTTAGGAGAAGAACAGAGGCAGATCCCCTGATTCGTTCTTGAGCTCCTTCAATCCCTTCTGGGAGGGTTCGACCTCGAGTGATCAGTTTGGCGATCAGTTCTACGGAATTGATTCCACCGCTTGACATTTCACCGAAAGTCTCTCCGTCTCGAAGAAGTTCCACGGCCAATTCGTCGGCATTCTCTACCAAGCCCGCTATAGCAATAGCGAAGGTGCCGAACTTGGATCCGATGATCAGCGGCTGAGGATCCCTATCGCTAATCGCCCCGATCCCCAGATTGCCCTTCATCTCCCTATAATCATCGAAAAACTTCGATTTGAATTGGGACTTGCTGATATCGTGGATGGAACGATAAAATCGCTTTCCGAAAGCGGCCATTCCTCCGTATTCCGTCCCCATATGGGAATGGTAATCGGTCCCGTAAAGCAAGATGTCGGCACAGTTTTTTTTCGATACAATCCCAAAAACACCGCTCATTCGTCTCTCCTCATTGCTGTGATCGTATTATCCATAGCAAAGCCTTATCCATCTTGTCAACCCTTCGACTCGTCTCAGTCGTCCTAATCACCGGGCGCGGGCAAACTCGACTCCCCGCCTTGAAGATCGTGACTTACCCTGCACCAGAACGGTACAGAGCTTACTCTTGGCCTGATGGTTCGATCGAGCTCGCAATAAGGTCCCAGGTCGAGGGGCTCAGGCCGAAGCCTTGACACAGCCGGACGGGTCAAGGTTCAGCGACAGCCTGGGGAGTCCACTGAACGATCAGTGCATCTTCATCCCCGTAGTAGTTCGTGACGACACCGCCGATTTGAAATCCTTCATGGACGTAGAAGGCTTGCGCCCCTTGATTACTTTTTCTCACCTCTGCCCATACCCTTTCAAGATCAGGGGTGTTCATCACCTTATTAAGGAGTTCCGTGCCAATGCCTCTTCTCCTGTAGCTAGGGTGTACGGCGATGGAGATGATGTGTCCGTCGGTGGAGTAGATAACATACCCCAAGATCTGACCTTCCTTCCCGTCTCGAATCCTATCGATATAGACCAAAAACGTTTCTGGGTAAAGATATTGGAGATGGATGAAGGTAGCCCAGTCGTAAGGCGACTTGGGAAAGGATCGGGCTTCGATTTGGAGGACCCCGTCAAGGTCAGCGAGGGAGAACGGGCGGATCATTGCAGTCTTTTTGTTCCTTCGATGATGGAGGCAATGCCGCCCGTCAACCTTCGGAAGCTCACGTTCTCCAATCCTGTTCGAATCATCATCTCCTCGTAATCTTCAGGATGTCGAAAGCGAAGGACCGATTGCGGAAGATAGGCATAAGCCCCCGGATTGCCGGAAACGAGGCCTCCCACCCGGGGAAGAATTCTCTTGAAGTAGATAGGATATAGACTTCTCATCATTCCTTTTTGAGGAAGGGTGAATTCCAGGATGATTACCTTTCCGCCTCCTTTGGTGACTCGAACCATTTCAGCGAGGGCCTGTTCCTTCTCCATGACATTTCTCAGGCCAAAGGCGATGATCGAGGCACTGAAGGTATTGCGTCGAAAGGGGAGGGAAAGGGCATCCCCAAGGCCCAATACGACCTTCTCGGTCAGGCCTTTTATCTGCAGTTTTCGGTGGGCGCCCTTGATCATGGGTTCGGAGAAGTCCAGTCCAAAGACCTTGTTCTTCTGCCCATTCTGGTGAGCGATCTCTATCGCTACATCTCCTGTTCCTGTGGCAAGATCTAATACCCAACCTTCGAACCCTTCGAGTTCTCGAACGGCCATCTTCCTCCAATAGATATCCCTCCTCAGGCTGAGAAGACGGTTGAGAAAGTCATACCGCGGTGCGATCGTGTCAAAGAGGTTTCGAATCGATTCCGGATGGAGGAAGTAGGTTCTCATTCTAAATTGGTTGGGGCTTACTTCAAGTTTTAACCTAAACCTCAGCCTTAACCTTTTGTGTTAGGATTAGGACTAAGCGATTTTGATGAATTTCTTTCCCGGAGTGCCACAGATTGGGCATTTCTCAGGAGCTGCCTTTTCAACGGTGTTGCCGCATACAGGGCATACATAGTAGTCGAGGACTTCGTTTCTACCCAGGTTCTCCATGGCCTTGGAGTAAAGAGCCGCATGGATCTTCTCCACTTCATTGGCGAAGCGAAATGTCTCAAGGGCCTCATTGTTCTTCTCAGCCTTCGCTCTCTCTATCATCTCCGGATACATCTTCATGAACTCATGGGTCTCCCCCCCGATTGCCTCCTGGATGTTTTCTTTCGTCGATCGGATTCCTTTCAATACCCGCAGATGGTTAAGGGCGTGGACTGTTTCGGCCTCTGCAGCAGCCCTAAAGAGTTTGGCAACCTGGACGTGTCCTTCTTGGTCCGCTTTTTTGGAGAAGGCAAGGTATTTTCGATTTGCCTGAGATTCACCGGCAAATGCCTCCTTCAAATTCTCTTCACTATTCGCTCCCATGATTTTCTCCTTTCAATCTTTAGATAACGTAAATTATATCAGAAGAGACCTTTAACAGCAATTGACATCTTTTTCAGTGAGGAGTAGAATATCTTTAATGTGAGGATCGGGATCGAGAAAATGAAGCAGGTCGCCCTCTTTATCCTGATATTGATCATTTTACCATCCACTAGTTACGGGGAGATGTATAAGTGGGTGGATGAGAAAGGGTCGGTTCATTTTACTGACGATCTTTCAAACATTCCATAGAAATATCGTGAAGATGCAGAGACTCGAAAACCTCCCGAAGAGACTTCTATGCCACAACCCCAGGAAATCCCCAAGTCTTCCCAGTCTCCAAAGGTTTCTGAACCTGAAGGGATTATCGTTGACCTTGTGCAGAGAGGGGAAGTATCAACGACAGAGGTCGTTCTCAATGGAAGGATAAAACAGAATTTTATTGTGGATACAGGGGCAAGTTTTACAGTCATCAACTGGGGAGCAGCAAAGGAGTTGGGTATCACCATCGATGAAAATACCCCTTTTCTCCCGATTGCGACTGCGAGTTCTGTCGTCTTTAATCCTCTTGTAACCTTGAGGTCCATACGAGTGGGGGGAGCAGAAGTGGAAAATGTGGATGTCTTGATTCATGATATGCCTTCCGATTCAAAAGGGCTATTAGGGAATTCCTTCCTCAATAAGTTTAAAGTAGTGCTGGAACCCCTCAATGGAAAGATGACCCTCTATTCCATACAGGAGAAGCCATCACCGGATCGCCCAGGTGGCTATGGAAAGGATTTTTGGGTAGGCCGATTTCGTTTCTATAACCGAATCTTGGACGATTTGAAAAATATGAAACGGAGGTATGAAGCGAAAGGGGAAACTCGTGAATTGAACTGGTT
>JBEKDJ010000415.1:0-4313 GCA_050014415.1 Thermodesulfobacteriota bacterium | reverse complement strand
CCATCAAGGAAGGAAAGGGGAAGATCAAACCTTTAGGCGATTCTGTCGACCTGGACCGGATCTTCTCTCTCCATGATACAAGATGTGTTCGAAAAGATGGGACGATTACAGTTAGAGGGAAACAATACAAAGTGGGTAGATAGGCCGGTCAAGAAGTCACTCTTTGTCTCATCCCCAATGTGAGACTTATGGCCTATAAGGGGCAAGAATAACTTTGTGAGTATCACCTCTGACTTTTACCCACGATATCCACTTTTGATTGTTCCCAAATGTCCGGTTTTGAAAGTCACGGAACAGGTCCTTAGATTTTTGTTGACCCAATCAGAGAAATTTAGTAGGTTTGTATCAAGAGTGCGACGTTCCCACAGGATTCTGCCAACCCTTGAATCCATGATGAAGTCTCAGGGTGAAGGTTCAGGGTTGACCCCCAGCCGGGTTTTTTGTCACGCTTTCAAGGGTGGGGATTGACGCCGTTGAATGCGCTAAGAGTTCGTTATGAAAAACGGAGGAAAAGAAGCCAAACACCGTTACGGGATCGCTATTTTTGAAAGGAGGAGATACCGCAGATATGCGATCCGTCTGCCGATAGAGTATTATCGAGCCGACTCGCCGGCCAATCAAACTGGCCAAGCTCTCGATGCCAGCGAAGGTGGGTTACAGATTCTCTTTCCAGAACAGATAGAGATTGGCCAGAACCTGAAGTTAAAACTCTACTTCTCTTCTGACTCTGAATTGAATACCGTCGAGTTGTTTGTTGAGGTGGTTTGGACAAACATTCAATTGGAGGAGGGTGAAAAACAGTACCAGTCCGGAGTGAAATTTGTCGATATTTCTACAGAAGACATAACTAAGTTCAAGACTCTTTGCGCCAGTCTTTCATAATCTCCCTAATGGTTTGACACTCTCAATGGCGGGTTTCATGGGAAACCTGTGTTATTCCTCATAACGTTTTTCTCTGCTGGGCTTGTAACATCAAATACAGAAAGGACCGGCATCAGTGATCTGTATCTACTCCAATGAACGCTGTAATTCTTCGATGCTTTTATAAAGTTCTCTCCCGATCTCTAAGGTTGCGAAGACAAGATATGACGTGTAAATAATTACGACTGCGGTTAGTACTACTTTCAGTGTTTTGCTAAATTTAGGACTTCTATAAAGCAATGGCAGGCCAAAAGGTCCCAATACAAAGAATAAGAGTAGAATGACACTCATGGGTCTCAAGTACCATCTCACTTTTCCATTTTCCTTGCGCATCTTGTATCTTTTAGATTATTAGAAAAGGGGCTGTCGGCAAAGCGACTGTCGCAGACATTATACATTCGACCTATAAGCCCGTCAAATACAATCTCCAGGCAAGGGCCTTGCTGTGATGTGTTTTCAAGATGGTTTTCAACCGGCTGAAGGTCGAACCTTTCACGGGGTGACCTTAGTTTTCTGGGAAAGAACCTTCAGTTCGTTTTAAAATAGAATAGATTTCAAAGAGAAAAGAGATATCATCCAATCTTAACACAGGAGGAAGGAACCGAAGATATGGCCCAAACCAATGCATCGTCTCCCTCAGATTTTATCAGGGAGATTATCGACGAACACCTTAGGACCGGCAGATTCCAGGGCCGGGTGGCAACCCGATTTCCGCCTGAGCCAAATGGATACCTTCATATCGGACATGCCAAGTCCGTCTGCCTCAATTTTGGTATCGCCGAACAGTACGGAGGCACCTGCAATTTGCGTCTGGATGACACGGATCCGAGTGGGGAAAGCCAGGAATATGTGGATTCGATCATTCGAGATGTGAAATGGTTGGGATTTGACTGGGAGGATCGTCTCTATTATGCCTCGGATTACTATGAACAACTGTACCAGTATGCCGTACATCTGATCAAGGCGGGCAAGGCCTATGTGTGCGACCTAAGTGCGGATGAGATTCGAGACTACCGAGGCACCCTAACCAAGCCGGGCAAAGAAAGCCCCCATCGTAACAGACCCGTGGAAGAGAACCTGGATTTGTTCCAGCGCATGAGGGCCGGAGAGTTTGAGGAAGGAGCCCATGTGCTCCGGGCCAAGATCGATATGATGTCTCCCAATATCACCATGCGGGATCCGGTCATTTACCGAATTAAGAAAGAGAATCATTATCGAACCGGCAATCAGTGGTGCATCTATCCGATGTACGACTTTGCCCATTGTCTCTCGGACTCCATCGAGAGGATCACCCACTCGATTTGCACCTTAGAGTTTGAAAACAACAGGCCTCTTTACGATTGGTTTCTGGACGAATTGAAAGTCGAAGATCATCCGCAGCAGATCGAGTTCGCCCGCCTCAACCTCAGCTTCACTGTTTTGAGTAAACGGAGGCTTATTGAATTAGTGGAAAAGAGATATGTCAGTGGATGGGATGATCCGCGGATGCCTACCCTGGCGGGTATGCGGAGACGGGGCTTCACTCCCCAGGCGATCCACCACTTCTGTGAGCGCATCGGAGTAGCCAAGAATGATAGTGTGATCGACATGGCTTTGCTTGAGAACTCCATTCGGGAGGATCTGAATGCAAGGGCTCAGCGCGTGATGGCTGTGCTCCGTCCTCTTCGTGTGGTTATCGATAACTACCCGGAAGGTCAGATTGAGGAGTTGGATTGCCCGTATCATCCCCAGAATGCCGAAATGGGATCCAGGAAAGTGCCCTTCTCCCGGGTACTATATATAGAAAAAGAAGATTTCCTAGAGAACCCACCCAAAAAGTTTTATCGACTGGCTATTGGAAGAGAAGTACGTCTCCGCTATGGTTACTTTATGAAATGTGTGAGTGTAACCAAAGACTCCCATACAGGCGAAGTGGTCGAAGTGCACTGCACCTATGACCCAGAGACGCGAAGCGGGTTTGCTCCCGATGGTCGGAAGGTTGACGCAACCATCCATTGGGTATCGGCGGCTCATTCCCTCCCGGCTGAAGTACGCCTTTACGACCGCCTTTTCCGCGTGGCCAATCCGCTGGATGAAGGTTCGGATTTTACGGGGTATCTAAATTCAAAATCGTTGGAAATTCTTAAATCATGCTGGGTAGAGCCAAGTCTGGCCACTGCGGCGCCTGGAAGTCTGTTCCAGTTTGAAAGGGTTGGCTATTTCTGCGTGGATTCGGTTGACTCTTCCGAGAAAGCCCTTGTATTCAACCGAACCGTTACCTTGCGAGATTCCTGGGCTAAGATATCTGAGAAAGAAAAAAGATCATTCGGACATTGATTTACGGAGTCAGCCACCGTTGTCCTATCATTGAACGATACTTAAGTGATTTCTTTTTCCCCCTTTAGAGAGAATTCGATTTGTTTTGCAAGACTTTCGCCAATGCATGGAATTTCCATCACACCTACCAGACCTCTTGTGTGGTAGATGGTTTCAATATTCTCCTCCAAGTTATCCAAACTCCATGCGGCTTTTCTGTAAGCCCATTCTTTGAACCCCCCTTTGCCTGATAATGGTAGCTCTCGGGCTTTGAGATAAAATTTCTCAGCAATTTTTCTATTCATCTGTGACTTTTCTGGGTAATAACTTATCGGTCGAGGAATATGAGGGAACAATCCATATTTCTGGCAATATTTCAAAACCAAATTGTGGTTTCTTGCAATGTGCTGAGCAAACATGTTCTGATTTCCATATAATTCATCATATTTACTGATGAGTCTCGAATCGTATTTTCTTAAGGTCTCGTAGAAAAATGTTTTGCTTTGACCCCATAGAGTCAACCCTCCTTCTAAAACATACTGCCCACCGTTTTCTTTTGTTTTTCTTACCACGGCTTCAACATTTTCTTTACTATCATAAATAAACGGCAAAATCGGCATGAAAACAGTGCCCGTCAAAATCTCATTTTCTGCTAATCTGCCCATGGCTTCGAAACGACTCGTCGTGGCCGGTGCTTTAGGTTCGAACAATAACCTTGTTTTGTCATCTTGGGTTGTGATAATCGACCAACCAACATTAAGAGTTCTTACTTATTTTCCTGAGGATATTCAGATCCTGAAGGATCATGGGTGATTTTTCATTGACAAAGACTGGAAAACCCAGCTCTAAACAGACTTCAAGCATCTTTCTTGCATAATGATATTGAGTATCAATGGGCTGATAATTGTCGAGATAGATCAAATCCTTTGGTTTATTCTTCAAAGCTTCCTTAAGTAGATCAGGAGCATTTTCTTTTACCTTGACATACTGAGAAAAAGCGTCTTCAAACCTTAACACTTCATCATCACGTGAGGCCTTGTGGGGATTATATTTCTCATCACGCCAGTAACAATAATTGCAACCCCATTCACAACCCA
>JBEKDJ010000414.1:0-4318 GCA_050014415.1 Thermodesulfobacteriota bacterium | reverse complement strand
CAATAGTTACCGTAAAAAATGATACCGTCTCAGATGCGCGGATCGTTTTAGGTGGCGTCGCCCCCTATCCCTTACGGTCCCCCCGCGCCGAGGCAGCCCTTAAAGGAAAGAGAATCGCTGATACCATCGACAGTGTCTGCAAAGCCGCTGTCGATGGGTCCCAGCCTTTGAGCAACAACAGCTATAAGGTGATCGCAGCAAAGGGCCTTACGGAAAGAGTCCTCAGTTCCCTTGCGTAGGGAGCAAACGTTTGCTCTTGCAACCCCAAAAGCGACGGTAAGGCGGAAGCCCAGGTTTGTTCGGGGCGACTGCTGATCAATTCCTTCGGTGCACACTGTTTGGGTGCGCATCGCTGAAGCTCACTGGAGTGCGGATGTTCTATAGTCCTGTCAAGCATCTTGTTCGAGTGTATTCTAATCTTCCTGATGGCCAGATTTCTTTCTCAAAATCAGTCTGACCTGCCTCCCGAAAACCGGTCCAGGGGATGAGTTAGAATGGGACTGAGAATGAGTATAGGGGGTCAGGCCGGCGTCGGCCACGGGCTCCGATACGATAATCATAAGCGCCGGGTACCCGCCTCTCTCGTTTCGCCAGTGCCTATGTCATAGCTCTGAGAGTTCCCCGCCAGACTCCTCCATGAACAGACGCATACCAGCCGGGATCTCAGCTTTTGCAGTTCCGGCAGTGCAAGTGGCAAGGCTGGCCACCACCGACCGGAGATGGGCATAGGGAAGAGTGACAAATAATTCATCCGTGGGGAACTTTTCCATCTTGCGGGCGGTGATATCGCCAAAGGATACGTTCACCTTCCCCGTCACCAGAGGATACGTGATCACTGACCGGCAAAGTGATCCGGTGGGATCGCATTCCATGGGAATTCCGGTCTCATAGTAGGCCAGATTGATCAGTCGGGCCGCCTGCCAGGCATTGCAAATGAAAACAGCAATATCAGGTCGAAACTCTGCCCGATGTAGGGGAGAGAACACTACGTGTTCGGCCAGACCCAATGGAGGCCGCACCTTCGACAACGTCATCGAGCGGTAGATCGACACGGGCGAGGAAAACAGTTTCTCACCGTGGATAAGAAACTCGCGCAGCGTCCGGGCATGTTCCGGGGCCTGCGCCCTCAAGCCCAGATATTGCGAGCCTCCTGGACAAGTCGAGTTCTCTGCGGTGAGGTCGATCACTGCCCCTTCCGCCGCATGTCGGAGCGCACCACAGACACGGCATTTCCCAGTCGATGCGTCTCGGGGGCCAGCGTCGGCATAGGTTACCCCAACGGGTGATTTTGCCAGCCCAAGCACTTCCGTCAGTTGCTTACCCCAGCTCTGCCATTCCATTTTTGTTTCCTCCTCTCTTAACATTCCTTAGCCGTGCGAGCAGAAACCACTTTCCTCCCCACATTCCTCTTCCAGACTGAGGAAGTAGAAGTCTCTGCCAAACAGCAGATGAAGGTTTTCCGCCATGAACAAACAGCCAAGCGCCTTATGACTCAATTAGTAATAAGTCGCTTTAGGTGGGTCAAATATACAAAAAAAGAGGTTATATGTCAAAACTAACGAGAAGAGATGAAAGGAAGTTTTAGGCTGGTATCGCAGATCATGATTACCAAACGAAATCTTGCATCATAGTTGAAATCC
Source organism: Thermodesulfobacteriota bacterium (assembly GCA_050014415.1). Taxonomy (GTDB): domain Bacteria; phylum Desulfobacterota; class BSN033; order BSN033; family UBA1163; genus JBEKDJ01. The sequence continues at coordinate 2,678 of JBEKDJ010000414.1, read as the reverse complement.
GTTAGCCGGCGATTACGGGAAGAGACAATGCAAAAGTCAACCCGTGACTGCCTAATAGTTAGGCAAGCCATCGAATGATGAATCCAAACACACCCCAGAGATTAGTGGCCTCCGCTGCCACCTTCTATAGAGCCTCTGCTTCCAAAACCGCCACCATGAAATCCGCCGAAAGAACCTCGTCCACCTATAGGAGGTGGACTAAAATATCTGCTTGATGGTCTACTGAAGTTCCTGCCGGTTGAGCTGCCAAAAGACCTGCCTGCCCCTGTCCATGACCTCCGAAAGTTTTGATATTGTCTTCCAGCATTGCCCGGTTGCCTGAATGTCCTGCTGTTTGTACTCCGGTTGAAGATTGACACAGCGCCTCTGCTGGCCCCCGGGGATCTCAACGCACCACTCCGCGTTGCAGCTATTCCGGTCGTCCTAGTTGTCGGGTCAACCCTGAGAGAAGCATGGGTCTTTGGATCAGTGAAGTGGTTGGAGATCAAATGATGACCGTCGTGGAAATGATGATGATGGAAATGGTGGAAATCGTTCAGGATGAAAAAGCCAGGAAAGAAGAACCCAGAGCACCAGAATGGGTAGGGAACCCATGCGTACAGATAGTAATAATCCCACGGCGGCGGATAGTAGGTAACTATGGGAGGTCCCTGCTCGTAATAGTAATTTTCAATTTCCGGAGGCGGAACGTATTCACTGCTTGTTGGCGGGGGAGTCTCTGCGTACTGGCCAGGCGCAATAGCCAGATCAAACTCGGCAGTCAGCCCCTGGAATGCCTGCAAGGCCTCATCTTTTCCCATGGGTAACTTCTTTAAAGCTGCCGCGGCAATCAAAGCGTTTTGCACCTGATTGATAATAATGGGAGTCATAGGATAATCGGCAATCCACCCGTTTTCCGGCGCAATACCGGCCGAAGTCAGCATGTCTTCGGCCTGGGCCTCCGTTTCTGGTGTACCCAGTTTAAGGGCAGTCCCAAGCTTCAGCGCAAAATCACCTTCTGGTACAAGGGATTGTGAGATCGGAGGAACTTGCGTTGCCGTCCCCGTTGACTGTACATTAACCCCCATCTTTTCAGCAGGGGCTTCGGAAAGGGCAGTACGCTCCTTTCTTGGCGTACTTACTTCTTCAACGCTCTCGCGATAAATAGGAGGAACTTTGCTATAGTCATCCGTAAAGCTTACCACGCCTCCTTCATCCACCCATTTGTAAACAGTAGCCGATGCAGAGGAAGCGAAAATGAGTGAGAATAGAAGAACAATAAGTTTCTTCATTTTTCCCTCCCGTTTACCTTGAAAATAGGTGTTGGCTTATTTTACCCGCACCTCGCAATATACCTGACATCGCTCTAAATTCTTAGACGTATTATTCAGTTTTTTTTCGAGATTCTACAAATTCCTCCCTAGCGGGTCACCGGCGACAATCGCAGTATGGCATCAAAGATTCAAATTCCTACCATGTATTTGTAAGCACTGACACTTGGTTTCAAAAGTCCTTGTCGATTCAGACTTATCCGTTTGCCTCACTGCTCCAGCTATTGAATCGGGTAAATAAAAAGCCGAGTCTACCGTTGGTTCATCCTTCGGCAGCTCGGCCATCTTCTTCCCCAAAGATCCGCCGCTTTCCTTCCCTACCTCACGGAAGGTTTGGCTTTATCGAGTGAGCCTGTATAATTATTATTAAGGATATCAGAAAATGTTGAATTTGTCAATCGAAAAAGGGATTGTGAAAATTATCTTTTGAGAATTATCACTTGAAACCTGGCATAGAAATATGAATCCTCGACTTGATGACTTCAGGAAGAAGTCAATGAGGCAACCGTCCAATATGTTGGAGTGGTTTTGGACCCCCTAAAACCGAGGATATCTTGCCAATACAACCCCTTGAAAAAAAATAAGGAGAACCTTTGATTTGGTCTTCAAACCGTAGCTTTTAGGGCCTTGAAAAACGCAAGGTACATAGCAGAAATCGCAACCTCGGAACCGTCTTTTCTATTAAGGCCAGCTATCCTCCATTGTGCGGGAAGATTTGAGCAACCAGAAAATAAGTGGGTATATTAGCTAAAGACTACGTCAACGGCCAACAAGCAAACACTAATTCCTACTTGAGCGTTGCCTGGCGTCACACGCATTCAGTCAGACCCATGTAGGTGACTGAGGCATCTGTATGGGTGGTTCACCGTTTCAGGTTACTACGGAAATAGGGGTGGAAGTGAAATAATTATCACGGCCCCGCCCCTGATCTCTTGTGCAGCTTCGCTTTCCCGCTCTCTTGTCAAGATCTGATCCACCTGTTCGTCTCGGCCTAAGGCCCATTCGAATGGTGGCGGAAAGAAATTCAGCATTGGCGTTCCCAACGGCGGATGCAACTATGCCGCTGCGCGGAGTGCCTCCTGAAAGAGCTGTCCTAAGGGCAGTATCAACAACTATATCCTTGGGATCTATAACAACCTCACATTTGATTCCAGTCCTCTTTTGAAATTCCTGAGCTTGCCCCTCGACTTTATAAGCCTCACCTCCTTGCGCATATACACCTGCTTCTGTCTCGCCAAGGCTAGTGTCTATTCCATCTTATTCCATGTCTTGTCAGGGTCATACTTTGTTATTGCCTTTGCAATCTCTTCCGTCTTTGGCCCGAGGTCCTTCTCAAACACAATACCCAGTTGGTTCACCGTGAAGGTC
>JBEKDJ010000413.1:0-4320 GCA_050014415.1 Thermodesulfobacteriota bacterium | reverse complement strand
GGAGATTGGGTAATAATGTTCTCATACGACACTTTTGGCTTATAGGATTGAAGCCTCTTTAGCTCCCGTAGGAGATCGATCTTCTCAAAGACACGGTCCACTATGATCGAAAGGGTATCTCGGGTGATAGGCTTCTCAAGATAGTCGCATGCCCCATGTTTCAAGGCTTGGAGTTTGGCATCGATCCCCTTGACGACGCTGATGACGATCACCTCAACCGACGAATCGACCTCTCTTATTTTGGAGAATAGATCCAATCCGCATTCTTTGTCTCCAAATCTCAGATCGAGAAGGATGAGGTCGGGCTTGACTTGTTGGTGCTGAGCGAAGCCCTGCACCTCGTTCTCAGCGAAGAATAGCTCACAACGCTTCCCGCTTAGGACTTCACCGTACAGGGACCGATTGTATTCGTCATCTTCGATAATGAGAACCTTATAATCCATTGTTCGAACGGCCTTTCATCTGCGAACTCCGAAGTTCATCGAATCGAAATGGCAAAATCCAAATTCGTTCGCATCGCTTTTCCCGCCTTGGCGGGAGAATCATGGAATGATGGAATACTGGGTTTCTGTTTCTTCATATTGCAGAAGTAATGTGCTTTATCCGTTTTCCCATTGTTCCATTATTACAGAAGGGTGCAGACATTCTCACTGCAAAGGGAGCTTTATCGTGAATGTTGCCCCTTGATCCGTCTTATTTTCAGCATAGATGGACCCACGATGCGCCTTGATAACTCTCTGGGCCCTGAAGAGGCCAAATCCACTGCTATCCTTTTTCGTCGTATGGAAAAGATCGTAGATGCTGTCGATGGGGGTCTTGATCCCAGGTCCTTGGTCTGAAAACGAGATGAAAATATGTCCATCACGCTCGTTAATCTCTATGGACAATGCCCCCACACTTCCTTGCATGGCTTGATAGGCATTCACGATGATATTTGAAAAGACGTCTTCCATTTGTGAAGGATCCACCCTTACTTGCCCTACTGAAGAATACTGTTTAAAGACCTTCACTCCGGCAGGAGGAGGATTTCTCTCCAGGGAGAGATCCACGAGATGCGAGATGCTATAGGGCTCGAATCGAGGCATACCCGGATCGATATTCTTCGCCCGCAGAATGTAATCTTTTGCCAAAGAGAGCTGCCGGTACACCCTCTCAAAATTTCCCTTCACATCACGCTGTGCTTCTATATTCTTAATCCAGGTCTCAACAGGATTCAACAGATTTCCAATTCGATGGGCGATACTGAAGGCCCCTTCTCCAACCGCGGAGAGGAGTTTCGCCTCGGCGAGCTCCTTGTGGGACTGGAAGAGAAGGTCCTGCTTGTGTCGGAGGTTTTCGAGCATCGATCCAAAGGCTTTCGATAGATCCTCAATCTCATCACCGGTTTGAATCGCGACGATTCTGTCCGTCTTGTCCTCCTGAATGTCCTTCGCATTCCGGGTCAATTCGGTGATCGGTTTTAAAACCGACTTTCTGAGATATCCATAGAGGAGAACGACCAGTAAAGCACTGATGAACCCAATGGAGATCGTCTGCGCCCAGATCTGCCTTTTGAGATCTTCAATGGCCTTTAAAGAAAAACCCAATCGAAGGATATGAACATAAATACCTCTTCCCATCGAAATGGGAATAGCAATCTCTCTCACTTGACTCATTCTTGATGAATCCCTAAATTCCTGGATGAAGAGCTCGCCTTTTTCAAATGAGTTTAGATTGTCCAAGAGGTTCCTTGTATGTGGATCTTTGAGATTGGTCCCCAGGTATTGATCCTGAGTATGGGCATAGGCGTACCCCTTGTTGTCCATGATGATTCCATAGTCGAGCTTGTGCTCCCTGCCTTCCTCTTTCAGGTTATTCAATACATCCATCATCCTGGAAAAATCGGCGTCATAGGCCATATCAGAGAGATTCGTCGCGGTGATCTTTGCCAGAGAGATCTGATCACTTCTCTTGCTCAGGCTCAGCTGCTGGAATTGACGATTGATCAGGTAGAGATTGATGATAGTAAAAGAGATAGCCATGAGGATAATGACCAGTGCAATCTTGAAAACGACAGATTTCCTCAAGAGTAGAAAAGGCTTGATCATTTAATCCCCAATTTCTCCTTCTTCGCGATGAGAGCCCTTATCGACTGATAATCTTGATCCGTCACCTTTACAAAACCGCTGATTTTTGAAGAAAGGAGGATCTGTTTGCCTTCAGGGTCGTTCGGCATCTCCATCAATACCTTTGTCAATTTGTCGATATCCCTCTGGTTGAGACCTTTTCGGACGAAAACCGGAGCTTCCATAAATCCTTCTGTCGGGGGGAAAAAGGGAAGAATCTCCGTCCTTTCTCGGATAGCATTCGGGGTGAGTTTCTCCTGCATGATGTATTCGAACTCATGGGCGACTGCAAGATCCGCCTCTCTGATGATGAGGGAATAGATGGTTCCTCTTTTGGAGGCTGGGATAAAGTAACCTTCGTCCGGTTGCATTCCTTTCAGATCCAAGATCTGGCGGATGTCTTTCACTCCCAAATGATCGGCCACCCAGACTTTGAACAGCAATATCTCGAAACTCCACGGTTCATCACCCAGATGAATGAGTCGTTTCCCTTTGATATCAGCTAAGCTTCGAATCGAGTCCTTGGTGGAAACGAGCATTCGTTTATAGAGAGCTCGCCTCTCCTCGCCCAATGCTGGAGCTACGATCGGAATGATGGGAAGCTTATCAAAAAGCTCCATAGAAACCACCAGCCCATATCCGCATATGATATCGACAGTCCCTTTTTCAATGGCCTGGGTTAGATCAGGATAGGTCAATGCTTTGAGCCGAATGCTGAATCCAGCTCTTGGTTCAACATACTTCCCAATGATCTCTTCGAATTTCTCCAAGAGCTTTGCCCTCTTCTCATCATACGACTTAGTCATCACTCCCGCCGTATATGAAGGAAGAGTTTGGGCCAGAGCAACGGTCTGCAGCCCTATCAAAACAATCAGCATCCCAAACAAGAAAATAGCTTGCTTGAGTTTCATGTCCCTCCTGAAATGAATTCCATCTCAGACTTCGTCGTCTGATAAAGATAGAGCCCCTGGAGATAAGCCGATCTCATCTCGAATTCAGTCCTCTGGGCAAGGAGAAGTTCGTCGTATTCGGTAATCCCTGCGGCGTAACCATCTGCTGCAAGTTGTGCCCTTTCCTGGGCATCCTTAATGGCCCCTTGAAGAATGTTCACCCTCTCCTTCAATTCCGTCAAGGTAGAATAGAGGTGATCAACCTGTATGGAGAGGGCTGATTCCAATAGCATCTTTTGACCATTGGCCTTATGAAACTGTGTCTCTGCCTGACTAACCTTCGCCCTGGTTGAGAAACCATCAAAGAGTGGCAGGGTGATCCCGATCCCCGCATAAAAAACGTTCGGGGTTCCAAACCGATCCTCAGGACCAGTGTATTGCCCCTGGACGCCGATCTTCGGGAAGTACTCCTTCTTGGTCGCTCTCCGCCTCGAATCGAAAAGTTGAACACCGAGATCCAAATTCTTGAGATCGACGTTTCCCCCCCGGACTTTCTCCTTGACTTCGCCTGGATTCGACGAAATCATCGGCATCGATTGAAGGGAAACCTCCGCCAAGCTCAAAGGCTGTTCTGTAATGATCCCCATGGCCATTTTCAGCCCCAATTCAGCCAGTTTCGCATTCTTTCCTGCCTCACTCAGCCTGGCCTTTATTTCCGAATGGAAATTTTCGGCCTTCAGATAATCGAGCCGGGTCGTCCCCTTATCCTCTTTTTCAGGAATGGACGTCTCGTAGCCGATCTTTACCATGCTCGCAACCACTCCAGCCCTCGCCTCTGCTTCCTTCATGAGCTGGTGAATCTCTTTCGCAAGAATAAACTGGCAATACCCTTTCGTCACCTCAAAGATAATCTCCTCTCTCTTCTTCTCCTTTTGATTGACAGCAATGGAGCGACCGATACGAGCCTGATTAACACCTTCTTCAATCCGACCAAACGTGTAAATAGGCTGGTTTAGATCGACTGACACCGAAAACCAATTCGTTTTCCCAATTTCAACCTGCTGAGCAAGTGACCTAGGTACGCTAGAGGGAATGGGAATTCCTGATCTGGAAAGGCTGTTCAAAAACTCCGTGATATCCACATTGAAGTCAAACGTCTCGGGTCGATTGAATCGTGTATATCCTGCAGTGACATTCAAGTGCGGATAATAGTAGGAGTTTGCCTCTTTGATCTGATACTCCGCATTGAGAATATCCAGAGTGGCCATCTCCAGTTCGGGTCGATTCTTTAAGGCCAATTGAATGCATTCTTCCAATGTCAAGGC
>JBEKDJ010000412.1:0-6631 GCA_050014415.1 Thermodesulfobacteriota bacterium | reverse complement strand
AAATATACGCCTGCCATCAAGAACCCTACAAAGACACTGGACTCACCAAAGCAGAAATAAAAAAAGAATTTGAAAGGATCGTTGACGAGCACAAAGACCAAATCTCGCTGTGGGCAAAAGAAAAAGAAAGAAATGAGCGCTATGCCCTCTACCTGAAACTAAAACAAGAATTTGAAGGAGGTGAAACCCATGAGCATAGGATTTAGCACCTGCGGCCAATGGGCCCCGCTTCAAGACCTGAAGGAAATCGAGATCGAAGACCGGGGGAACAGATGGTTCAATGACAGCAACCTAGACCTTGAAAACACAGAAGCCATTTGGGTGGTCCTCGACCCCCAGAATGCACCCGAGTACCTGAACTTCACCGTAGGATCCGAAACCGAAGAATACCTCTTCAAAATTGACCTAACGGAAGCGACTCCAATCCTGAAGGACGAGGACGGGAGGGTTCTCTTCATCCGGAAAAAAGGAGGTGAATAAGATGGTTTTAGGCTATAGCACCCACGGCCACTGGGCATCCTTTAAAGAACTACAAGAATTAGAAGTGGAAGACAGAGGAAACCCCTGGTTTGAAGACACCTGGGTTGACCCCGAAGGCACTGAAGGAATCTGGGTAGCTATAGATCCCAGAGACGCCGTCAGGTATGTCTTTATGGCTTCAGAACTTGAATCAGAAGAGTACCAGGAAGCCCTTAAACATCCAGAAAAGTACCTCATTAAAGTGGACCTTAATGGAGCCCTCCCAGTCTTAGAAGACGGTGATGGCGGAACCTTATACATCAGAAAAAAGGAGGTGAGAATTTGGAACCACAAAAAGGGCTTAACATCAAGCAAATGATTGAAGAAGCAGCTAACCAAATAAGTTCCCTCATTCACGAGGAAAAAACCGATTCACTGGATGGAGATGAAACAGACAGAATCGGAAAACTTCTTACCCTTGAACTTGATTGGCGACAGGGAAACGTCACCTGGGAAGAATACGAGAAACAACTACGCTATATCGAGAAAGTGTAGTTTTAAAACCAAATCTAACAACAAAGGGAGCGCGAACATGCGGAACGAACCAACCAAAAAACAATTAGCCAAAATACCCAGACTCTATGAGACAGAAGATGTGCCTCTAAAAGAAAAAACGATATATCTCCACTTTTTCATCGGAGGGTGTGATTGGTATGTCGCGGAATACGATGGCGAGGACCTCTTCTGGGGGTATGCCATTTTAAATGGAGACCTTGAAATGGCCGAATGGGGGTATATCAGCCTTGATGAACTGAAAAGAATCAAAATCCCTCCTGGGTTCGAAATTGACTGTGAAAAGGATTGGCAGGTCAAGAAAACCATACAGATTGAAAAGATAAGGATGGGCAACCATTGGTCGCAAACGGAAGAGCCAAAGAAAAGCTCTTCAAGAAAGGAGAAAAAAGATGACGCACGTATTGATTACGGTGTCGGGAGGGATCATTGACCAAGTCACCTTTTTCGATTGCAGGCCGAAAGCTCTCAGGGCCCTGGCCAGTTTTGTCAAAGGGATGAACCCGGAAGAAGAAGACGCAGCGGTCTTTGACCCTAAAGGTTTGGTAGTCAACGCCAAGAACTTGCTGAATGAAGCTGATCAGTTCATTGAGAGCAGCTATTTGGCGAACGAATGGGTGTCTGATAAAGAAACCCAAAGCTGCATCTATCTTATCGGAAACCCGGTCCACTGGTTGGGTTTCATGGTGGTCTCATCTGATGATCCCTTAGGCTTTGAAAACCCAATCGAAGCCATATCGGAACTGGGCCAGATGAGAAAAAGTGCAGGCAACCACCTTAAGCTCTATCGTGTTGTTCCGGTGGAAGGACCCATCATCACAAGAGCAGAACTGGAACAGTACAACGCCGAGAACGAAAATGAGGACTTTGTCTTCCCATTGGTAGAGGAATATTTAAAGGACTAAAAAGAGAAAGCTCAAAAATACGTTCTGACTATTAATCAGGGCAACACACCATGATAAGCCGTCCGGAAAACTGTGGACGGTTTTTTGTCCCCTGAAAGGGAAGAAAGGAAACCAATATGGATATCACAAACTACCTCAAAGCTGGCTACCCACTGATTTACGTCTGCACACAAGAACCAGAGAGGGCAACACAGTCAATCAAAGGAGAACGATGGAAAACCTACTCCTGGGACTGCCTGAGAGGAATTACAGAACCCGATACTGGCAGAGTCCTCGAAGATATTATTGACCCACTGCAAGCCCTTAAATGGCTTGCGGGAAAAGGCGATGTCATCGCCCAAAACTTCCAGCACTTCATAAGCTCAGTAGAGATCATCCAGGAGATCCAAAACAGCCTGCCAATCTGGAAAGGTCAGGGATCATGCCTTGTCATCCCCGGACCAAGAATCAATTTGCCCCTCGAAATAGAAAAATACTTCACCCTGCTCGATTTCAGCCTCCCCTCTACTCAAGACCTTCTGGCGATTCAAGAGGAACTCGGACAAAGCGTAGGAGTAGAAATCAACACAGAAGCCGTAGAAGCTGCAAGAGGATTAACAGAATTCGAAGCAGAAACCGCCTTCTCATTGAGCCTGGTAATAAAGAAACAGTTCTGCCCAAAAATCATCACAGAACAAAAGAAACAGATGATACGGCGCACAGGCCTCATGGAATTCTGGCCCCCAGTCCCAATAGATCAGGTCGGAGGGCTTGACCTCTTTCAACAGTATCTTACCAACAGGATGAAGGCCTTTGAACCAGGTAATGAACACCTTCCCAAACCAAAGGCATTGCTCCTGGTAGGAATACCCGGAACCGGCAAAAGCCTCTCCTGCAAAGCAGCAGCCTCAATCCTAAACTGGCCTCTAATCCGCTTAGACATATCAGCACTCAAAGGTTCCCTCGTCGGTGAGAGCGAAAGGAAGATCAGACAAGCCACAGCAACCATCGATGCATTTGGGAAAGCAGTGGTCTGGCTTGATGAGATCGACAAGAGCTTCTCCGGGGTCAAATCCTCGGGACACACAGATGGAGGAACAACCTCTTCCATGTTTGGCACTTATGCGGAGTTGATTATTATGCAGAGAAGAGACTGACGGGTTCCAAGAAACTGCTCTTGTATCAATGTGTAGGATTACCTTGCAAATTTAGGTTCTATGCATAATATTGGTGTCCTTCTTTCCTAAAATCCAAAACAAAGGAGGACATCATGTTTGAACAATTTTTCAATTGCCCTTTACGAATCCAATTGTTTCGGGATGGTCCGTGGAGCTTCTTACTTGAAGGATTTGCTAGTGAGCTATACCAAGCGGGCTACACAAGGATGACCGCCCGTGAGCGCATCCGAGCGGCGGAACATCTGCTTTATTGGACGGACCGAGAAGGTATCAAAATCTCGAGTCTGACCGAGAAGTCCCTTGAGCGCTTCCAACGCCACATTGATCAATGCCGATGCCCGCGGTACAGCCACAGTTACCAGGTAACATTGCTAATTGGAGCGCGTTTATTTCTAAAACACTTACGAGGTGCCGGCGCAATCACATCTCCCGTTATTGATTCAACCGATCATGATCCGGTTTTGTTCGTTGAATTCTGCCAATGGATGCATAATCAGCGCGGAATAAGTGAGACTACCCTATCCCAATACAGCCTACCCATTCGGGATTTACTGAAACGACTTGGAGAGGATCCAGTTAGATTTGAAGCTCGGAGCTTGAGAGAGTTTGTCCTAGAAAGGAGTCAACAGAATGGGCGGGAGGCAGCAAGAATGTGTACAACGGCAATTCGCATGTTTCTTCGCTTTCTCATCGCTGAAGGCAAATGTGCCCCTGGCTTGGATGAGGCCATTCCATTTCTGGCTCATTGGCGCCTTTCCTCCATCCCTCGATATATGCAACCAGAAGAGGTGGAACGTATCATAGAAACCTGTAATCTGAACTCGTCGGTTGGCAAGCGGGATCGCGCGATTCTACTTCTCCTCGCGCGCCTAGGGTTAAGAGCAGGAGATATCGTCAAGCTTTCCTTAGAAGACATCGATTGGGAAGGGGCCTGGCTTTCCGTGTTTGGGAAGGGACGTCGTCAGGCTCGATTACCTCTAACCCAGGAGGTGGGAGATGCGATAGTGAACTACATGCAATTTGGTCGGCCTCAAGCTGAAACCGATGTACTATTTATTCGCTCCCGTGCTCCTTTTCGCCCCTTTGAGGCCAGCAGCACTATCTCGGTTCTTGTTGCCCGGGCTATGCGCCGAGCGGGTATCACTCGCCGGGTTCGTGGTGCTGCCCATCTTCTTCGGCACTCCGTTGCAACCTCCATGTTGCGCCAAGGAGCATCCCTTCAGGACATTGCAGCTACGCTGCGGCACTGTTCAATCGAAACGACACAAATCTACGCCAAAGTTGATGTAGCTGCTCTGCGGCAAATTGCTCAACCCTGGCCGGAGGTGCAGCCATGATAACTCAATCTGTAGGTTCATATTTGGCGGTGCGCCGTGCTTGTGGTTTCCAACTCAAAGCAGAAGGCGATTTTTTACGAAGTTTCGCCATTTTTTCAGAAGCAAGAGGCAAACACCACGTTTGCTCAGAAACAGCGATCGAGTGGGCCGGATTGTCACGATCAACTCATGAACGCATCCGCCGACTAAATCAAGTAATTCGATTCGCACGGTATGTCCGTGCCGAGGATCACTCCCATGAATTGCCCCCGCCTTTTTTTGGCAGCAAGAAACGGCCGCGATCCATCCCTTACATTTTTTCCCGGGAGAATATCCAGCGTCTCGTACAAGCGGCATCTCAGTCTGGGTTCCGTTCTTTGCGTCGCCAAACTTACAGCACGCTGTTCGCTTTGCTGGCATGCACAGGACTGCGGGTGTCCGAGGCAATCCGGTTGCGCTACGATGATATCACTCCAGACGGATTGGTGATTCTATGCTCCAAATTTCGAAAGAGTCGCCTCGTACCCCTGCATGAGACTGCCCAGCGTGGACTCGAAGATTATCTTAGACAACGGCGCCCTTACGCTCCCTTCGACGATCATGTTTTTATTTCTTTACAAAGAAAACCATTGAACATCCGTGATGTTGATACCGCATTCCAGAAAGCGGTAGACAAAATCGGCCTACAGCGAGGGGTAGGGTTACCACGCCCCACGCCTCACTCGTTGCGTCACACCTTCGCTGTGAGAGCATTACAAGCCTGCCCCGATGACCGAAATAAAATCACCAAACATATGGTAGCCCTGTCAACCTATCTCGGCCATAGTAAAGTTTCCCATACCTACTGGTATCTGGAAGCAACACCGGATCTGATGAGAAGTATTGCAAAACGTTGTGAAAGTTATGTTACGGGAGGACAACAATGAATCCGATCGCATCCCACATTACTGCTTTTCTGCAACAATTCTTGCCTTTGAATCGTGGTGTTAGCGTCAACACCTGTGAGTCCTATGCCTACGCTTTCAAGCTTTTCTTTGAATACGCAAGTAACTGTCTTAAGGTCCGTCCGTCGGAATTACATCTGGAGCAACTGGATGCCCCGTTAATTGTAGACTTTTTGAACTACCTGGAAACGTCACGCGGCAATGGACCGAATTCGAGAAACATTCGGCTCGCCGCCATCAAATCATTTATGCACTTCATGGAGTATCGTGTGCCATCGGCTTTAGAACAAATCCGTCGTATCTTAGCCCTTCCTAGAAAGAAAACTGATACTCCTCTTGTCAAACACCTAATGGTTAAAGAGATGCAGACCATCTTAAATGCGCCTGATCCAACCTGTAGGGTCGGCATCCGGGATCGTGCCATGCTTCTTCTCTGTTTCGCAGGCGGATTGCGCGTCTCCGAGCTGATAGGTCTGCGAATTGACGATCTGACTCTTCAACCGACCACCAGTGTTATCGTCCACGGTAAGGGCCGAAGGGAACGGTGCCTGCCCTTGTGGAAAGAAACGGCATCAGCGCTAAGGGCATGGTTGGCAGTTAGGGGTACAGCCTTGGTTCCAGAACTATTTCTTAATGCGCGTGGTCTACCCATGACCAGGTCGGGCTTCGAATATATTCTGTGCAAGCATGTCCGCACTGCCGCAAATCATTGTCCTTCCCTATTAACGAAGCGGGTTTCGCCGCACGTGCTGCGACATACCTGCGCGCTAACAGTTTTGCAGGCTACCAAGGATCTCCGGAAGGTCTCTCTCTGGCTCGGACATGCAAACATGCAAACGACCGAAATGTACACACGCGCCGATTCTTCGGTAAAGCTGGAAGCTCTAGAATCTATTGTGCCGCCAAAATTGCGATCTGGACGTTTTAAGGCCACTGACAAACTGATCGCCTCCTTACGGAAGAGCTCTTTTATGCGGAGTAAAAACAGACCGAAATGACAGATTGGTGGGGCTCGCAAAGAGCGGGCTCCGCATAACAATCAACTCCGCATAAAGGCCATTATGTAGTGCACTGCATAATGGCACTTTTCTAACATGGATGCAGGAGACCCAAAGCCCTGTCCTTGTCATGGCCACAGCCAATAACATCTCAGAACTCCCGCCTGAATTCATGCGAGCTGGCCGGTTTGACGCCATGTTCTTTGTGGATATCCCAACAATTAATGAAAGGCAGGAGATCATCCACATCATGAATAACCGCTACGGCTCAAAGATCCC
>JBEKDJ010000411.1:0-4369 GCA_050014415.1 Thermodesulfobacteriota bacterium | reverse complement strand
AAGAGTGATGGTATGTATTGCACCGAGTCCGTATGCAAAACAGCTTCTCCGGAAAGGGTACACGATTGCCAAAGAGGCCCATGCAGAATGGTATACCGTCTATGTTTCGACTCCTACTCTTAGAGAAATGTCAGAAAAGGAAAGAGCTTACTTGACCGAAGCATTGAACCTTGCAGAGGAATTAGGAGGAAAAAATGTAACCCTTTCCGGGACGGATGTTGCCAATGAAATCCTACGCTTTGCCCGCGAAAACAATATTAATCATATCGTGATCGGAAAGCCCCTTCACTCCATGTTATTGGGATTCTGGAAAGGCTCACCCGCGTCCCGCCTGCTGCACAGCAAGAGCGAGTTTGAGCTACATCTCATCACGCCAACGGTCGAAAAGAGAGAGATAGAGGTAAAACCAACGCCTGAACGACTTCAACTCAACCCCGCAGACTACCTCCTCTCCACTCTTATGGTCGCCGCCGTCACACTGTTGAACCTTTTTCTTCAAGGATTCGTTAATCCCATCTCCCTGGTTTACATTTACTTGATCGCAACGATTGCCAGTGCTCTCCTTTTTGGCATGGGGCCTTCGCTCTTCTCTTCGGTCATCAGCCTGCTTACCTTCGATTTTTTCTTCATCCAGCCAAAACACAGCCTCACAATGAATCATCCCCATGACATCATTAATGTCGTAGTCTTTTTCCTCACTTCGATTATCATCGGGCAACTTGTCAAAATAACGAAACGGCAAAATCTCCTTCTACAGCTGCGTGTGAGGCGGGTGACCCTCATCGAAGAGATGAGCAAAGAGTTCTTACTACTTCCTCCAGTTGAGCAATTTGTAGGGGGGCTTGTTCGGAATTCGAGCGAATGGGAAAATGTCTTGACACTATTTCGTACGACTGTTCTCGATCACATCAGTCATATTGCGATCAAGTATCTATCAAAAATAATTGACGCACCGGCCTTTGTACTTTTCAGCGGGAAAGATGGTAGGCTTCAGGTCTGGGCTCGAAGCAAAACGGACGTTGATTTTACCTCCCATGAAATGGCGGTTGCAGAGTGGAGCTACACACATGGTGAACCTGCGGGTGCGGGCACACAAACACTTCCAAACATCAAAGCCTTTTTCATACCGATGAAATCGCTTGAAGAGACCATTGGTGTTATAGGCATCCAGTACGATTTCAAGAACCTCCTGTTCGATCAGCGCCGTCTCTTAGGAGTCATATCGAATCTCTCGGCCCTCGCTGCAGCGAGGTGGGTCAAGATATGGATTGTTAAATGACGCATTGCTTCTCTTCTTTCCTAACGCCTTCAAGAAGAAGGCTTCCTCCCTTTTTCTCTAAGAAATGAGACTTCTCCGATTTTTTAGAAGGAGCGATCATCACAGCCATCCCATTTGATTTTCATGAGATTTTGTGTAATATGGTGGAACTAATTTAACGCATTTTCTCTTGCGACTGGCGGGTTGACTGGAGCCTATCATGACGACACAGCAGTGGATTGCTTTGGGGATTTTCGTTCTCTCTTACGGACTGATCATTTCGGAAAAGGTGAGCCGGACGATTGCCTCGATCTTTGGGGCGGTTCTAGCCTTCATCTTCATTCTCACGCCACAAGACCTTCTCCATTATGAAAACTGGGAGACCATCCTCTTTGTCTTTGGAATGATGACAGTGATCGAGACGATGAGTGAGTCGGGTTTCTTTCGATGGTTAGGCCTTCACAGTGCAAGATGGGTCAAGCTCGATCCCCTGAAGCTGTTCATCTTTTTCCCATTTATCGCGGGATTCTTGTCGGCCTTTGTGGATAGCATCACGGTGATGTTATTCATGTCGACTCTCACCATTGAAGTGGCAGGTATTATCGGGATTAATCCCCTTCCTCTTATTTTCTCTGAGATCTGTGCTTCGAACATCGGCGGAGCCTCGACCATGGTAGGAGACCCTCCGAATGTCATTCTGGGGACATATTTCCAGCTTTCTTTTATGGATTTTGTGAAGAATACCGGTCTCATTGCATGGATCGGTTTCGGGGTGAATACACCCTTCTTCATCTGGTTTTATAAGAAGGAGATCTTTTCAGCACGAAGAAGGCTTCAGGAAAACCCGCAATGGCTTCAGAAGCAGGTGGAAACCCTGAATCCAAAGGAGGCAATTAAGGACAGGTGGCTTTTTGCCGTGGGTTTGATTGCTTTTTTCTATGTCGTCACCGTGCTCGTCACTCACCACATCACCCATCTTTCAGTGGCTACCTGTGCTCTGACGGGAGCACTGATTGCCATGCTTCTCGGGGGACGAAAAATGAGTATGGTCCTGATGAGAATTGATTATCCTACCATCCTTTTCTTTGCAGGGCTATTTATCATTGTGGGTGCGATGGAGCAGGTGGGGCTTCTCAAAATGGCTGCAGCCCTTGTTAAAGAAGCCTCTGGGGGGAATTTCTTTATCGCCTTGTCGATCATTCTTTGGATAAGTGCCTTTGGATCTTCGATCGTGGATAACGTGCCTTTCGCAGCCACGATGGCCCCCATCCTCAAACATATGAGCGCGACCTTCGGGTTTTCCCTTCTCCCCCTGGTCTGGTCGACTTCCCTTGGAACCGATATCGGAGGGAATGGAACCCCCATTGGCGCCTCTGCCAATGTCGTGGCCGTGGCAACCTATGAGCGGATGACAAATGAACGAATCAGCTGGGGGTCCTATTGCAAGGCATGTTATCCCGCTATGATGGTCGTTGTGGCCGTCTGCAATTTTCTGCTTTATCTTCTGTATGCGTGATACTTCGACGGCACCAGACCCCACCCTTCAGGGCAGGTTCAAGAGCGCTGCTCAGTATCACCCCTGGGCTAACCCTCCTTCAAACCGGAGGTGAGTCGAAGGGTTGATTTTTTTCTATTTTATGAGGAGTGTGATTCTTGACGTCAATGCCCCAAGGCCGCGCTTCCATCACCTTTCTTCCGCAGGAAAAATCTCAGAATTGAAGGGAGCCCTCTTTACTCCTGAAAATGGGCCAAGATGTCATTCTTGCTAAATCCCGACAGATGAGGGATATTCTTGTTAAGAAAAAGGCCTTCCGAGGGCCTTGATCAAAGGGAAGAGTGTTCTGAAGGAGGAAGATGCAATGTTCGCAGGAAAAACTTTTTTGGAAATACTTCAGATCGGTGGTTTCACAATGTATATTTTGCTATTCTGCTCCATCCTATCCATCACGATCCTCCTGGAGCGGGTGATCTATTATCGAAGGCTATCAAAGACAAGAAGACACGAATTCATGATGAGGATCAGAAGAGCCTTGAAAAGTGGCAATATCGAAAGGGCAATTGAGGTCTGCAAAGATACACGTGCACCTTTTGCGAACGTTATTTGTTCTGGTCTTGAACTCCTGGACGGCAATGCAAAAGGGATGCCCAATGCGATGGAGCGAGAGATCACCATCGAAACCACAAAACTGGAACGCTATACGAGCATTGTGGGAACCATTGGGAACACGGCTGTCTATATCGGGCTTTTTGGGACGGTTCTGGGGATCATCAGGGCGTTTCATGATATTGCTGCAGCCGGGGCTGGCGGAATGAGCATTGTCATCGGAGGGGTTGCAGAAGCGTTGGTCTGTACTGCAACGGGACTCTTTGTGGCTATTCCCGCAGTGATTGCGTTCAATTATTTTGCCAAGAAGGTTGATCATTTCATCGATGACATGGAGTTGTGTGCGTCCGAACTCATCGACATGATACGCTTTGAGGGAAAATGAAATGAAGAGAAGGGCAAAAAAAACAAAATTGATGGCGGAGATTAATATCACCCCCTTTACCGATGTCGTTCTGGTTCTACTCATTATCTTTATGATCGCCACTCCGTTCATCTACCAATCCAGCATGAAAGTGCAACTCCCGAAAGGATCCAAGTCTGAAGAGAATCCTAGGGATATCATCGTCACCATTAACTCAAAGGGCGACATTTTTCTGGATGACGTCAAGCTTGACCTGAACACCCTGAAGCATGAGCTCTCGACGATAGTGAAAGGCAAGCCGGATGCCTCGGTCATTATCAACGGGGATAAAGAGGTTAAATACAATTTGGTGATGCAGGTGATGGAGGTCTTAACACAATCAGGTGTGAAGAACCCTGGTTTAGGAATAGAGTTGAAGAGATGAGAAGATGGGACGAGAGGGAACTGGACATGGCCCTCCTTTAGCTGATTCATTCCTGCCATGAAGGGAGGGGTCGCTATCCCCTTCTGGGAAACATTCCGCTTGAATCGCAGCGTTTATAAGAAATCTGCCTCGAAGATACTTGACTCTTTAGCCTTCCTGCTTCTTTCCGTTGTCGGCCTATTGCACACCCATCAATATTGTCGCACAGTGTTTCTAAAC
>JBEKDJ010000410.1:0-4371 GCA_050014415.1 Thermodesulfobacteriota bacterium | reverse complement strand
ATATTCTGTATACTCCAGCATGGGGGGCTGTAAAAGGGTCTCCAACAATTGTGTCAGAAGACCAGATATTACCAGCGGATTGCAAAAACCATGACCCAGGGATATTCTTTAGGGCATAAGAATAAACATCATCAGAAGAAGTCCACTGTTTTAAAACCATAGCCGTAGTAATGGTGGTCAGATCCTTCCCAGAAGGATCAACAACAAATTTAACATAGGCATCTTGTCCGGCTTCTTGACCGGCATCGTCTATTGCATCAATCGTCATATTAATATCTAAGGGATCCAAGGGCGAACCCTGCGCAATTCCGGTAGAAACAATGACGAAAGCCACAATAAGAAAACAACTTCTGATTGCAGAGATCATCGATCTTACTCCTTTCTGGTTCAATGAAGAACAGCCATCATGGAGTTAGAACCTAAGAAATCCAATGGGTTAAGCCCCTCCGGAATGACCGAAAAGACTGCAAAGAAGATTCCGCTCTCCAATCGCACTCTTTCTTAGTATTGAAATACACTAAGACCCTTATCCTTGGAAACCTCTCCTTCAAAATCTGAAATGCCTCTTCGATCCAGCCGCCTTTATTTCCCCCTTCTTCTGCACAGCCTACCTCTGCTATCATCATCGGTTTTTCTGGAGCCAGTGAAGCCAATTCCTCATAGGCCTTCTCGAAAATCTCTTTGAATCCTTGCCATCTGGACCATGCCTGCGTATTCCCCCAATTATACCCATCCAAGGCCACCCAGTCAACTTCTTTTTCTCCGGGATAATAACGCCAAATTTCATTACCCGGTTCATCCGGTACGGAATGAACATAAGGTGACCAGATCCAGATTAAGTTGTTATTTTGAGCTTCTCTAAAAACTGATCTGACATAACACCAAGTCTCGACATATCCTTCGGGCTGATTTCCGTTGGCTATTCCACACCAGGGATACCAATTTCCATTCATTTCATGCATTGGACGAAAGAAAATAGGCCCTGAAATCTCCTTAAGATCAAGAGCCCAATTCCATATGTAGTCATCATACTTTCCATTCAATATCATCGAGAGTGAAAAATCAGGTTGATCCTCAGGTCGCACCTCCTCAGGCAACTCGTGAGGTAGGCGCCATGGCTCCCAGGTAATCAGGGGGATGAACCCACTATCTAAAACTCCCTGGATTCCTGAAAAATCGGGCCTCCTTCCCGATCCCCAGGCTATGTAAAAGGAGAGTACTTTAATCCTTTTCCCCAAAATCCGGATGTATCTGCATGTCTTCTTGGGAACCAAATAAATATCGTCTGGCAGGTAAAGACCTAGCCATGGTTCGACAAATTTATTTTCCAAAGATATCTTCCATCTCCTTTTTCGAAACCTTGACAATCCAGTACGGGCCTTTCAGAATAAACTTCTTGTCGATTTCTCGGCTGACCTTCTGGGCTTCGTCCATGCTCTTGAAGAATCCAACACGAACTCGAATCCAGTCCTCCCCTTTCACTTTTGCCGGAACACTATAGGCAGGAAATCCCGTCGCCATCAGTTGCTCTTTAAAGGCCAAAGCTTCTTCTTTTCCTTTTACAGAAGCAACATTCACAACCCAATCTTCTTTTCTAAGCCCTTCCTTCTTAGATATCTCTTCCTTTCTTGTTACTTCCTCCTGTTTTGCTACTTCTTCCTTTTCAATTACCTCCTCCTTTTTTACAGCTTCTTCTTTTTTCTCGATGCGAATAACTTGCGGTGCTGGTTGCTCGGGTTGCTCAATATTCTCTTTGGGATATGTTTTAGAGACTTCATGAAGCTTCGAAATCT
This sequence comes from Thermodesulfobacteriota bacterium, assembly GCA_050014415.1. Lineage (GTDB taxonomy): Bacteria > Desulfobacterota > BSN033 > BSN033 > UBA1163 > JBEKDJ01. Next base: position 2,578 of record JBEKDJ010000410.1, on the reverse strand, counting down.
CCACGGAAGCCGTGGGATCGGGTTTTTCAAAACTCAAGGCTGAGAGGGCCTTAAGCCGAAAAGCTCCCAACACTTCGTTTACCCTGGGCATGTCCGCCATCGTAAAAAAGACCGCGATGGAAACGGTAACAACGACAGTCATAAAGAGTTCCTTGGTTCCTGAAAAGAAAGAAGGAACCATTTTCTTTTCTAAATTTTCTTCTTTCGGCCAGCGATGTCTTCCAATGGCTGCAAGACAAATGCCGCTCATGGTCCAAATAGACCAAATGCCCCATATAAGATTCAAGAGATAAAAATCCCAACTGGTAACTCCCACGATGAATATGTAAACCACTGCAAAAAGAGAAAGAAAAATGATCCCTTGCTGGGGAAGAATGGCTAACCAAGGATTTTTGCGTCTTACCTTTCCGATCGGTTTCACATTCACCTGGTAAGCGGGTTTCTTTCTCCGCGAGCAAAGGGCAATCCAGGTAGCATGGATAAAGGCAGGGAAAAGTCCTGTCCACATCTGATAGGCCCGCATGTAAGGAGTTGGATAATTCAGTATTCCGTAAGCGACTGACATGGAGATGAAATACGGAAATCGATGAAGCACATAGCTCCGAATAGGCGTGATCAAAACGAAATTGCCGGTGAGAAGGGCAATGATTGGTGTGATGAAAAAGAGAGGCATAATAAAGGCAGCCACCAAGTAGACATAACCCAGATGAAAGTATTGAAGTTTCTGCTTAAAGGTCAAACCCTTTCGACGAAAAGGGCTGTCCCAAAACATTATTCGTAAGGAGTCAGCAGCCCATTGTCTACGCTGTCTGTAAACTCCGTATATTTCAGCAGGAGCAGATCCTTTGCTTAACGGGTAGTTGTAATAGATTGACCGCCAGCCCCTGTCATGCAAAAGCATGGAAGTATGGACATCTTCCACCAGATTCCATGTGCTGAATCCCCCAATTTCCTCTAATGCTTTCCTCCTATAGATGACTCCCGATCCACAAGAAAAAGCTGCATTATCAGTATCTTTACCGGCTTGCATTACATTGTAAAAAATACGGTCGGTATTACCAAAAGGGTCGCCAGCAGGAACCCTAAAATCCTGCTTGGTCTGGACAAAGGCGATCAACGGAAACTTAAAGTAGCCGATGAGAGTATTAACAATCTGCGGCTGTGGGACCTGGTCTGCATCCAGAGTGAGAATAAGATCCCCTGAGGTTCTCTGAAGAGCGTAGTTCAGGTTTCCAGCCTTTGCATGATCATGATCCTCTCGTGCAAAGTAGCCACACCCAAACTGGTCGGCCACTCTCTGATACTCGGTGTTACCCTTGTCGTCAAGGATGTATACCTTCTTGTTTGGATAATCAATCTGCACAGCCGCTTCAACCGTCTCCCTCAGTATTTCGATGGGTTCCCCAGCGGCTGTAATAAAGACATCCACAGAAAGGGGTTCTTCTAAAGGCAACCCTTCAGGAGAATGGAATCTGAGGAACCAGAAGTTTAATGCAAAAAATATGAATAGCAACCAACCAATTAGTTCTGCAAGGAAAAAAACCAATGAATAATACCAAAAAGCCCAATTGATGCATTGGAAATGCCATATAAGGTACCAGATCCCGAGGCCAATTGTAACTAATGTCAAGAATTGCCCTGATAATCGCCTCTTCCGGTCCTCTTTTTCAAAGTAGCGGAAACCTGCCCGTGTACCTAAGACATCTGACCACCACCCTTTGATTCCCTGTGAAAACCTTTGAACCATAATCTCTTATCACCTAATATACTAGAATCAGCTATGAGACTGGACTTACTTGTTGTTGTGCGTCAGTAGTATTGATATGCCTCATGTTATCCTGAAACTATTCCTCTAGCCTTTAGCTTCACCCGACGAAGTTGACCGTAGCATTTCTTCCTTTTTGGTTTGTACATGGTCTTTGATACGCTTCACATGTCCACGGCCCAGCCCCTTCACCTCACACCCCAGCTCAAAATAACGTTTGATTCTGGCATCATCGAGGATGCCAAAACAATCAATAACAGCTATGGGAGCCCCAGCATATTTCACTACCTCTTCCGGGTCCAGACTCAGGTAAGGTTGATGCCTAACAGCAAAAATGACTGCGTCAGTACCATTTAAGGCCCTTTTGAGATCTTGCTCAACCCTGAGGTCCTTTAGTTTCTCTTGCCCCCGGAAAAACCTCTTCAGACTATGGGCATTCGAAGGATATTCATCTTGCTTTTCAAATTCCCACCAGTGAAGGATATATGGATCATGCACCCTCAATTCGGCACCCATTTCAGTGAGCCGTCGCACAATCAGCTCGGAGCCGCTATATCGCGTATCTCCTACATCTTCACGATAGGAAGCCCCGAGAATCAAAATCTCTGCTGAGGCGATAGGTCGTCCCATGTTGCGAAGGGCATCGCGAGTCAATTGCGCAACGTGGAGTGCTCTGGTGTCGTTAACATTAATTGCTAAAGGAGTGATTTTAAAAATGTCGTCTTCAAACCCATGGATATGACGGTAGGCCCAGAGGCCCAGGCCACCATCCTTAGGAAGGCAATAGCCCCCAATACCAGGCCCTGGAAAGAT
>JBEKDJ010000409.1:0-4376 GCA_050014415.1 Thermodesulfobacteriota bacterium | reverse complement strand
GCCTTCAAGAAGAGTCGGTTTCCGAAACAAAGGGTGCTGGGGATGGCAGGTATCTTGGATACTGCTCGATTCAAGGCTTTCATCGCGATGGAATTGAACGTTTCCGTTGAGGATATTCAGGCACTCCTCCTGGGAGGCCATGGCGATGAGATGGTTCCCCTTCCACGATATACGACGATCAGTGGGATTCCGCTCTCCCAGCTACTTCCTAAGGCGACCATCGACCGACTCGTTGACCGGACCCGTAAAGGCGGTGGAGAAATCGTCAACCTTCTCAAGACAGGAAGTGCTTTCTATGCGCCCTCCGCAGCGGCCATTCAGATGACAGAGGCTATACTCAAAGATAAGAAAAGGATTCTTCCCTGCTGTGTCTATCTCGACGGAGAATATGGACTCAAAGACATCTGTTTTGGCGTTCCGGTCAAATTGGGTATCAATGGGGTGGAATCGATTATCGAGCTCGAATTGACCAACGAAGAAAAGGCCCTTGTGGCGAAGTCTGCAGAGAATGTGAAGAAGAACATTGCAGAGTTGAAGTTATGAGACATTCCCCTCTCCATTTAGGGACTATGTCACAATTCATCGTTCGCCCTTCGACACGCTCAGGACGAATGGCTGAGTAATCGTTTTTTAATGTGCCGTGGTCCGTTCGTGGTGAGCTTGTCGAACCATGAACGGACTTACAACACAGTCTCTTGGGGGAGAGGGATGGGGTGAGGGGTGGAGACGGAAGATCATGAGAGAGCTCAACGTAAACCTAATCACGGAGAAGGTGCGAGACCTTTGTATGGAAGCCAACACCGATTTGGGGGAGGATGTGCTCCAGGCCCTTGATCGGGCGGTGAAGAGAGAAGAGTCTCCATTGGGAGTGGAGATATTGAAGGAATTGAAGGAGAACGCCCGAATTGCAAAAGAAGAGAAGATCGCAATCTGTCAAGACACGGGTTTTGCAGTCATCTTTTTAGAACTCGGACAGGATGTGCACCTGAGTGGAGGAGACTTGAAAGAAGCCATCTACGAAGGGGTTCGCCAGGGCTATCGGGACGGGTATCTAAGAAAATCGATCTGCCATCCCTTCACGAGAGCGAATACCGGCGACAACACACCTGCGATTATTCATGCGGAGATTGTCCCTGGAGAAAAAGTGAAGATCATCGTAGCACCCAAAGGTGGTGGCAGTGAAAATATGAGCCGTGTGGTCATGCTTACTCCATCAGACGGAATTGAAGGTATCAAACGGTTTGTGGTTCAGAGAGTAAAAGAATCAGGTTCGAATCCTTGCCCACCCACAATTGTCGGAGTGGGGATCGGAGGAACGTTTGAACAGGCTGCTCTCCTTGCCAAAAAGAGTTTACTGCGACCTCTTGGCAGCATGAATCAAGATCCAGAGCTGGATAGGTTAGAATCGGCGATACTGACGGAGATCAATCGACTTGGCATCGGGCCCCAGGGATTGGGGGGCAGGATCACATCGTTGGCGGTTCATGTCTCAATGATGCCTTGCCATATTGCCAGCCTGCCTTTGGCGGTCAACATTCAGTGCCACGCACAGAGGCACAAAGAAGCTGTGATTTAGACGGACAGCGATTGCAGACCTGAGATTCAAGATTTCAGATTGGATTTGTTCTGTGTTTTTTCAATCCGCAATCTACAATCTGAAATTAGGTGGAGGAATGATGAGCGAACCCGTCCGATTGAAAACACCTTTGAGTGATGAGGATGTGGAGAGATTGAAGATCGGCGATCGGGTCTTGATTACTGGAGTGGTCTATACCGGAAGGGATGCTGCCCACAAGAGACTTTTCGATCTATTGCAGGAGGAAAAGGACCTTCCATTCGACATCAAAGGGCAGATCATTTACTATGTCGGTCCCACATCTGCCAAACCAGGTCAGGTCTTTGGATCCGCCGGTCCCACGACCAGTTATCGGATGGATGCCTATTCTCCTTCCTTGATCGGGAGAGGACTAAAAGGGATGATCGGAAAGGGGATGCGATCCGATGCGGTCAAGGAGGCAATGAGGAAGCACAAGGCCGTCTATTTGGCTGCAACCGGAGGGGCGGGCGCCCTCCTGGGCAAACGGGTGAAGAAGGCCGAAGTGGTAGCCTATGAGGATCTTGGTCCCGAAGCAATCCGAAGGCTAGAGGTTGAAGATCTTCCGGCGATTGTGATCAATGATGTTCATGGAAATGATCTCTATATCGAAGGGGAGAAAAAATATCGCACCACCCCTTAGTCCCCTCCTTTCTAAGGAGGGGACTAAGGGGTGGTGCGATTGCGCCTGAATGACGAAGATCTATAATAGAACGGTTGAAGAGAATAATCGAAAAATACTTAGAAAAAATATGCCGAAAGCCGAAGTTATCTTATGGTCAAGGCTGAAGGGCAAAAGATTAGACGGATATAAGTTCAGACGACAATTTAGTGTTGCACAGTTTGTAGTAGATTTTTACTGTCCCAGATTGAAATTGGCAATAGAGGTGGATGGAGATTCTCATTTTTTCTGAAGGATCGGAACTAAGTGATAAGGCGAGGCAGGACTTCATAGAATCTTTTGGAATTTCATTTTTGCGGTTTACCAATAAGGAGATTTACGGAAACTTGGATGAGGTTCTGTCAAAGATCGAGGATTTTATACAAAAAAACCTGTAATGAGAAATAGAAGGAGTGAATAATGGAGAAGATAAGACCCGGGTCTCTGAAAGCATGGTTTTTGCTCCCTCGTTTTCACTTCATTCCCCTGACAGTGATCCTCGTTTCCTTGGGGGCGGCCATCGGGGCCTATGAGGGGTTTTTTCATTGGGGTGATTTTTTTCTGGCCATGATCGGTTCTATCCTGGTCCACATGACGGTCAATGTCATCAACGACTATCATGACTACGAGGGTGGGATCGACTTGAATACCCCGAGAACCCCCTTTAGCGGAGGGAGTGGTGTCCTCACCTCGAGTCTTCTGAGACCCAAACAGGCCTTCTGGTTTGCCACGATCTGTCTGTTGATCGCCATGGGGATCGGGGCCTATTTCGTATTAACGAAAGGCTGGATTCTCTTTCCCCTCCTTCTGATCGCAGGGTTTTCTGCTTATTTTTATAATGTTTATCTGGCTAAATGGATGGTCGGGGAGCTTTTTGCCGGACTGAACTTCGGGCCTCTGATCGTGCTCGGCTCCTACTTTGTCCAGACCGGTAGGTATAGCTGGGAAGCCTTAGTTGCATCCCTTGCGCCAGGCATACTGACATCCAATCTCCTCTTTCTCAATGAGTTTCCGGATCGAGAAGCAGACGAAATGGGAGGAAGAAAACACTTGGTCATCGCTATGGGGAAAAAGGATGCTCGATTTCTCTTTGTCGCTTTAATCCTGGCTTCTTATCTCTGCATCGTCATTGGCGTCCTTACAAAGATGATGCCTGTTGTGACACTCATCGGATTGGGAACGATAGGCTTCGGATGGAAAGCGGCCAAGGGAGCACTGAGGTATTACAACGATACGAACCAGTTAGTCCCGGTATTGGGAGCAAATGTCATTACGATCTTAGGGACCCAGGCCCTTTTGGCCGTCGGGTATGTGATTGCTAGGTTCATATAAAGGTGATTGTCGGAAGGTTGTTCTGGAGAGGGACGATGAAAATTGAACTTACGAGGCAGAAGGTTCACAACGAATTTGCAAAGAAAGTAGAGCTCATCAGCGGGCAGAATCTCTTCGCCTGCTACCAGTGTGGGAATTGTACGGCCGGTTGCCCCGTGGCCTTTGCCATGGAGATCGGTCCCCATGAGGCCATTCGATATACTCTCTTGGGTCTGGAGGAAGAGGTGCTACAAGTCAACACCTACTGGCTCTGTGCCTCCTGCCTCCAGTGCACGTCGAGATGCCCTAAAGGGATCGACATCGCCAGGGTAATGGATGCCTTAAGAACGGTCGTGTTGAGGAAGAAGGAGAGGAAGGATCATATCCAGATTCCCGAATTTCCAGAAGGCTTCTTAGAAAAGGTTCCGCAGATCGCTTTTGTCAGCGGGTTCAGGAAGTTCCTTTCGTAAAGAAAAGGCGCATGGCACGGAGAATATAGCGTATGGCGTTTATTGAACCTAAATTGTTTTGGTGATTTTGACATTGGAGTTCGTTCTGCGCTTCGTGTTCTTAATAAAGCTAGGAGTTCTGAATGAATTATCTCTATTTTCCCGGATGCACCCTTTACACAAAGGCGAAGAACTTCGACCAGACTGCTCGAAGCTGTTCCCTTCTCTTGGGATTTGAGTTGAAGGAACTCTCTAACTGGACCTGCTGCGGGGCCACCTTTCCCTTAGCAACGGACAACCTCATGGCCCTCCTTCCGCCTTCGAGGATCTTGGCCAATGCGAGAGAGGAAGGCACGGCCCT
>JBEKDJ010000408.1:0-4414 GCA_050014415.1 Thermodesulfobacteriota bacterium | reverse complement strand
AAGGGACATGCCGAGGGCAAAAACCTCGAGCGTTTATGTGAGGTCTTCGGCCAGAAAATCATGGATATCATCTATTATCCCCCTGACACCACGGATTTCAGCGCCATTGCCACCAGGTTGAAGAACCTCAAGCCGGACGTATTTACTACCTGTGCCGGCGGACCGGTGCAGGATGCCCTTGCCTTTAAGGCCATGAAGGAAGCGGGCTGGGACGGACAGATCTTCAGCTATGTGGGACTCAGCCCCGTAGGCATAAAAAAGATCATTTCTCTCGATTTTGTAGAGGGCATGCTGGGCTGCTTGAACGGTGTCGATTTGCCCACCCCTCTGCCCCTTTCGCAGAAATATAAAGATATCTATACCGCGAAACACGAGAAATGGGATGATCCGTTTGTCTTGCATATCAACAATTGGTATCTGCTGATGGCGGCGCTGGAGCAGGCCCAGAGCCTGGACTCGGACAAGATAGCAGCCCACATTGCCAAGGGTATGAAGTTTGTGTCCCCCCAGGGAAATGCCATGACGGTCAGCCGCCCGGACCTGAACAATCCCAGGTGCGTTGATACCCTGTATGAAGTATACATTGGAAGGATAAAGAAGGGTGTAACAGAAAGGATTGAGGACATACCTCTCGAGAAGGGACTTGAATCTCTCAAGGTATTCTTTGCCGGGAAGAAGTAATCAAAAGGTACTCAAATACGAAGACTCAGGAAGCAATTTCGGGGCGGGCATAAAACCCGCCCCCTGAACAAAGAAATTCCGAAAGCACCTTTGTAAAACCCACTTATAGGAAGCACATCTGTTTCGATTTTACTTGGGGAAGGCGATCCGCAAATTCCTGTTTATCGATGATTTCCAGGCAGCCTGAAAGGCAGTGCTGAACGCAAGCAGGTTTTTTACCTTTCTTCAAGCGCCCCGAACAGAAACTACATAGATCGGTTCGAACCGGCATATAATTAATATCATATTTATCTCCATAGGCCATCGTTGACTCAAAGACCTTTATCCCGGATAGCCCAAGAGGGAAATTGTACTCCTGATTACATGCGATCTCACACGAATGACAACCCGTGCAGTACTTGTAATCTACTAACAGAGCATAGCTCATTCAATTCACCTCCTTATAAACCTTGCATAAATTAGCCCTAAATGGATATCCAAAGCCAGTTTTACCCTGGAGCCCTGAAGGGAGCAGAAGGTTAATATTTGATTCCCATGCCCCGCCCAATGTTGGTTCCGCCATACTTTTTTCGGGAAACCACCAGGCATGTTGCGCGTGCACTAAATCTCGTGTGACCGTAGGGGTCAGCTTCGCTTTCATTCTGCACTTGCCGTGATGATTTTCAATCCAGACCCAGTCTCCGTTAGATATTTCGAGTATCCTGGCTGTTTCAGGGTGAATCTCGACAATCGGGTCCGGATTCATCTCCCGCATCCCGCCGCCAACCTGTCTCTGCTCCGAAGAGAAAAAGATCGGTAGCCTTCCTCCAGTAATAAGAATGAAAGGATACTCCTTTGCAATTTCCGGTGTGCTGATTGGGCTGATGGAGGGTTCTTCGTATTTCGGCAGGGGATCATAGCCAAAGTGCTCGAGGAGGGTTGAATGTAATTCGATCTTTCCGGTGGAAGTATTAAAGCCGGGACGCTTGTCTCTACGAAGCAGGCCTTTTTCGTATCTCCTATAGTCAATCTTCGGATAAACAGGCCCCTTTTCCCTTAGTTCTTCGAATGTCATATCCCAGGACTTCAACAAGGCATCGTAGATCTCTTTTTCGTTCCTCCATGGCCAGGCTTCAGCATTGAGGCGTCTACCGACCAGAAGATTTATTTCCATATCGGATTTACATTCTCCTGGTGGCTCCACAGCCTTGTTGATCGTTTGAAGTCGATCCCATCCAAAGGATTTCACGCCGTCTCTCTCAGGAAACATGGTTACCGGCAGAACGATGTCGGCGAAGGCGGAGACAGTTGGGGTGTTAAAGAGATCCAGAACTACGACAAACCCGATCTTTTTAAAGGCAGCGTAAACCCTTCGGGGATCTGCAAAGGATCCGACAAAGGTATTGGTTCCCTGAATCCATCCAGCCCGGGTCGGGGGAGGATCCTGATCCATGGCATCTATCCAGGCATCCGGCTGGATGCCCGGCAATATGGAAGATAGGGGGTATTCTTTTAACCCAAATTTCTTTTGTTTAACATCATTTGGAACAAACTCATCTCCCCACGAGTGGAAATCAATCAAGAACCTAACAAAAACATTCCCCCCCGGTATGTCCATATTGCCGGTCATTGCTATCATAGCTGTGATCGCCCGATTACTGTCAAGGCATTCCGTTGTCATGTCAAGCCCAACCCCCCACTGTACACACGCCGGCTTGGATGTCGCATATATTCTTGCAACTTCCACGATTTTGTCAGCAGGGATTCTGGTAATCTCGGAAACCCTTTCCAGTGAATAATCCTCAACTCGCCTCTTGAGCCCTTCAAAACCATGGGTCCATTGAGCAACGAACTCATGATCATAGAGATCTTCAGCAATGATCACTCTCAACATGCCGAGCGCCAAGGCGGCATCCGTCCCTGGTCTGATCTGCATCCATTTCTTTGCCCTGGATGCTATCCATGTATATCTCGGATCGATGACAATGACTTCTGAACCACGTTTCATGCAGTCTGTGACCCAATACCCAAAAAACCAGTCCGAGCAGGTTACTGTCGGATTGCTCCCCCACACCATGATGCATTTCGGGACCTTACAACTGGGATAATCGTAACGCTCAGGAAAAAACTGGGACATATCAGCTACATGGAGTATCTCTCCGGTGGATAAAATGGATCCTGCATGTCTCGGCATCATACACGCTTGACCACTGGCTGGGCCGCATATCATATAATTTGGGCTTCCGAAGGAGTATGCTAGCCTTCTCAAGCCAGTCGCATCCCTCCCTGTGCCCTGCATAAAGATGGCTGATTCCGGGCCGAAGTCCCTTTTGATTCTTCTGAACTTTTCAACGATGGTATCAATAGCCTCCTCCCAGGAAATTTGCGCCCATCTATTTTCACCTCTTGCTCCTGTTCTTTTCATAGGGTACTTTAGCCGCTGGGGATGTTCCATCAACCGACGGACCCCAAGAGTTTTTGCGCACAAACGTCCCTGATTAAAAGGAGATTCTATATCTCCCTCGACTTTAACTAATCCGCCGTCTTTACTATACAAAAGTACACTGCAACCACCATGAGTCCCAGGAGCTGACCAACATACACTTCTTGTAACCGTGTAACCATCTTCCTCCCATCTCCATTTACCCATGAGCATCCTCCCAGAAGTAAACATAGATGTAACGTAACAAGTTACACCTCTGTAAAATTGTTCAATCAGTTATCTTTATCTGGTCTTTAACAAGGTAGACCTTACATAGCGAGCCCCGAAGACATTCCAGCCCTTTTTCCAGACCTAGCCGGCTTTTTCACTATAGAGAAGGTTCACGTTGGACTTCTTCCAGCCATACTTTAGCGGACCTTCTTTGGCAAACTACCAGGTATACTGTGCCCTGACAACAATAGGGGCATTATCGTCGAAGAGCCTTGCCTGCATCCGCGCCAACTGCATATAATCCAGTAATTGAATCACCTTCCCTATCCAACACCTCCATCTTATAGTTTATCTTTATACCGCATACCGCCCATGGTCCCAAGAGTAATAGCACAGGCGCTTTTTTGCCACATAAAATGAAGGAGTGGGAATCGCCTGAAGGTATTGCGGATCCTTTACGAATATCTCATCGTAACGCCGGTCCCAGAAATCATCATGTTCAATATTCATCCACTGTCCTTCTCAAGGATCTCTGGTTGCTCTAATCCATTTAGAGATCTCCTCCAACGATCCAGATACAAAGGCACTTCCTTCTCGATCCGTTTGCTGGATTCTTTATCAGTCATTCCGTCATACAGCGGCTCATCGCCACCCAGCAGGATAGCTGTTCTCCCGCTCCTTATAGATTCAAAGATCTTTTGAAGCCTCGCTTCCACAAGGGTTTCTCCAGTCTTGCATTGCAAAGGGAGTGCCGCGCCCGTCTCTTTCCTTAAAGCACAGCCCATCCTTACATGAGCTAGTCCAGCTTGGCCACACACTCGAATTTATCATAGACCAGTTCGATTATCGCTGCAAGTACAAATTGTAGCGTGAAAAGTCTGTGCCTACTAGACTGTCTCCCTACCCCATCCACAATCGTTAGGCTCCGGTCTGAAACCGCGGGCTGACGTGGCCGACCTAACCTAACAAGCGGAAATAGTGACCGCAGATTGACTCTTGTGTGACAAAAGGGAGGAATGTTGCATCAAGGTACCCTCAGCACTTTAAGAGATCAAACAGACCCATAAGATTTTCCTCCTTATGAACTTTCGATATCGATTC
>JBEKDJ010000407.1:0-4422 GCA_050014415.1 Thermodesulfobacteriota bacterium | reverse complement strand
CTTCTACCATCAATAACTATCCATTGCCACCCGGATTAGCCTTAACCAATATAGCCCAGTCCTTTTATTATTTCCACCTCGTAATGGAATTGAATTAGGAGGGGTCATTTAATCGAACATTTACGAACAGATACAGAGTAATTATTTGAAATTAGATAAAGATAATGAGGAATGTAAAATGGGGACAACATATCCCATTTTTGAGAAGCGAGTTTACGGCGTCTAAGCGGAGGTGAGTTTCTTTTCACAAGGCAACAATTTGATTGACATTCATTTCCGATTGGATATTAAATGCGGCTATGACATAGGCCGTGTTTAGTTTAGGCATGAGTTAAGCAGGGCAATAAATTTGGGTGGGGTATGGTGGGGGTCCAAACCTCGCAGAAAAGGAAGCCCTTGTAGTTCTAATCTTCTTGCGATGACGCAAGAGGATATTAAACTATAAGGGCTTTTTTTATTTCTTTAAAACCGGATTTTACCTTATAGACACCGTCAAGTCAGATAACGCTTTCTTTCTGAAACATTCACTTCCAAAAAGTCTAAAAAGGGTGTATATTACAGTTCGTATTTCACAATTGGTAAACCTGATATTGAGAGCCGGTAAATTTTTTTCAACTATTATATTGCTGTGGTATAATATCCATTTAAAACAATACTATACTGCAAAAAAGGACCATTATCGGCCCATTTAGGACTCAAAAAGGGTCTGCTAAAGGGGTGAAAGGTTCGGTTTTTAGGAGAAACATCGCAGAAGTATAAAAAATAATGTTAAGCATGGTGGATTATTTAAAATGAGTTTTATCATCTCGGTTTACACACACGAAGGAATTGTGATGGCTGCAGACAGCCGTTTGACTCTCAATGCGAAGGTTCCGCAAGGTGCGATCCAGAAGGAAATATCGTTCGAATTCTCAAACTCGACCAGCAAATTGTTTTGCACAAAGAAACGAGTGGGGATATCGACTTGCGGCGATGCAGGGATCGGTTCAACGCCCATCGCCGGTTACATTGAACAATTTGCGTCGGATAACCAGGAGGAAGATGTTGATGGTTTGGCACCTAAGCTGTTGGCTCATTTCAGGCGTTTGGGCCCGAACCTCAACACGACTTTCCACGTTGCAGGGTATACCGCAGAAGGCAAGCAAAAGCTTTACCTCGTTTCCACGGCTGACAATGTATCTAAACAAGTAAATCCAGATGGTCTTCAGGGCGCTCAATGGGCTGGCGAGGTGGATATTTTGACTCGCATTGTTAATGCAGGTTGGTTGAGTGACGATAAAGGCAATCCAGGTCAGAAACTTCCTGTCTATCCGATTCCTTGGGAGTTTTTCTCATTACAGGATGCAATCGATTTTGCTACCTTTGCGATGAAGGCTACAATTGGAGCTATTAGGTTCCAGAATCGCATAAAAACTGTTGGAGGCCCAATAGACATTCTGGTTATTAAGCCAGAAGGTGCTTCATGGGTCCAACGAAAAGAGCTACATGGGGAAATGCCTGCTTAACCTGTCACTCAACCGGACCAGCAACCAGGCGGGCACATTTGATGGTTTTGCCCAAGAGTCCATAAGCCGTGTTGTTGCTGGCCGGTTAGTTTTTCGTTAAACTCGATTTCAATCGGAAATCATCAAGCCTTAGCCTTGACAAATCTCCAAACTTTGACATGGAGTCGCCAGCCGAGAATTAACCTGTTAATATCTTACGAAAACCCCCACCTGCCATTTAATAGTTCTTCCAAACGCTTTTTCAAGTTCCTTCTGCCCCGATCAGAAATGTGTGGATGAGAAAGATGACTACATAGATAATTCAGAAAGAGCTATAAATGGGTGAAACCTAATAGAGAGGAGGGGGGTTGAACATCAAATGCCGAGAAGAGGTAGGCCAAGAAAATAGTTTATATATATTTATTATCACAAAATAATATGAGAACCGTTCCCATTAGTCCCAAGACTCTTTCAGAAAAGTCAAAGTCTTAAATGTCAAAAGTCAAGCCTAACCCTATCGCCTCTAAACATCTTCGCTTAAAAACTTATGAATTTTGGATAGCAGTCTCAACGGAGTTGAGAAGTTCAGGGTGGCTGAAACACAAATTCCCCTAAGACATAAAGGGTCAAAATAAGTCTCAACGGAGTTGAGAAGTTCAGAGTGGCTTACTGAGTAGTTCAAATAGATAAATTTTAAACGGGCTCACATCTTGTCTTGCGACGCGCCGGAAGGTTTCCTCCAGAGCCAAAAGACCAAGGAGGCCCAAGAGCCGGGTCTGCCCTAACCCGGAGTGGCCCTTCCGGACAGATGCTCTTTTCAGCTTGAACCCGAACACGCTATCCAATTGTCAAAGAACTAAACCGAAACTTTCTAAAGTTTTGCGTTCGGAATCAAACGCTCGGTCAGCGGTGAAGGTCGGACCGCTTTTATTCCCTTGAGCCAGGACTTTCTAAAACCATAGCTACCAGAAAAGTTCCTGATATACAATTCGCTGCCATCTTCATAAACCACTACATTCCCCTGAGACACAAAGTTATATTCAGCTATTCCTGCGTTGGTCAGGTATTGATGCAAAGCATTCTTCCATTCTTTATGGTCAATCGCTTTTTCACCCAATGCACGGCCTTTTAATGGTCCTTCCGGAACATCTCCAAACAATTTGACACCAGGGATTACGGTTCCGCTCTGCCGCCATTTAAGCGTTAGCGGCCTGTCTCGTTTGACATTACCATTACTTCTTCGATAGACTACTATGTAAGCCACATTTGCCGGGTCAGCGACATATCTATGCACAAGGTAACCGCTTTTAGGCTCAACTCGATTTAAGTCAATATTGGATTTAAGCCAGGGGTAGAGGATTTGGACTCCAATGACCGCAGGGATTCCTTCAGATTGCCCATTAACAAAATCCCGGAGCATTTTAGCCTTGGATTGGTCCGCGGGATGAGGAGAAAACTGAGCCTTGTTTAAGTTTCCTTTGATCGCTTTCCGCAACCAGGTTTTTAGAGTTTCTGCTGTGTTTTCGCCCGGAGCATCGCTGATACTTGCTCCCTTCAGGGTTTGACGTAACTGGGGATGGACAATCACATCCGCTATTTTTTCAACCTCTGCCTTCCTCGACTCTGGAGATGTTTTTTTGTCGGCCTTACGAAGTTCTTCCGCGATGCTTGCAGCTGTTACACGCTGGACAGGAACATCATCCCTTTTCGACCAGCCATAGGCACCCTGGCGTTGCACCTGAGAATCTTTGTGATTCCAATTCATCTTTGCCAAATCGACCTCTACATAGTTTCCAGGGTGAACCTTTTCAAAACCAGCCACGGCAAAGCGTGGTTCGGGTATCACAGGGATTCCATCTGGGCCTTTAGGTGGGGCAGCCTTTCTCACCTTGTCAACCCACCAATACATCAAACCGGGCTGCAAGTTCCTCGCCTCAAGAGAAGTCAGGTCCGGCAAGTCGCAAGCCATCAGGAGCGCATCCAAGGCGTGGTTGATAACACCACCCTCTTTTTTCTCCCTAAACTTATCAAATTCAGGGTAAGCAGCCTTCCGCCAGAGAGCGGTGTGTCTTCCATTGATGAAGCCAATTTGGGCCTTCTCCCCAAACTTTTGGGAAATCTTCCCGCTGAGGTAACGGGCAAGAGGGCGAGGTCCTCGCTGGGTCCCAACTACCTGGGCAAACTGGTTGGCGATGAGGTTGAGATACCGCTCCGCCTCCCAGACGCGACCAGGCTCGCGCATGAGATTGAGGACGCCTTTCTTGATGGTATGAAACAAATGGGGAGGTTTATTTGTAAACTTGGAAGCCACATATTTAGAATAGGCATCGTATGCCTGTTCGTGAATCCTGAGTGAAGCCCCTCCTGGAGAAGCGGCTTGTTTTAAGGTCCGATTGCAAGGGGGACAGGCAGGAACTATATTCAGGTAGCTGTCGAAGAAAAATTTGGACTGAGGCAGAAGATGGTCTCTTTCAACCAATTCGGTATTTGGCCTGCCACAATACGCACACAGACCATCGAATTCAGCCCTCAGCATTTCAAGGTCATTCCCGAACCCGTATCGAGGCCCATGCTGATACATCTCCTCAAGAGCCTCTTTATTCATGATGCCTTGACGCTGTTTTCGGCTTCCCCCCAGAAGGTCGATGGCGGTTCGCTCAACAATCACACGGTCAATACCATCGGGGACAAGAGGAAGAATTCTCGCCTCGATATAACGCCACATCTTTTGGAAAAGGATTTCTTCCCGGCGAGACACCAAATCCCTTTCGGTCAAAGTTGCCTTGAAGGGTATCGGTTTCCCTTCCATGAAGTGGGTCACATCTTAACGGGCTGTTGCCCAAATAATAGTTGCATATATACTACTTTAATGGTATAAGAGTGGCATTAGCCGTGACGGAGGGAGCTATGCCATGATGGGTAATCAACCTAGGTTTCA
>JBEKDJ010000406.1:0-4426 GCA_050014415.1 Thermodesulfobacteriota bacterium | reverse complement strand
AATGACAATCTGATGGAGCTTCTGATCCTCATCGATGCTCTTAAAAGGGCTTCTGCAGAAAGGATTACTGCTGTTCTGCCTTACTATGGGTATGCAAGACAGGACCGCAAGGTTCTTCCGCGGGCACCCATCTCAGCAAAATTGGTCGCTGATCTGATCACTACAGCAGGGGCTTCTCGAATCCTCACTG
Organism: Thermodesulfobacteriota bacterium; assembly: GCA_050014415.1. Lineage (GTDB taxonomy): Bacteria > Desulfobacterota > BSN033 > BSN033 > UBA1163 > JBEKDJ01. The sequence continues at coordinate 4,236 of JBEKDJ010000406.1, read as the reverse complement.
TTGACCTTCATGCCGGTCAGATTCAAGGTTTTTTCAATATCCCTGTTGACCATCTCTTCGCAGCCCCTGTCCTTTTGGGTTACTTGAAGCACTTGAAAAAGGAAATCGTTATCGTCTCCCCAGATGCAGGAGGAGTAGAGAGAGCCAGAGCCTATGCGAAGCGTCTGAACAGTGCTTTAGCGATTATCGATAAGCGAAGAGAAGCTCCTAATGTCTCGCAGGTGATGAACATCATTGGGGATGTCGATGGAATGGTTGCTGTCCTGGTTGACGACATGGTGGATACCGGAGGGACCTTAGCACGGGCGGCCCATGCGCTGATTGAAAAGGGGGCAGAAGCAGTTTACGCTTGCTGTACGCATCCCGTCCTTTCTGGCCGATCGGTCGAGATACTAATGGAGTCCCCTATTATGGAAATGATTGTCACGGATACAATCCCGCTTAGGGAAGAGGCCAAAAGGTGTCCAAAGATCAAAGTTTTCTCAATATCGAATCTGCTGGCTGATGCCATTCGAAGGATTTACAAGGATGAGTCGGTGAGTTGTCTGTTTGTCTAAGTCGGTTAACCCATTTTCCTCCCGCCTTATTAAAAGGGAAGCAAAGGGAGGAGAATCCAAGTGCCTAGGTTGAAGAAGGAGTGATTTATGGAAAGACCTATATTGACGGCTGAGATCCGAGATGAGGTTGGAAAAGAGAGGGCCAGAAAAATACGTGCGAGAGGGTTGGTCCCAGCCATTTTTTACGGCCCCCGGTCTAAGACGATCCCCTTGGTAATCGATCCCAAGGAATTGGAAAAGGTCCTGCAGACAGAAGCAGGGGAGAATGTCTTGATCGATCTTGACATCCGGAAGGGTGAAAGGGCAGACCGAAAGGTTGTGATGGTGAAGGATATTCAAGTGGATCCCCTGAAGAGGACAACCCTTCACACCGATTTTTACGAGGTGGCTATGGACGAGGTGGTCACCGTCGAGGTTCCCATCCACCTCGTTGGGAAACCGGAGGGAACAAAGGTGGGGGGCATCCTCGAACAGATCCGAAGGGTGATCCAAATCCAATGCCTTCCCGGCGATATTCCAAAGAGCATTGATGTCGAGGTCAGTTCTCTGAAAATAGGCGATTCGATCCACGTCCAGGACATTCAGATAGAGAAGGCAAAGATCTTGTCAGAGACCAACTTCACGATCGCCACCGTGGTGCCCCCTGCGGTTGAGGAGAAGAAGGTGGAAGAGGTTGTTGCAGAGGCACCTGAAGAGGCGGAGGCGGAGGTGAAGGAGAAGGAGAAGGAAGGGGAAGAATAATCAGGTGTGAAGATTATTGTTGGATTGGGGAATCCCGGGGTCCATTATCAGAGGAGCCGACATAATATCGGATTTCAGGTGGTGGACCGACTTGCCGAAGTCAACCATATTCTTGTCAGCACTAAACGTTTCAAAGCCCTCTACGGAACAGGTTGGATCAATCCTCAAAGGGTTGTCCTCGCAAAACCAATGACCTTCATGAATCGAAGCGGGGAAGCGGTAAAGAAAGCGATCAATTTCTTTCACGCTGAAATAGGAGACTTGATCGTCATCCATGACGATTTGGATCTTCCCCTTGGAAGGCTTCGCTTTAAACGGAGAGGAGGAGACGGAGGACATCAGGGGGTTCGATCGATCATCGAATTCATTGGCGGGAACACCTTCTTGAGGCTGAAGGTCGGTGTTGGCAGACCTCCCAAAGAGATGGACCCCACAGAATATGTTTTGACATCCTTTGATGGAATGGAGCAATCCTCTTTGAATGAAATTCTCTCTGCAGCGGCGGAATCTCTGATGGTCATGCTCTCAGAAGGGATTGAAGCGGCCATGAATCGATATCAAAGAAAGACTATCCTCCCTTTTCGATGTCCATGAAGATCTTTCCGTGGTGAAAGATCCGCACCTCTCCTGTCTCCTCAGAGATCACGATAGCCAGCGCATCGGTCAAGCTGGTGATCCCTGCTGCGGCTCGATGGCGACTGCCAAGGCCTAAAGGGATTTCGATATTCTCTCCAGATGCATCAAGGTGGCGACCCGCTGCTAGAATGACGCCGTCCTGCCGGAAGATAAAAGCCCCATCGATGGATGAAAACTCTTTAACGGTCTGTTTCAGTCGATGATCGAGGATATTTCGTTCCTCTTCAGGATATCCCTGAAAGGGGTTGATGACCATAGGATGCGAAAACTGGAGAACCTCCTCGTGCTTTCCTAAAACGAAGATGGTCCCTACAGGTTTTCTTCCCTCCTTTCCTTCGGAAGAGAGTTCCAATGCGAGGGTCAAGATCGTTTCAAAGACTTCCGGCATCACAATCTCGGAGAGGACCGGGAGGTCGGAAGAGGAGATGATTTCAAACTCTTTGCCGAAGTCGAGGATAAGGAGATTGTCAAGGGCCTTCGATTGCGGAATGCCCGAAAGGCAAACCCATTTATCCCCTTTCTTGACCAGACCCTTCGATAGGGCCTGAATGACCGCCATTTTGATCTGATTGATGCGACCCAAAGAGACACTGGGAATCCTGAGCACTTTCTTGAAAACCGGACTCGCCTCCTGCAAAGAGGCCTCATCCTGGATGGCAAGGATCATCTCAACCTTTTTCTCCTGGCCGATTTTCGCGAGGGCATCGTAATCTTCGAACATGTCGGCATACAGCAATACGCCCTTCGAGCGGGTTTTCTTGGCAATGTTGCAGGCTGTCTCCACGATGATCCGGTTCTGTTGTTTCACTCTGGCCTCCTGAAATAAGAGATCTCCATGAGAAGACTTTATTTTGGCTTTGTTTTATTATACAAATATAAACGTAGAAATCCACAAAAAACTTCCAGTCTAGATCTTAGATCCAAAGTCCAAACATTTCTGCTCTTTGAGCTTTGGATTTGATTTGTTTGCGCTTTAGCGGGATAGAGCCTTGGTATCTGACATTTGGATACTTTTCATCTTGGATTGACAGGGGGGGGAGCATGGGGTTTCGATGTGGGATTGTGGGCCTTCCTAACGTTGGCAAATCCACCATATTCAATGCCCTTACCGCAGCAGGGGCTGAGGTAGCCAATTACCGCTTCTGCACGATCGATCCGAATGTTGGGATCGTCTCTGTTCCAGACAAGAGATTAGAGAATATTGCACGGCTGATCCATCCCAAGAAGGTGATCCCCACCACCCTTGAGTTTTTTGACATTGCCGGGCTGGCCAAAGGGGCAAGCAAAGGGGAGGGGTTGGGGAATCAGTTCTTGGACCACATTCGGAATGTGGATGCCATCGCTCACACAGTACGTTGTTTTGAAAACGAAAATGTGGCCCACGATTTTGGATCGATCGATCCGGTGCGGGATATTGAGATCGTCAATACTGAACTGATCTTGTCAGACCTCCAGTTACTTGAAAAGAGAATGGGAAAGGTAGACAAGCTCCAACGGGTTGGCGCAAAGGAAGCTACCTCTGAGTTGGAGGTCTACCGAGAGATTCAAGACGCCTTGAACCAAGGCCGGAGGGCGAGAAGCCTTCGCCTGTCGGAAGAGCAGGGACCGGTCCTTTCAGACCTTCATCTCTTGACGGCAAAACCTGTCTTCTATGTCGTTAATGCCGATCAGAAGGGACTAAGAGAAGACGGGTCGTATCTGGAAGCCGTAAGAGACTGGGCCCGAAGAGAAGGGAACAAGGTCGTTGTGATCTGTGGCGATTTAGAGGCAGAACTTTCAGAACTGAAGGAGGAGGAGAGGGAGGAATTCAGGCAAGAGCTGGGCTTGGAGGGGTCGAGCCTGGAACGATTGATACAGGTTGGATATGAAATCCTGGAGCTTGCCACCTTTTATACGACCGTCAGCTTGGAACTTCGAGCCTGGACCGTTCCGAAAGGGACGCCTGCCCCGAAGGCAGCAGGGAAGATCCACAGCGATATGGAAAGAGGGTTCATTCGTGCCGAGGTAATTTCCTTTTTAGATTTCGCCGCCTGTGGTTCCGAGCATCTGGCCAGAGAGAAAGGACTTCTTCGGTCAGAAGGAAAGGATTATTTTATTCAGGACGGAGATATCGTCCACTTCCGTTTTCATGTGTGATTAGGATTCGGAAGTCAGAACCCAGAAGATAAGGGAGGTGTCTCTTTATTCTGAATCCTGACTTTTTCCCTGCGCGTCTCGGAATGGATTTTCTAAACTGATAAGACATCGAGCTAGAAATTCGATAGGGGAATAGGACGTGAGCTGGAGAGAAATTCGATCCATC
>JBEKDJ010000405.1:0-4435 GCA_050014415.1 Thermodesulfobacteriota bacterium | reverse complement strand
AAGGCACATTTTGCTAAACCATATTACGGTTGCACTGAATAGTATGAAAGTTGAATTTAACCAAAACTTTCTCGATATTTACCTCGAAAAATTGTGGGCCTAGAAAAGTGCAAAACTTTAGTAATTTAAAACAGAACAGATTGTTTAAAAATTAGCACTGTCGACTTCTTCAGGCCTCGGATGCCTCCCGGGAAAGTATTTTGATGTGAACAGGTGGAGGAGGCAACGGTTCCTCGCTTTATTGATGGTCTATCTTGGAGAGAATGGAGATTCCTACCTCTTGAACATAACCTTTCATACCCGAAAAGGCGGGCCCGATAAGAGGGGCCAGAAAACGATACTAACAAATTGGTGGCTCACCTTAATCTGTTCAAAGCCCCTTAAGGGATTAACTGACTTTCTTGGTCCTGTTTCTTGTGGGTGAGATATTCTTCCTTTTGCAAATCATGTGCGAGCAATAGCTTAGATGTAATCGGAGGAAATTGCAGTACGTTTGCTGAGAACGAGAAGACAGAGAAATTAACATTTTTGGGCTTTGCTCATTTCTGCACAGGGATCTTTGGCATTGTCAAATTGCATTAGGTCATCGGTACAAAAGTTGTCCGTTCCGCGGCTGGCATCTATGGAAGATTCCCAGTTGATTCCTCTTTGACCTCCGAAATCATAGGGGCTGAAGGCTTGGAAAGATCCCGGGTCTGTCCGTGCTCGTCACTTACTATAGGGCATAACGGATATCCAGTATGTATCTCAACGATCATCCCAGAACTTCCGTCCGAGAGAACAACCCGCCGCCCGGGAGTCAATACATTCAGCAATGATAGAAATCTTGAGACATACTCCATGTGAAGTTTTCCGGCCAAGACGTCCTTGATCAGAATCGTTGTGGTTTTAGCTACGCTTAAAGCCGGCCGATAGGGACGAACAGTTCGAAGGGCATCGTAGACATCGGCGATGGCTACAAGAAGGCTTGCAAAATGGAGCGTATGTTGCGGTAGGTTCTTCTGGACTTTCGGATATCCAGATTGATTGGCCCCCATGTGGTGCTGGTAGGCCACTATCGGAAGGAGAGGGTTTGCTGACTCCACACCCGGGATATCGAGGAGGAGCCGTGCACCACAGGAAGGATGTCTCTGCATGAGGAGCCACTGCTCACGTGCAAGAGGACCATTGTGGTTCAGGATCTCTTTGGGAATCTCCTTCTTCCCGAGATCGTGGCAGAGAGCAGCCATGGCGATCGCGCTGACCATCTCGTCGGAAACCTGGAGCGCTTGCGCCAGGGCCGACGAAAGAACGCAGACATTGAGGGCGTGGGTAAAGGTGTAGTCATCGAAGTTCTTCATCTCACGGATAGGCTCAAAAAGCTCCCTGCCAACAGCGAGACGGGCCACAATCGCGCACACGACTTCGCGGGCTCGAACAAGACCTTCGGGCTTTTTGGATTCGAGATCGGAGAGGACTTCCTGAGCCTCGGCAAGAAATCCCATATATCCCGTAACCGCCTGGGTTAGGACCGAATCGGGGTCCGCCCGCCTTTCCAGGTTAAAGTAGCCGGCGACAATTTTAGAACCTAGGTAGGGGTCCCGGCTCTTGGAGACAACATTATCGATCCAGGCTGTGAAGTCTTGTTCACCCGCATCGGCCTCGATTTGAACACTCTCGAATCCGAGCTGGTGGAGTGATTGGAAGAGAGCTTGATAGGACGCAGGGAGGGTTTCTATCCTTTGGTCCTCGACAATCGTATCATTTCCGAGGAAGGTGATCCTCACAGGCCGTCCCCATTCGGCAAGTTTCTGCGAAGCTTGCCGGGCCGATTGGAGAACCTGCTTAGTCCCTGAAGGATACATTCGTCGCATCCGAAAGAGAGCTCCGAGGGCATGAAGAAAATAATTAAGGGCATTCTGCGCCATAGCTTTTCTCCCTTTTTTCAAGATCCTGGAGGCTCTGCTCGGTCACTGATCTTTTTTGCTGTTCCCTCTGTGGGTGAGAGAGTGAGGTCTGGACTCTCTTCAGAGCCCTGAGGGCTTCCCTCACGACCTTTGGGTGGGGATGGTTTGAAAGGGCCTGAAGTGTTGGAAGACCTAGGGGAAACCCTTGTTGTCCGAGAACAATGGCGAGATTACGGGTCACATACCAGGGGCTGATGCGGGACTTCGTCACAAATGTTGGCGTCGCGGCTGAAGAGAAGCAGGAGAGGAGACTGACGAGAAAATGACGTGAGGTGATCTTTTGCTCTTCCGCGAGAGCCTTTAGTGCCATGTCGAGGAGACATCTTTCGTGATTCACGGCAAAAGCGACCAGGGCTTGCCGTTGCGCGAACGACGTTTTGGTAAGGGCCGAGAGGCCCTTTTGAAACAATTCCTTGACAAAAAAAGGGACAGAATCGAGTAGATCCGGGAACGCTCGATCCACAAGCTTGACGAATCCGAGGACTCGGAATAGGCCGAGTTGCTCTGCCCGGAGCCTGATGCGGTCGAGGAGCCTTTTCCTAAAGTCCTCTTCTTCCTCCCCAGCCAATGCCAGGATCAACTGGTCCAGGTATTCATCAGGTTCCTCGTGCAAAATCAGAGAGTCCTCCTCAGGGCCCGTCGAGGCAGAAGGATTCATCAGGAATTCGAGCGACTCGGAGTACTCCGTATCCATAAAAGGGTTTTCCGTCAGATTGATAATAAAGTCCTCTATCGTCTTCCACACCTCGGCTGCAAAGCCTCCGTCTTTCCCGGGAGCAAGCCTAGATCTGACCAATGAAAGGAGTTCATCGGTTTTGGTGAGCGGGGCAAAACGTCGGTAGACCTCCACAAACCTTCGGGTTCCTTGGTTACCCATCGCAGCGAGGCCTGCCAGTAGATCGACAAATCGCTCTCCGTCGATCTCTCTCAGCAGAGAGCTCTTTCCAGGCCCCAATCGTCCAGACTCCTGGCCTTCGTGTCCCACGATACGCACGAGATCCCTCGCGGAAAGGCACTTGCCCATTTGAGCAAGATAATCAAGGATATCTTTGCGCCGCCTGTCTGGAAGAAGGGTCAGGGCATTCTCTAGACGCTCTCCCAACCTGAGCAGAAATTTCGTAAACCCTTCTGAATCGCCACGCCCCGATTCGGTCCATTCTGCCTTTGCGGCTTCCCAGAATTCGTCGGAGTCGAGGGCTGCGGCAAGCTGTCCAGGGGGCGCTTCGTGAATCATCATCGCAAGCCATGCGTGGCGGCGCCTATGCTCTGGGTCGTCCTCGGAATCCTTAACCGTTTCCGTGATCCTGCCATGGATCTCATCGAGCTTGAGGGGTTCAATGTCAATGGCGAAGACTTCGGAGCGGAGCTTTCGTCGCAGTTCATCCCCTTCCAACTTGGGAACAGACATGACTTTGGCGAAAGTCCAGACATCCTCGAGGGTCGCATCTTTCGTCCAGGATATTTGGAGCACTTTTCGCGCGTGAAGCATCGAAGCGAGACTACTCGCCTTTCCGGCGACAAATTCTCCCGACACGACCAGTTCCTTGGAGGTGATGCCGATCGTGAGAGAGCCTTGGGAATCGAGGGGGGCAGAGTTATGGGTGTTCTTAGCGACTTCCAGAAGGGTCGGATGTTTGGCCGGGTAAACGCGTACAATGCGGATGAGGTGTAACAGGTTCATAGCAAATGCCTCAACCTTTTTGGAGAGTAAAGACACTTCTCTATTTTTTGGTCCAGTCATGGCGTCCTTTAAAAAAACCATAGTTCGCATGAATCATCGTACCGTCTATGCAGGTGTGCGAAATGCGACCTAGTCCACAATGTCTAATTAGGCAAGTTCGATGCCAAGGTAAGAGAAACCGCCTAAGTCTTTGTTTCAATAAGGTATATTCAATTTATACCCGTATCTTCAGAACTGGGGAGTGACTTTTTTTGTCACCTAGAATGCCTCAGAGCTGGATTTGACGATGCCCTTAAAAGACTGCAGAGGGCAGAGCGTACTGCGTCAAAGAAGCCCCCGTGAACCTTATCATGTGTGATTATGAAAAAAATGGTGGACAAAGTAGTGTCTGATTATGCAAAATTGGTGGACAAAACATCGGATGAAGCCAAACACCTTTTCTCAGGTTTCCACGCCGGAGTAATTGCAAATAACATCTATCTCTACTGCGCTTCAGAAGGATTGGCGACTGTCGTCAGGGCATACATCAATATGCCAGCCCTCGCAAAAGCCATGAAACTACGGCCCGATCAGAAGATCGCCTTGGCATAGTCGGTGGGATATCCAAGAAAGACATCATAGAAGATGGAAACCAACAGAGTGGGTTGTTAATAGCAGCTCACTCCGTCTTTTTAATCATGGATGTTTCTACCAGAAATCGTTAGTCCTTAACGTTCATTGAAGATAAAGACTTGTAGGTACTTGTTAATTTTCTTCATCGGTTCGGCGTGAAAACTTCATGAAGGAAAATGTCGTTTGTTACTTCCTG